>NZ_SSYA01000002.1:693052-1039578 GCF_004917065.1 Geomonas ferrireducens
GTCTGAGCTTACAGTCAATTCGTTTATGTCTTTGAAATCTTCAGCATTACCTACCACTGAGATGATCTGGATGCCTCTTCTCACTATGTCGGGATAAATGGAGTTCAGGGCTGATTTAGCTATATTGCGTGCACGGCTGGAGAAACCTGGTTCAGTGTCCTCGAAGTCAGCTATAACTGTCTTGAGATGTTCAAGTCCGACATATCCCGGTGGGCTCTTTCGTGATTGGCCCCAAGTAAAATAGCTTCCATGCGGGCCTCGATGAAGAAACCACTCCCACAAAATATCAGAGGGGTCGCCTCCAATCCGGGTAATCTCATCTGTCATTTCGCGGTTCAAATCGTCACCTTGCCTCTCCTCGCCAACGGGCTGGGCCTTGACCCGCTTGGTGCGCTTCTCAGCACCGGTCGGTGTCCAAGGCCTTGGTTGGGCTTAGCCTTTATCTCAGCCGAGTGCCGTTCGGGTTGGTGGCTTCCTCGTCACGACGACTTGGGTAATACCGCTTCTTTCTCTCAAGCTCATAGAACAACACTCCGTGGATTCCCATAGCTTCTGATTTCCTTATGCGCCTTAACCATATTCGATTGAATGCATCTTCAAGCTTGATTCTCGCGTCAGAACCTTTATGACGAGCAACTACCTCATCAATAAAGGCGATGTCCGTTCCTTTAGGGAAAATAAAGTCGAATTCTTCCTCTGTGGCTGAGAAGACGTCATAAACGCAGTTGTCTGCCCCGTCGATTACTTGGATGTTCTTCAAATTATTCCTTCCTGTCCAACGGCGCGAGGTGACCGGCGGAGCGCCTGGCTCCTACCAGCTTTCACCAGCACTCACGAGCCGCGAGACCTGGTCCACCCGCTTGGTTGGCAACTTGCCATCGTTAACTATTTACACAACCTACCACTGTCCCCGTTGTCCCTTGGACAACTACTTCAGATCCTCTTTAGTCTTTTTATCGGCAAACGAACCTACAATCAGTAAGATCCCGCAAAGAAGGAATATACTGCTTGAGATATACTTTGACCTGGAAAACATTAAATCAATACCTCTAAAATAAAAACTGCCGCTTTGTAGAATTCGGATACCGATCAATAGCAAGCTTACCCCTGCCACCAAAGATCCATGCGACTCAGCCTTCATTTGCAACTCCTGTTATGGATTACCAGAAATACGTGCCAACGGGGGCGGCATTGACCGGCGGCGTCAGCCGACCGAGTCTAAGGACGTGGTTGGCTATCCTCTTCGCAGTCTGGGGTGGTAAAAGAAGCCTGTACCCTTATTACACTACTGCTCTACGTACTTTTTAAACTTTACTGATTGGATTCTAAAACGAAGATCTTCTAGAGTGAGCTTAACTACCGCAGTTCCACCAGTAGGACAGCAATTTCCATCGTTTTCCTTGTACAAACTCGTTTCTGCTATCATCGCGTCTATGTCTGGCCAGATGCCTTTATTGATGGTTAGACCAGCAGGGAGTCTTTCCGATAACTCGCTAATCCAGCTTGTCGTATCAAGCATCTTCCAGGTGGCACTTTTGCTGTCCCAGATGTAATACTCACTCTCGTTGAAGTTCCCAGTTCCATCCACCCCAATCGGTACATGCAGGAAAGTTCCAAATGTGTTTTTTACAATGGCTGGATTCTGATACAAATACATGCCAATATCTGGGTCTCCACGCTCAAGAAAAAGTCTTGTATGCTTTTCTGCCCCTTCCTGCACAAAAATACCGATTCCCCGTTTGCGGTAATACCGTCCAGGAAATGATTCATCTCCGCACTTACCAGGTTCCGAAGAATAAGCCGGGATAATACAATAAATCACGTAGTAGAATGTGCGGTCTGATATAGTGCCAAAATTCCCCGTTTCGGAGATGTCACAGTCACGGATATCCGTTATATGATTGCGTCGAAGAAAATCTCTGCAGCTCGAATTCGAAGGGTGAAAGGGAATCGGAATAGCTAGTTCAGATGATCCGGCCATGGCTGATGGACTGCTTGCGCATAGTAAGGCTAGCGATAAACCTGTTGAGAGCATCAGCTTGCCATTCATGGTATCTCCTGCCAACGTAGTGGGAGATCACCGGCGGCTTCAGTCCGGTGCATCTTCCTTGTTGGCCTTTGAAGCTATTCCTTTATTGTAATTTTAGCCACGACAGCGCCAACAATGGCACCAGCAGGAACTGTGATGATTCCAAAAAATAACAAGCTCCAGAGGGTTAATGGTAGTGCTCCGACAATGGCATATATAGGATTTATAGGCGGATCACCCAGGGAACTGAGGCAACCACCAGTAAACCAGTAACAGATGTTCCTTGAAAGGATAATTACATACCAGCAAATGTAATGTCCGACGAATCCTGCAATTGCGCCAACAAACACTCCACTTCTCAACTTACCTTCAACTTCAAGAAATAAATGAGGCCTTTTTTCAATCAATAACCACCACGCAGCGTAGCCAGTTAGAAATGCAGTCACTGCCGCATATACCCAAAAGTCACTCCATCCGTTTCCTATTGCATAGCTGCTGACGACAAGGCCGCATAGAAGTCCTACTAGTGAACATCCGCAACCCATGCATAACGAATTAATAATGCTGCGAATCATATTTTCTCTTTTATATCTGGCCAACGGACCGGGAGATCACCGGGCGGCTTTTTGGCCCGGTGCATCTTCCTGGTTGAGCTTTCCGTGTTTCTTTTTTGTCCTGCCGCTTGAATACTGATGAAGGACGCTTGCAATGGCGTCATTAATTTCTTTATTTGAATCGTTTAGTGGCAAATGTTTCCGGTAAGATGCAACGCACTCCATGAAACCTTTGTCGAATTGACCAAAGCCCATCACATCAAATATTGATCTGCCTCGATTTTTAAGTGTCCAATGATAGATAATGTTTGCATCCAACTGTGTGTCTAACATTTTGATAGCAATTGTATTGTCGCCACTTCGGATGGACTCCAATACGGACACGTTGTAGCAGGCATTTACTGGGGCATTACTGCCGTCAACATATCCTTGAAGGTAACCAAAGACGCTACAGGCATAGCAAATTGCCAATCCTGCAACTACGAACGCAATAATTTTCAGAACCTTTCGGAATGACATGTTGCTTCTCATTGTTTATTCTGCTCAACGGCGGAAGTTGACCGGCCGGTTTTGGACCGGTCCAACTCCTTGGTTGGAATCAGTCCTTCCGTACCTGCCACACTAGCAAGTTACATTAGTTCCCTACGTCCCCGATGGTCCTTATTCTTTGTCATCGCAGACCCAAAACTCAAAAACAACCTCAATGCCTAAATCGCCTAGAACTTTCATCTGTTGTGGGTCCATCGTTGGCCCACCATGACCAGACGCGGATCGCCATGGACAGAAAATTGTTATCTCGGCTCCTTTGCTTGCTAACTCCCTTAATTGACTGTGGCAGTTGTTCATCTTGCTCAGGAGCCAATCGAGGTGTCTTCGCAAGTCCTTGGATTCAACATTGTCCTCGCTGTGGAGAAACCATCCATTCTCTTTATTTATGTATTCGGCCCTATTCGGGTACTTTCTCTCTCCCTTTATCTGTATGGACGACGGCTCCACTCCGAGAAGTTCCGTTATTTCTCTCGGATCGATTTCGTCGGAGAAAATCCTCAGGACCGCAGATGTTTCTTCGCAGGTAGGATAGTCGTCATCGAAGTTCATGTTCTTCCCTCGCCAACGGCTCGCGCCCTTGACCCGCCCGGGGCGCCTCTCAGCCACGGTCGGCGTCTAAGGGCCTGGTTAGGCTGAGTCTTTCAGATAGTATTTGTAGTAGTATCTCAGTTCTTTTCCCGCAACGAACAATAGACTCCCCGCAACTACTGATACTGCCTCCGACAGAAATCCACCCGCGATAATGCCTTTGATCGTATATTTGCTGCCTATTAAGTGCCAAAACATCATCGAGTAAGTGGCCATCATTATCAGCCAGACAATAACAGCGACTGCGGCAAGATATTTTATTTTCACTTCCTTCGCCTCGTAACAAAGCAATAGGTATCCGAATGTTGAGGAATGGTGGCTCACTATCTGGATAATCGTTTCAGGAATGTACTTCTCAAAGGGCATCACTGCAAACGACGGAATGATCGCTAGTACGATCACGGTTAAGACATCTTTCCAGGTTTTTGGTTCTATTCTGATTTTCATCTTAGTTTTTTCTTTGCCTAACAGTCAAGGCCTAAGCTTGCTACAACTGTTGCTGATGGCACAGGTTTGCCTCTGTAGTCTTTGACTTGCCCAGTCACATAAAAAGTGAGCTTGTCATTTACATACATAGATACAGCTACCGTCGCCAGGGCCATTCCTACGACCGCGACCAGAATGATGGATTTAATAAATTTCATCCCTCTATCCAACGGGGTCGGCCATGACCCGCCCGCCCAGTTTTTTCGGGCGGTCGGCGTCTATGGACGTGGTTAGCTGATCTTCCTAATCTCCTCGGCTTCCATCTTCAAATAGAAGCCGCAAGCTTCTGCTGCTTCATGAAACTCCCTGGTCTCGCCATTTGGATAAAAGCCGACGACCCATTGTTTGCTTTTTGTGAAGCTATCTCCCGGTTCTTTTATGTACCAACCAGAGCTTGTGCGTTTATTGTCTGACTCCGCCAGCCATGTCTCTATGAGTTCTGAATGATTGCGAAAATATTCTGAAAATTCATTTTCTGTGATTTGGTCGTGAATTGCCGGGTATCCAGACTTTCTTATAAGGCCGACCATCGAAATGTTGCCTCGATTCTCGAACTCCAGTGCCATCCTGCAAACTAATTCGATTGTTTCATCATGGTTCATTTCATCTCCAGCTAACGGGTTGCGGCTGACCGGTCCGAACCGGTCCAGCCGTGTGGTTGGGAATCGTCAGTGCCAGTGCCAATGTCGCGCCACAAACCCTATTTGCTGACTTATTTCCGCTTTCTTCCCGGTACGAACCAGCCAAAAAGCATTGCTTCAATAACCATTCTGAACTTCTGGCCAATGGCGTAATGTCCGGGTTTTCCATCGTCTTGAAGGTCCGATTCAACCAAGCTCGAAATGATCTCCTTAGCGCGTTCGGCATCTTCTGGAGCAACCATTATCGTCTTCTTGTTCAGTAGATCAATTTGGGGTCCTACCCGCATAGAACCAAAGTTATCATTCAACACGAAATACTGAATTCCTTCGGAATCGAGGAGGCCGCGGATCATTGCGAGCTGAAGCTCATCTTTGGGGGAGTAAATTTTTATCATTCTTTTCCTGTCCAACTTGTTATTGACCGGTTAGAAAAGTTACCTATATAGGATAGCGGCTACCTATATAAGGTACTTGTTACCTATATAGGTAACAAATACTGGTTCCCTATATAAGCAACTTTAGTATTAGAAACGGCCTCGATGTCTTCACATTGGTATGGCAGCTACTCATCCTGAATCCTCGCCTCCAATTCTGTCCCCTGGACTGAACTGATAGGAACACGCCATACCTTCTCGACCGGGTCCCATTTGGCACCTATGGCTTTCAGTTTGGCACGGAGAGCCTTTTCCGCGTATGCCACACGCAAAGCAACTATGTTCCCATCCCCATGCTCGGGGGCTAAGGGCCAGGCCTTTTCTTCCACGATGATCTCGATGGTCTTCAGCCTGACTCGTCTGACCTTGTCGTATCGATAGCGAACACACACCAGCGACTGACCGTATTCAGCGACCAGCCGTTTTGTGCCCTTCTGTCCCGGCTTCAGATGGGTCTGCGTCTTCATGTTCTTGAGCATGAACGCCTCCGCTGGGGCTGCTCAAAATATTGCTGCAACTTAACACGCATGGTTAGCCCCGATCAATGTAAAATTTCTCGTTGAAATATTAGCATCTTGCAATAATCTGTGAAGGGCCGAGAGCCAGGGGGAAACCATGATACGTTTGTCAGAGAAGCTTGTTCAACGGTATGTCGAGACTCTCGAATGCCGAGGTGTCCCGGTTGAGGAGCACACCTATTACATCATGTGGCTCCGATTTTATCTCGATTTTTGCTCGAAGTATTCCATCAACGGGGCAGAGGCAGAGAGGGGCCGCCTCTTTCTGGCGAAGCTCGGCGAAAAAAAGCAGCCAGACAAATACCGACGCCAGGCGGCCTATGCCGTTTCTCTCTACCACGACATGCAGCGACCGATCCATTCAACTGCGGATCTGCCGGGCTCCCCGCTGCGACCTCCTGAACAGCAGCCTTCCATCCTACCGTCTTTCGCAAGGGCCTCTCAGTACCGTGAAGCAGGGTATGAGGTAACGTCATGTTCCCCTGAGTGGGACGAAGTACTGGCACGGCTCGCCGGTGAGATCAAGGTGCGCCATTATTCACGGAAAACCCTGAAGACATACGCGAAGTGGTCGCGCCAATTCCAGCGTTTTCTCAAGAACAAGCCACCGGAAGAGCTGTCAACGGAGGACGTTAAGGAATATCTCACCCACCTCGCCGTGAAGTGCCATGTCGCTGCATCAACCCAGAACCAGGCCTTCAACTCACTGTTGTTTCTCTACCGTCACGCCTTGAAGCGTGAGTTCGGCGAGTTGCGCGGGGTGCCTCGGGCGAAAAAATCCCTTTACGTACCGATGGTACTCTCCAGGGCCGAAATCGATGCCATCCTGGATAAGCTCCCCTCCCCTTACCGGCTCGTGGTGGGGCTATTGTTCGGCTGTGGCCTGCGGCTTTTCGAGGGGTTGCAGCTCAGGGTCGGAGACTTCAACTTCGACGTAGGCCTTCTCACCGTGCACGGAAAGGGAAATAAGGACCGGACCGTGCCTCTGCCACAAGCCCTGCTCCCAGCGCTAAGGGCACAGATCGAGTTGGTGGCGAGGCAGCACGAGTTGGACCTATCCGAAGGATACCATGGCGTGTTTCTGGACGATGCGCTGGAAAGGAAGTTCCCGAAGGCAGCCAAGGAGTTCCTTCATCAGTGGTTCTTCCCGCAATCGTCGCTAACGGTGGTAGCAGGGACCGGAGAGCGGCGACGCTACCACCTCCACGAGACACAGCTACAGGAGGCCTTGCGACTTGCCGTGCGCAGCGCGAAGATCCCGAAACGGGTCACCGCCCACACCTTCCGCCATTCCTTCGCCACCCATCTACTGCAGGCAAACTACGACATACGCGTGATACAGAAACTCCTGGGGCACGCAAGCCTGAAGACGACCATGATCTACACGCATTGCGTACCGGTGAGGACGGTCAAGGAACCGAGAAGCCCACTCGACCTTTAGCCGCAGGATTGAAAAGCGGACGCGGGAGCAACGCCATGATGACCCTATGCAGAGGGATGACCGCAGGACACGCCGCAGGATACTTCTCCAGGGAGGACTACTACCTGGGGGGAGCAGAGGAACCCGGAAGCAGCCTTTGGTGCGGCAAAGGAGCCCGGGCGCTCGGACTTGCCGGTCCTGTCCGCCCGGAGGATTTCAAGGCTCTGTGCCGTGGAGAAGCGCCGGACGGGGGACAGCTGGTCGCTGCGGGGCATGGTCGCGACCCGAAGACCTCGGAGGTCGTCGAGATCCGGCGGGCGGGAAACGACGCCACCTTCTCCGCCCCCAAGTCCGTTTCCGTCGCCTACGTCGCCGGGGTGAAGGGGCTCAAGGAGGCGCATGACGCGGCGGTGCTCTCGGTGCTCGATCATGTGGAAAAACACTACTGCCACTACCGGAAGGATGAGCGGGCCCACAGTGGTGAGCTGGTGGCCGCGAAGTTCGACCACGCAACCTCGAGGAACATCGATCCGCAACTCCACTCGCACGTCTTCGTGGTGAACGCGGTTCGGACTCCGGACGGCAGCTTCAGGGCCAATACCACCGACCTCTTCTTTAAGAACCAGAAGTTGCTAGGGCGTCTGTACCGGCAGGCCCTCGCGCACGAACTCACCGAGCGCGGCTTCCAGGTGACCATCCAGGATCGCGCCCAGATGTACATCGAGTTGAAGGGGATCGATCCCGCTCTTATCGATCACTTCTCCACCAGGCGCAAGCAGATCGACGATCAGGTGGAGAAGTGGCAGGCGGAGGGGCTTTTCGCCGGGGTGCCCCATGCCAGGCTGTACGAGATGGCGGCGCTGGAGACCAGAGACCCGAAGCGCGCCATTACCAAGGACGAGCTAACCCGGTACTTCGAGGGGGGCTTCAAGGCCTGCGGGACATCCATGGAGGGGGCCCGGTTCGAGCTGGAAAGGGAACACGGGCTCGCCGTGCGGCACGAGGGGCCCGACGCCCACAAGGTGGTGGCGCTGGCGGTTCGGGACCTGACCGACCGGGAAGCGGTGGTGGACCGGGCGAGGCTCCTCGATCAGGCCGTGCGCATCTCTGGCGGAGAGCACTCGGTGGCGGAGCTGGATGCCGCAATCGATGGCGGGACGGAAGGCGTCTTCAAAGTCGGCCATGACACCTGCGGCAGGGAGTTTTACAGCACGAAGGAGATGCTGGAGCTCGAGGCCCGGAACCTCGAGCGAATCAGGGCCCTTCCCTCTTTCCAGAGCACCATCGCTCCCACCAGCGTCAGCTGGTTGCTGGACCGGGTTGCGGAAGAACAGGGCCGGCCATTCACGGCCGGCCAGACAGCCGAGGTGCTCAACGAGTTGACCGGGAAACAGGGGATCACCTTCTCCCTGGGAGACCCCGGCACCGCGAAGACATCCACCCTGAAGCTGGTGGAGCGTTTCAACGACCAGGTGCTGCGCCCCTACGGGGAGGTGCACTTCTCGATCAACCTCGCCTACACCGGGAAGGCCGCCCGGGAACTCTCCCTTGCCACCGGAAAATCCGCCTGCACCATCTCGAGTTTCGAAAATGCCAATCCGGCTTCCAAATTCGCCCTACAGAGGCAAAACGGGGAGCCGCCAATGGTAGTGGTAAGGGGTGAGAAAATTCTCATTCCGACGGGGCATGGGACCCAGGTGGTGATCCGCGTGGACGAGGCGGGCTTTCTCGGCGCGAGGCAGACGGAGCGGCTGCTCGACGTGGTCGAGGAGCTGCAGAAAAGCGGCGCACAGGTCAAGCTGCACCTTTTGGGGGACTCGAAACAGATGCAGGGGATCCAGGCGGGAAACCTGCTCGCCCCCTTGAGGGAGCTCGGGGAGAGGCGCGAGATCGACTACGCGCACTTGACCGAGATCTTGAGGCAGAGGGACCCGGGGCTTCTGGAAATCGCGCGCGGGCTGAACCGGGAGGACCGCCCCTTCGGCAGCAACGCGCGGGAGGCCCTGGACTTTCTGGAAAAAAGGCGCGAGATGGTCGAAATCGCCGACCCGCTGGATTTGCGCAAGGCGGTCGTGGAGCATTACCTGGAGGAGAGCCGCAAGCCTTCGCACTTCCCCGAGCGGGAGGCGGCAGGCAGGTCGCAGCAGGTGATCCTTCTCACCACCACCAACGCGGCGCGCAGGGAACTCAACCTGGAGATCCGAAAGGCGCGCGTCCTGTCCGGCGAGATCATGGATGGGAATACTTTCGCGGTACTCGCACCCGTGCGCCAGGGGGTGACGGTGGAAGGGTACCAGGTCGGAGACACGGTGCTCTTTAGCGGAGAGAGGGGAAAGGATGGCCAGATGGAGCGCTGGGGGACGCGGCTCAACACCGAGGCGCAGGTGACCGGGCTCGACCGGGAGCGCAACATGGTTCAGGTGACCTACTCCTTCCACACCAGGAAGCGCGACGGCCGGGACCTGTCTCGCACGGTGACCAAGGAATTCTCGGCCGCCGAGATGGCGGGGAAGACCAGGTTGTACCGTGAAGAGGAGAGGAACTTCTCCGTGGGGGACCGCGTCATTCTCCTGAAGAACGACGCGAAGCTCGACCTGCAGAACGGGGCCATGGGGGTGATCAGGGAGCTGGATGAAAAGGGATGCGCGCTCGTCGACCTCGGGGACCGCAACGTGGAGATCGACCTCGCCCGGTATCGGCACCTGGACCACGGCTACGCGGTCACGGTGCACAAGAGCCAGGGGAGCACCGTGGAGCACTCGATCCTGTACGCCCCCGTCCCCGAGCCGAAGACGCCTCTCTTCTCCAGGATCGATGTGGAGGCGCCGGAGGCGCTGTACGGCAGGACGAGTTTCAACGCCCTCAACGTCTCGCTGACCCGCGCCCAGTTCGGCACCCGCGTCTTCACCAACTCGGTCGAGGGGCTCTCGCGTGCCGTGGAGACGGTCGACGAGAAGACCACCACACTCACCAGGGCGAGCTACGGCGAGAAGCTTCCGGCAAAAGAAAACAAGCTTCACGAAACGGTCCGGGAGTTCGGAGAGAAGGTCAGGGAGATGGAACATGCCGTGCGCGGACCGGAGGCGGTCAAAGTGCGAAGGCAAGCGGAGAAGGATTTCGCCTCCATGTCCAAGCCTCTCAACATACCTGCACCGGCACGGGAGATCGCACCGGTTCAGAAGGGTCCGGGACGCGAGCTGGAGCTTAAACCTCCCAAGGGGTTCGGACACGGGTTCGGGGAGTGAGTTTCCTTGTCCACGTGGTGGCGTCTCCAATGCCATCGCCGCGGATCGTGCAGGCCACGGCGGGCCTCGCTCCGCTCGGCTGATGTTTTCTTTCACACCTCATGCAGCCCCCTGACGGGGGCTAAAATGTCGGACATCGGCAAGCCTCGTCATTTCAGCGTGTTGCGCGGTACCACGCGGTGCCACGCCTGGCGCCAGGCATCCTCAAAAAAAGGCATAAGCGTCCGGATTGACACCGGTCCCGCTGGGGCCAAAAATGTAGCACAGCGTAGCACAACTAAAGGAGCGTGTCGGACGGCCTATGGACAAGGTTTCGCTGCGGCTTTCAGAGGAAGAAAAGGAGCTTTTACGGCGGCAGGCGGAGGAGGCGGGAGTGAGCGTTTCGGAGCTGATCCGGGACCGGCTTTTCCCCCGGAACCTCTTGGGAACTCCCGCCACTTTCGATCAGGTTTCCGGGCTTGCGGAGAGGGTCGCAGCACTCTCGGCAGCGGTGGAAAGGTTGTCCGAAACTGCGGAGGAGTCCTCTCCCCGGGAGCCGGTACGGGAACCGACGGTGGATGCCAAGCTGGCTGGGATCGAGCAGGTTCTCAGGGGGCTTTCCGGGCAGTTGGCGGAGATCAGGGAGGCTCTTTCGAAGCGGGAACAATCGGGTCCAAGCTGGAGTTCTTTCCTGTCACGGAACAGGTAGCGAGACGATCCTTGGGACCAAAGCAGTCGGTTGTGAAACACCGGCAGCTTCAGCCGGTCCCGGCCCGTTCTGCCGGGATACGGCTTCGCTTGCGCTACTCCGTCCCCCTCCGAACCGGCCATTCTTAAGGCGGGAGTACCACGCTCCCCTCCCCTCTCTGCGCCGCTTTCCTTCCGCTCCGGGAGCTTTTGCCGCCAAGTGCCAGTTCCATGAGTCTGCTTCGCGAGCGGCATTCCGCATCACAATCTGGCTATCGCCTTGATCCTTTCCAGCAGGATCGGGACTCGAAGCTGGCTTGCCGCATCGGGCAGCAGGTGGCCTGGAAGGGCATCTAGAAAGGAGCGATGCTTCAGGAATCTTGCGAATTCTCCGGCCAGGAACTCCTTTACATCCTCGGGGGCGGAGGTGACGTCCTCCACGATTTCCGGCCGCCCGTCCAGGAGGGTTATGATGTCCTCCATGTCGTGGCTGGCGAAGAAATCCCATTTCCCCCGGTTGCGGAATGCTTCGATCTTGGTGGCAAGAAAATAGGGTGCGGTGACCACCCGGATGGTCATTTCCTCGCTGATGCTTTGGGTGGTAGCGTTCACCAGGGCGTCGGGGTACCACTGGTTGCTGAAGCCGAGGATCTCTTCGTTCGTGGGCATGACATCGAGGGCTATCCCGTCCACCTGCCACCTGCACAGCGGCGCACCTTCGCTGGCGTCCTCGGTGAAACCGGCGGCGCGAAGATCCTCCGACAAACGGTAGTAATCCCCCCTGGTAGCAATCTCTACGATCACGTCGACGTCCATGGTGAAACGAACGTCCGGGGCTGCGCTGTCGGTGATAAGCAGTGCCGTGGCGGCGCCCCCCAAGAACACCACCCGCTCACGGAGTCGGCCCAGACGGAAGGCGACCCGGCGGATCATGGCGAGGTTGGTTTCGACGGTTCTATTCATGCGGGATCAGCCTCCTGGTGAGTTCCTGCACGGCGAGTTCACGCTCCCTGGCCTTGCCGTCGCGGATCGCGTCCACAAGTGCTAGCAGTTCGTAGAGGGCCTCATCTTTGACGGCGGCCTGTGGCACGGAGCGGTACAAAGGGGCGAACTCGAAACCACGGACACTCCCCTCGGCGAAAGGCCAGACGGGCGGCGGGTCGTCGGTTTGGGCGATGAGGCGGTTAAGCGGCGGTGCGGCGTACCCGGTCGGGACGCCGCGAGTGAGCCGTCCGCTCTCAGGCGGAAAAGCGTACTTGACACCGTGAACCAGGAACTCCAGCAGGGACCTCAAAATGGGCACCTTCCTGTTCGGGTCGTACAGCCTGGAGGCTGCGGCGCGCTGGACGCCTCCGTGCACTTCGGAAGGGCTCATGCCCAGTTCGACGGCGACGGAGCTGAAGGACCATGGGCGGTCGTCAAGCACGACCAGCTTGAGAAGGATGACGATGTCTTGGGGTTTAAGGTTCATGCCGTATATTCTATTCGCGATTCGCGAATCGTGCAAGCACTTATTGCCGGTGTACCGGCGTTGAACAGGTGCATGTACTTTCTCGGAGCAGATTCGTGTCATACGGACTCACAGCATTAGCAAATTCACAGCATTACCATTGGCATATTTTAAGCTAAAGAAGACATGGCACGGGAAACAGCCGCTGCCTCCCCGGATCAAACAAGAGGGAAAACGTATCGAGGAGGTCGCCATGAACGCCAGGAACGAGTTGCCCGGTGACGGGTACGTGAGGCTGCACCAGATCATCGGACAGAGGGAAGTGACAGAAGAACAGGCCGCCACCAACAGGAAAACAGGCCGGGGACCGAGAACGGCCAGGCCCGCCATCACCCCGCTCTTCCCAATCAGCCGCGCCGGATGGTATGCCGGCATCAAGAAGGGGATCTATCCCAAGCCGGTGAAGCTTTCGGAGCGAATAGCGGCCTGGCCGGTTCAGGTGATCCGGGCCCTCCGGGACCGGCAGGCCACATAGCATAAACGACAGCGCCGCGCCCTACAGCTTAGTTCGCCCTCTTGAGCGGCAGCACCTTGGCTCCTGACTTCAAGCCGTCCAGGTAATCCGCCCAAGTCTGCATCATCTTGCGCCGTTCGGCAAGGTGGGAGGTACGGTTGTAGGCGCGGCCCAACGGGTCCCTCACCTGGTGCGCCAACTGGTGTTCGATCAGTTCGGGACGGACCTGCAGCACCTCGTCAAGTATGGTACGGGCCATGGCGCGGAACCCGTGTCCGGTGATCTCGGACTTCTCAAACCCGAGGCGGCGCAGTCCGGCGTTGACCGAATTCTCGGACATGCAGCGTTGAGACGAGCGCGAACACGGAAAGACGTACTTGCCGTGCCCGGTCAGGGGATGGAGGCTTTTCAGGATCTCTATTGCCTGGCGCGGCAGGGGGACAAGATGGGGCACCCCCATCTTCATCTTGGCGGCGGGGATGTTCCACTCAGCCGCCTCGAGGTCGATTTCCGACCATTCCGCGTGGCGCAATTCGCCAGGGCGGACGAAGAGAAGAGGTGCCAGTTGCATGGCGCATTTGACCACGAAGGAGCCTTCGAAGCCGTCGATGGCACGAAGCAGCGGCGCTACCTTTTTGGGGTCCGTGGGCGCGGCGAAGTTCTTGTTTTTCACCGGAGGCAGCGCCCCCCTCAGATCGGCAACCGGGTCCCGTTCGGCACGCCCTTCGGCGACGGCATAGCGAAAAACCTGACCGCAAGCGGTCTTCACCCTGAACGCCGTTTCGAGAGATCGCGCCTCGATTCGCCGCAGGACGGTCAACAGTTCCGGCGCCTTTATCTCGCCGATGGGGCGCGTCCCGAGCCAAGGAAAAACGTCCTGCTCCAGGCGTCTCATGATCTGTTCAGCGTGTCCGGCTGACCACTGGGATTTGAAGCGCCGGTGCCAGTCGCGCGCGACGGTTTCGAATGTGCTCCCCGCCGCTGCGGCCTTGCCCGCCTGTTCGGCCTTCTTAGCCTCGGCGGGGTCTATGCCTTCGGCGAGGAGTTTCCTGAACACCGCCCACTTCGACCTCGCCTCCGCCAGGGAGATCTCCGGGTAGCTCCCGAGGGAAAGAAGCTTGTCCTTACCGCCGAAGCGGTACTTGAACCTCCACAGCTTACCGCCAGCCGGGGTGAGCACGATGAACAGTCCACCGCCATCAAAAAGCGTAACCTGCTTACCTTGGGTTTTCGCCCTGCTCACCTGCAGGTCGGAAAGTGGCGCGATCCGCTTGGGCATTGGGTTTACCTCCATTTTGGGTATATGCGATTTCGGACTACCCTCGCATATACCCAAAAATATACCCAAAAAACGTGGCTTGAGGTGGATTTTAATAGATCTGGCTGGATCGACAAAAAGAAAAAGCCCTGATTTCACAGTGCTTTTTCGCTTTATCGTATCTTGCTGTACATTAGGATGGTGCCGGAGGTCGGGGTCGAACCGACACGGGGTTGCCCCCGCTGGATTTTGAGTCCAGTGCGTCTACCAATTTCACCACTCCGGCATTTTTGAAGCGGTTTCTAATACCTCTTGCGAAAAGAGACCAACCTTATATCAGTAAAAAGAAGACTGGTCAAGTCACTTTGCCAGCAATACCAACTTCTTTTGCTTTCCCTCCCCCTCAAATAGTGTTGAGATACTCAACGGCATCGTCTGCTGAAAGAGGCTTGCTGAAAAGGTATCCCTGTATGATGTCGCAGCCGTGTTTTACCAGGAACTCCAGTTGTGCCGCGGTCTCCACCCCCTCCGCCACCACTTTTTTACCCAAAGAATGCGACATGGCGATGGTCGCCGACGCGATGGCCGCATCATCCGGGTCTATCTCGATGTCCTTCACGAAGGAACGATCTATCTTCAGCTTGTCGACCGGGAAGAGCTTCAAATAGCTCAGCGAGGAATATCCTGTGCCGAAATCATCGATGGCAAGGTCTATCCCCATGCTCTTCAGGACACCGAGGATCCTGATACTTTCCACCGGACGCTCCATGGTCATACTCTCGGTCACTTCCAGCTCGATCATGCCCGGCTCGACCTCGTAGCGCGCCATGATGGTGGCAAGCATCTCGGGAAGGTCCGGCTGCTGCAGTTGCCGCGCAGAAAGGTTGACGCTGATCTTCTCGAACGGCACTCCGGCTTTCTTCCACTTCGCGGCTTGTTCGCACGCCATCTCAAAGACATGCCGGCCAATCTCGAGGATGAGGCCGGTCTCCTCGGCGATGGAGATGAACCGGTCGGGTGAAACCAGTCCCGCCTCCGGGCTCAGCCAGCGCACGAGCGCCTCGAAACCGACGACCTTGCCGGTAGCCGCCTCCACCTGTGGCTGGTAATGCAGTACAAACTCGTCGTTAGTGATGGCGCTGCGCAGGTTGTTCTCCATGGCAAGTCTCTGCCGCGCGGCGGTGTGCATCTCACGGGTGAACATCTGGTAGGTGTTCCTGCCGGCCGCCTTCGCATGGTACATGGCGATGTCGGCGTTCTTGAACAGCTCGGATACCGAGGTGCCGTCGTGCGGGAAGACGCTGATGCCGATGCTGGGGCTTGTGTACACCGTGTTGTTGTCCAGGAAATACGGCGCTGAGACGGTCTGCAGGATCTTTTCGGCAAGATGCGCCGGCTCGATCTGCGACCGTATCTGCGGCTGCACCACGACGAATTCGTCGCCCCCGAAACGGGCCACGATGTCTTCCGCGCGCAAGGAGCTCTTGAGCCTTGCGGCCACCTCTTTGAGCAGCAGGTCGCCTACGTGGTGTCCCAGCGTATCGTTGATAGTTTTGAAGCGGTCCAGGTCGACGAAGAAGACGGCCAGTTGGTGCGTGCCGCGCTTCGCCTGTTCGAGGGCCTGGGAGAGCCTCTCAACCAGGGTGTGCCGGTTCGGAAGCGAGGTGAGCGTGTCGGTGTGGGCTAGCTGCTCGATGCGCCGCTCCGCCTCTTTACGCTGCGTGATGTCGGAGAAGGAGGCGAAGTAGTTGGTGATCAGGTTGCCTCGCCCACGGATCGCCGTGATGGTGAGCCACTTGGGATAAAGGGTGCCGTCCTTGCGCTTATCCCAGATCTCTCCCTGCCAGTAGTTGGTCTCCAGGATGGAGCGCCACATGGTCTCATAGAAAGTCTTGTCTTCCACCCCGGATTTCAAGATCCTCGGGTTCTTGCCGAGAGCCTCCTCCCGTTCGTATCCCGTGAACTGCTCAAACGCCCTGTTGGTCTCGATGATGCGGTTCTCGCTGTCGGTTATGACGATCGCCTCACCGCTTTCATTGAAAATCTTCGCCAGCAGCTTAATCCGTCTCTGCGCCTTCATCTGGTCGGAGGTGTCGCGGATGCACTCGATGGCGCCGATCACCTCGCCTTTGCTGTCGCGCAGCACGCAGGCGGAGGAGGTGAGATAGGCGGGATCGTTACCAAGCCCGAGAGCAAAGCACTCGCCGTGCACTATGTCGCCGTTACGGGTGAAACCTTCGTAGTGCTGTTCCTCCACATCGACGTTCGGGTTAAGAACGAGGTCGACCAGCATCGGCCGCCGTTGGCCGTAGAACGGAAGAGCATACTCGTAGTCCCCCTTCCCCATCATGGTATCGGACGGAACGCCGGTGAGTCTGGCGAGTTCACGGCTCCAGACCAGCACGCGCCCTTCCCTGTCGATGATGAGGGTCGCGTCGGGCATGAAGTCGATGATGTTCAGCAGGTACCGGTGGGAGTGACGCAGTTCGTTCTCGAGGTTCTTTCGCTCGGTCACCTCGGTCTCGAGTTGCAGGTTCTTCTCGCCCATCTGGGCCTCGCGGTCGCAACGCTCGACTTCGAGAACCATGGTGCGCCAGGTGATGAACCCAATGGCGGTAAGCCCCAGAAACCAGAGAGCCGCGTAACTCACCAGGACACCTTGCGTCTGCGCCCGCGCCGCAGCATAAAAAGGCTCAAGCGGGATGGAGACGTCGGTCCCCCCACGAAGCTCTCCCACCTTGATGCCGGTCCAGGCGTGGCATTTAAGGCATGATTGCTCCATGATCATGGGCTGCATCATGCGCAGATGCGGCTTCCCATCGATAGTGACGAGACCGTGGTAATCCTCACGAGTCCCCTCAACGATGAACAAGGCGGTCTGCTCCCAGGCGTCCGGGGCGTCCACCGGGTTCAGGTACAGCCGCGAGGTGATCCTGGTCCGCACGCCGTAGAGTTGCGGCGCCTCCCCGGTTATCTCGTTCATGATCATGGCGGGATTTTTCAGGGTCAGCCCTTGCCCTTCCGTGCTCTTTATGTCGCGGTCGGGGACGTGGTTCAAAAAGGGGCTGGGGGTGACGAGCGGCCCTTGCAGCAGGTACATGTTGCCGCGTTTTGAGGCCCATTTCCTGAACGCCAGGTCTTTCGCAAGGGAAATCCTGGCCTCGGTCTCCGCAAGCTGGAGCGCCTGCCGACGCGCCTGATGCTCGGTCCAGGCCGCCGCACCCGCTATGAGGAGGGTCCAGACAATGGCGGTAACCATCCCCCTGATTTTGATGATGTTGACGTTGCTGGTTCTGAAGAAGAGTATTTGTTGCAGTTGGTTCACCTAAGCCTGTCTCCCGGGTGTTAAGAGTGTTCGGCCGGCAACATGAGAAAGGGTCTGTGGACGACTACTGTTTCGCATGGTGGGAATTTTTAGGACCGATACTTACGCTTGCCAGTCAAAACTATCGCATTACCACATCGCATGCAACCGGCACGTTACCAACCCTTATCGGCAGCGTTGGCTGAGACTGTATAGGGAGAATCGAACCAGCTGGTTCGGAACACCTGTAAAAGCATGTCCGGGGTGCGGATATCTCTTTAAGTTCGAGACCTAGGACATTACGCGAGCACTATAAGATACAGAGTTCCTGACGAGGAGTTTCACCGTGAAGCCGCGACCAGAGCGGCTGAACAAGAAATTCTTTTTTGCAATCAGTGGAAAATTATCTATTGACACCCCATGCGCCGTTTGCTATAAACATGGCTCCTTAGATGGGGCTGTAGCTCAGTTGGGAGAGCGCTTGAATGGCATTCAAGAGGTCCGCGGTTCGATCCCGCGTAGCTCCACCATCATTTACAAAGGACTTAGGACTCTCCTAAGTCCTTTTTTCGTTTCAGGACCGTCCGGTCAACACCTCCCATTCCACAAGCTGCAATCAATCCTATCGCTCGTCTTCTCCTGCGTGCCCCGTATCGCCCTCACCAACCCGGTAACCCGTCATCTCCAGATAACCCGAACCGTTCGGGCTTCCCTGCAGTCCCTTGATCGCCACAGCCCCCTCCCAATAGCGGAAACCTGTTCTGAGTTCCTGGTCCGGAAGCCTCGGCACGACCTCCAGTGCGAGGTGTGCCAAGGGGACGCGCAATCTCCAGAGTGCAGGATAGCGCGCACCGCTTTCCGGGCTGGTCCACCAGGATGCGACTTCAAGCCGCACTTCTTCCCGCCTGAGCGTCCTGGTGCCGCCATCGGCCGCCACAAGCGTGCCGCCGGAGAAAGGATCGCTGCTGCCGTCGCGGCGCCTTAACTGGTAAAACATAAGGTCCCGGCCGTCGTCAAGGTGCAGGGCGAACCAGTCCCACCCGACCTGTCCCGATTCAAGCGCCGAGGTGCTCCACTCCCGGTCCAGCCAGGAAAGCCCCTGCACCGTGAAGCGCTCCCCGCCTACGCGGATGACGCCGGCAGTAGACAGTCTCGGGACCGAGTAGTAATACGAGGCATTGCCCGGGGTGGCGCTCTTCCTGCTGAGCCCCCCCTCCCCGTTCAAGATCTCAGGTTTAACGGCGGTGAGATCGAGGTCTATGGCCATGTCGCGGTCCGCGGCGCTAAGGCGCACGCCCCACGGGCCCGCCTTGAACTGCCGTGCACTCCAGTCCTCCAGATGCACGGCAAAGGGGTCACCGGCGGCCCCGGCAAGCCCGAGCGCAGCACGACTGAAGCGTTCGGCAAAATGAAAGCGTTTGCCGTTGACGTCGGTGACCGCGAAGTGGGCCATGAATACGTCGTTGGCACCCCAGGCTGATCCCCTTTTGGCGGCATGAGGGGTGAGAGCGGTTGAGAAAAAGGTGAGTTGGTAACCGAAACGGCGCCCGTCGGCTCCGGTCAGGTTGCCGGTGAAGTACCACCACTCGTTTCGGAAGCCCGGATGCGGCCCGTGGTCCGCCGGAAACGTGAAGTGCCGTGGTTTCTCCGCTCTAAAGTAACCGGGATCGGCACTCCCCCCGAGCGCCTGGCTCACGCTGAGCCCGCCTTCCTCAAGAGCGCCCCTGGTCCGGTTCTGGGTCTGACGAAGGGCAAGAAGCGCCGCAAGCACGAGGAGAGCGGCGCAAAAGGCGCGCTTCCACCAGACCTTGAAACTTCCGGCGTCACGGCGCATGTCAGTCCTCCTCCTTGAGCGCAAGCGCGGGAGAAGTGCGTGCGATCCTTAAGGACGGGTAGATCCCTGCGATAAGGGCGGCGCTCAGGGAAAGCAGGAGCGCTTCCGCGAGTTCGCCAGGCGTCACCGCAAACTGCATGGTCCATCCGAAGGAGCGCAGGTTAATCACGTAGATGAGCACCAGCGCCTCTATGATCCCAAGCGGCAACGAGAGAACACCGGCGATGGTGCCGATGATCGCGGTTTCGCCGCAAATCACCCCCCAGACCTGCCCCGGAGTGAGCCCCACCGCACGCATCACGGCCAGCTCCCTCGCCCGCTCAACCTGCATCGCCATGAGGGCCGAGAGTATCCCCACGAAGGCGACCAGCATGGTGAGCATGCGCAAGACGCCCGTGATGGCAAAGGTGCGGTCGAAAATCTCCACGGTAGCCCGGCGGAGCTCGCCGTTGGAGATCACGGTCACCTCCTCCCCACGCACCTGTTCAAGCACCATGGTCCGCAGCTGCTCCGGTTGCATCCCCTTCAAGGCGGTAAAGGACATGCCGTCGACGCTTTCGTCCTTGAAGTTATCCACGTAGGCGCGCCGACTCATGATGACGATGCCCGCATCGCTTCCGTAGTCGTAGATGATGCCTGCGATCGGAAAGCGCTTCGGACCGCGGGCGGTGCGAAGGGTGACGCTGTCACCGGGTCCCACGTGATGACGGTAGCTGTAAGGCTCGGAAACGAGAACCGCCTCTCCGCGGCTGTAGCGCCCCCATATCTGCGCAGGGTCCCCTTTCTTGAAGGGATAGCGCGCGAAGGTGCGCTCAGGTACCTCGACCGAGAAGATCTCGGTACCCCCTTGCGCCCCCTCGATCTGTACGCGCCGCGAAAGGGTAACCTGGGCCTTGTCCTTAAGCGACAAGAGGCGGTGCACCAAGGCGGGGTCGAGCGGTGGACGGTAGCGCCCGCCACCGCGATCGGCGGAGGTGAGGTAGATATCGGCCTGCAGCCAATCGTGCAGCCAGTTCTGCACGGTAAGGCGGAAGCCCCCCACCATGATGCCGACGCCGATACCGGCCGCGACCGCTACGACCAACGCGGCCGTCGCAACCCCGGTACGGGAAAGCGAAGCCGCCACGCCGCGTGCAGCCATCCTGCCGATGGAGCCGAGAAATGGGGTGACCAGAGGGAGAAGCAGCGAGGTGATAAGCAGCACGGCGGCGGGAACGAGCAGCGTGTACCCGATGATGAGGATGAAGAGCCCGACGAAGCCGCCGACTATGCCTCCATGCTCGAAAAGAAGAAGAGCGCCGCCGCACAGGAGCAATAAGACTCCGAAAGCGGCCGCGCGCGGCACCCTTTTTCTTTGACGCGACTCGACCACGGAACGGGAAAGCACGGCGCGCGGCGGCGCGGAAGTCGCCTCCAACGCTGCCGGGACGGCCGCGGCAAGCGTTGCGACCACGCCGAGCAGGGCGCCCTTGACGAACGTGCCTGGCAGAAGCGGCGCACCGCGCACCTCGGTAACGAAGTAGAGGTCGTTGATGGTCCTGGTGACAAGCCTGGTGAGCTCAGAGCCGAGCAGAAAACCGGCGAAGAGGCCGACCACTGTACCGGCGACGCCGATGATGAGCGCCTCCACGCAGATCATGGAGAAGACCTCGGCACGGCTCACGCCCAGGGCCCGCAGCATCCCGATCAGGCGCCGCCTGCGTATCACCGAGAAGGTCATCGTGTTGTAGATCAGGAACATCCCGACGACAAGGGCAAGGAGGCTCATCGCGGTCAAGTTGAGCCGGAAGGCGCGCGTCAGCCGGTCCAGCGCACCGGCCTTCGCACCGGCGGGGACGATGCCCGCCCCGGCCGGGAGCGCGGACCGCACCTGACGGAGCATCACCTCTCCCCCCTCCCC
Organism: Geomonas ferrireducens; assembly: GCF_004917065.1. NCBI lineage: Bacteria > Pseudomonadati > Thermodesulfobacteriota > Desulfuromonadia > Geobacterales > Geobacteraceae > Geomonas > Geomonas ferrireducens. Next base: position 714,443 of record NZ_SSYA01000002.1, read on the forward strand.
TTCCGGAACCACCAGGTCGATGCGGGAGAGGCGTCCGGCCTGCCCCAAAAGCTCCTGGGCCGTAGCGATGTCGCAGACCAGCACCGAGGCGAGTGCTGCCCGGCTCACGGGGTCGGGAGGCTCGAGGAACCCGGCGAGGTGGAGTTCGCGCTTCGCCCCGGCGACCGCGGCAGGGAAACGGGCTCCGCGCGTCAAACGGCGCTCCGCAGCAGTCTCGCGCAGCATGAGCACCGCACCGGGCCTGGTCATCAGGTCGGTGAGGACGCCTTTGTCGGTGAAGCGCGAGGAGAAGGAGCGAATGGGCGGTTCGGAGAAGGGATCGATACCGATCAGTTGGAAGGTAACGCCGGAGAGCTGCAGGTGGCCGGTCACGACGGGAGCAGCACCACGCAAACGAAGTTCGACGCGGAGGCGACGGTAGAGATCCTCGGGAAGCCCGGTCGGGCCGCCCACGATCTGGTGCGTCGCACGTCCGGCGACGGTCTCGGCGGCGATGCGGAAGGCGCGCTGGGCGGATTCGTTGGCGCGGTCCACCGCAGTCACGACGGCTACGCCGAGGGCGACCCCAAGCACGGCGAGGACGGCAAGCCAGGGGTGCCGCATGACGTTGCGCATCCCGGCACGCCAAAGGATCATGACCGGGTACCCGCCTCGGCCTCGACCAGCACCCCGTTTCTGATGGTGAGCACGCGGTCGGCAAGTGCGGCCACCTCGCCGCTGTGCGTCACGAGGACGAGCGTGGTCCCCGAAGGCCTGAGCAGACGCTGGAAAAGGTCGAGCACCTGGCGCCCCGTGTCCGCATCCAGGTTTCCGGTCGGTTCATCGGCAAGCACCAGTTTCGGCTCGTGCACGAGGGCTCGGGCCACGGCGACGCGCTGCTGTTCTCCGCCGGAGAGACGATCCGGGAAGGCGCCCGCGCGGTCGGCAAGGCCTACGGCGTCAAGGAGCTCGCGGGCACGGGTCTTGTGCAATTCGGTGAGCTGGCCGGAAAGTTCAAGGGGAAGGAGGATGTTCTCGAGAACGGTGAGGGTCGGTATCAGGTTGTAGAACTGGAAGACGAAGCCGATATGGTAGCGACGGAAAAGGGTGCGTTCCCGCTCACTCATGCGGTTCAGCGCACGCCCCTCGATCAGGACCTCGCCGCGGTCGGGGAGATCGATGCCGCTTAGCAGGTTCAAGAGGGTGGATTTCCCGGAACCGCTCCGTCCCAGGAGAAACACCCATTCTCCTGGCGTGATGGCGAGCTCCGCGTCGCGAAAGACCACGCGCTCGCGGTCCCCCTCGACGAAGCTCTTGCCGATCCCCTGCAGTTCAACAATCGGTTCTGCCATCACACCCATCCCCGGGGTCGCATCGAAGCGTGTCGCATCGCTCCTGCCTCAGTTCCCTTCTTTGGACTGAAGGGCCTCCTGCTGGGCCCGCTCCAGGCGCTTGTTGCTGAGGTAAGCCGGTTTGTCGATCTCCTTCAACTGACGGGGGTATTTCGCGGTCAGGTCGTACCAGCGGCTGAGGCGCTGCTCGAAGCGTTCCTTCTCGGGATACTTCATGGTTTCCAGATAGGTCTGCAGTGCGAGGTAGTAGCGCATGGTGTTTCGCTCCACCGCGCCGCGCACCCCTTCGATGTACTCCTGCTTCCCCTCTTGCCCCACCATGGTGAAGCCGACCTTGTCGCGCCCGAGTGTCGCGAAGTAGGTCTTGATCGCCATGCGCGCCATGGTGCCGTGACTGTAGGTGTAGCTGAAATGGAGGAAAGTCCTCTGCCCGTCAAGCGGCACCGCCTGGACCCCGATCCGGTGGTCCTTCGTTCCGAGAGGTCCCTCGTCCCCCACGAGGTTCAGTTCGAGGTACTGGGGCTGGCTTGCCGCGACCTTGAAGGAGAGCTTCAGCGGATAGGCGTCGGAGGGGGGTTGGAAGTACTTGCGGCCACTGTAGAGGGTTAGCTGGGCATTCTGCTTTACCTTACGGTAAATGCACGCCTTGATGTTGATATGCAGCGGAGTGATCTCGCACCACGCCGCCGGGGACTGCAGCGCGTCGCGCACCACCTCGAAGGGGAAATGGAAGATGCCATACATGTCCACCCGAACCGAATCATGCCCCTCCTTCGACTCGAGGAAGATGGGTGCGCCGAACTGATTCTTGTCGAGCTTCGTCTTGATCTCACCGTACTTGGCGAGGAGCGCGTGCTCCCCGGTCTGCTCCGTGTCCGCAGCCCAACCGGTGCCGTACAGGAACGCGACGACAAACAAGACGACAGCGACAAGGCAAACCCGTTGAAAACGTCCAGCCATACCCATGTGCCACCCCCCTTTATCGCCCCCCACCAGCGTCCACATCACGGGATCCCCCCCTGGTCGGCCGCCTCCACATTGGAAACCGCATCATCCCACATGGAGAAAAGGACGGCGAAGATCACCGGGCCGACTATCAGCCCTAAAATCCCCATGCTGACCACCCCGCAGAGAGCTCCGAGGACCACGGCGAGCGTGGAGATGTCGCTGGAGGCGCCGATGGCGAGGGGCCGAATAGCGTTGTCGGCAAAACCGACGAAGAGAATGCACCAGGCCGCGAGAAGCGCCGCCGCAAGATAGGATCCACCGAGCGCTATGAATGCCGCCACAGGAACCCAGATGACTCCGGTGCCGACCACGGGAACCAGCGCCGCTATCGCGGTGAGAGTCCCGAAAAAGATCGGTGCGGGGACGCCGGCCGCCCAGTACCCAACGCCGGCAAGCACCCCTTGCGAGGCACAGGTAAGGACGGTGCCGACAACAACCGCCGTGGTGATGGAGCGGACCTCGCCGGCGAACTGCTGCGCCTTACGGGGATCAGGGGCGAGCCTGCCGATGCAGATGGAAACGAACCGGTCACCGTCACGGTAGACAAAGAAGAGGATGAACAGGGCGATGAGCAGGGTGCCGAGGAAGCTCATCATGTTGCGCGCGAGATCTCCGGCAAGTCCCAAGATGATGCCGGAGCTGCTGGTGGCGACCTTCCCCCCGATGGCGGCCAGATCGACGCCGAAACGATCGACGAGGGCCATGATATTCTGGGCGAAGGGGAATTGGCCGATGGCAGTGCTCCCGCTCCTGGCGATGGTGCTGAAAAGCTGCTCCGCCTGCTGGTACCAGTCCGGGGCGTGGACGGCGGCGGTCACCACCAGTGCGGTAACGGGGAGAACGAAGCAGACCGCAACCGCAAGCACCATGAGCCCCGCAGAGCGCCCTTCGCGCCCGTTTAAAAGGCGCAGCAGCCGATGGTAGTGAGGCATGGTGGCGATGCCAATGATGAGCGCCCAGGCGATGGGCTTCAGGACAGGAACGGCGAGCAGCACGATAAGAACGACGGCGCCTGCCGTGGCTAGCGCCGCCAGGATGCTTAGGTAAGTTTTTCTATCCATCGGTCTCCCTTTGAAGGTGCAGGTAGTGTCGGGACTGCGAGGAAAATCGGGAAACGCCGCGTGGACGTTCGCGCCGCAGGTTGGTGTGCCCGCTGCGGCGCGTCATCAAACGGGCCTCAGCGGGTGGTCTCTATTTTGCGCCCCTTCTCGTCGGTCGGTGCCGCCGGACGCTGCACCCCTTCAGGCTGCACCGACTGCTCCGTCTGGAAGGAAGGACGCTCGTTACGCTCGTTGCCGAGGGCAGGCGCCTCTTCGGTCACTTTCCAGTTTTTCCCCACCGGCACTGAGAGTTCCTTCGGCTGTGCCACCTGGTTTGGCGGGGCCTGCTTTGTTTCATAGAGGGCGCAGGCGGTGAGTGAGGAAATAAGGATCGCTAGGATGATAAGGCGTGCGTGTGTCATGACGGGACTCCTAAAAGATGTGCTGCCGTTCAAGCTGAATCAGGTTGCCTGGAAGCGTTCGGTCTGCTTTCTTTACATCGTCCTTGTGTCAGTAAGCATAGCAAGGGAGAGAAATAATTAAAAGTTTGTTTTTGAACGCACCGACAAATTCAGCTGCAAAAGCGGCAAATCCAGTCGATTCACACGTCAAAAGGCACACCGAAGTTTCAATGAGCGATGAAAGCAAAAAGGAACGCTCAATTATGGCAAAGAACCGGCCACGGTCAACACGGACTGATCACATCGCCTTGAAATCGGCAAGCGGCAGCACAGTCATGCCGGTCAGATCGGGGCGTAGCGTCCCCTCCTCGACCGGCGCGTTCAGCTGCGGCTCATCGAAGACGATGCGCGCCTCGGCGCCGGAAGCGTCGCGGATGGTGATGGTTTCAGGGAACGCGATCCCCTCCACCGCCTGGTACCCCTCGTAGTGCACCTCATTTCCGGAAGCGGTGACCTTTTTCTCGAGCATACCTGTCTGATCGAAATGATAGGTCGTCCCGGCGTCGGTCATGGTGTATCGGGGAGGAGCCGGAAGAGGCACGGGAGACGGAGCCATCACCCACCTGAGGAGCTGGATGCTCTTCAGCGCGCTCGCCTCGGGCAGTTCCGAGAGGGCACCCGTGTAGGCCAACTGGCGGGAAGGGACAACGCAGGTGAAGCGGTCGTTCCCGCCGAAGGCCTCGAGAATGGTCTGGCCGAAGGGAGAAAGGATGGCCAAATGGTAGAGGTCGGGTGCCTGGTAGATTAGATACCCGCGCCCCGCGCTGCTCCGCCCGGCCGAAGAAGCGCTTATGCTGACCGACGACTGGAGTGTCTCGACGCTACGCCCCGGGATAAGCCCCGTGAGCGGTTTTCGGGCAGTCGCACAGCCGAAAAGCTGCACTGCGAGAAGTGAAAGAAGGAAGATACGACCAAGCGTCCGACGGTACACGATGTTCACGATAAATCTCTCCAGTATTCCGCGCCCCCTAGCAATGGTTTGTCCTGGAATTTCCCGAGGAACCACGTCTCTGCAGCATTGGAGCAGTGACATGCCCAAGCGTCCCCCCCTTTGCGAAGGGGGGACAGGGGGATTTGCAGTTTATTAGCGCGCCTAACCTCTAAAAACAGTTAAACCTAAAGCAGCTGTGTTGATTGGAACGACAAGGTGTGCGCTCCCCCCTCACCCAACCTCCGGCGGTTCAGCGAGCGCCATATCCTCAGCCACGAACCGGCCGCAGATGAAACAGAAAACGCCGGCCAGCGCCATTACCATCGGCGTCGTCAAAAGCGCGTTTCTCAGCCCCCAGAGATCGGAGAACCAGCCGAGGATCGACGGGGAGACCGCATCTCCCAGGGCATGGATGAAGAAGATGTTCACCGCGAAGGCCATGGCGCGCACCGCGGGGTTCGTCACGTTGATGATCACCGTGTTGAGCGGACCTGTGTTCAGAAAAAGGAAAAACTCGGCAACGAAGATGGCCGCCATGCAGGCGGGGACGCCCGGCGCCATTATGGCCCAGGCGGCAAAGGGGGCGCCGATGAAGAACCCCCAGCCGGAAACAAGCAGGTACCCCTTGCTGCTTTTCTTCTGCCAGCGGTCCCCGAGCACCCCGCCGACGAGGGTGCCGAGAATGCCGGCCACCACGGTCGTCGCACCGAACATCAGGTTCGCCTTCTCGACGTTCAGCGCATGGGTGCGGAACAAAAAGGTGGGGATCCACTGGGCGAGCCCGCCGATGGCGAAGGTCATCGCCGCCATGGCAAGGGTGTTGGTGACGAAAGAACGGTTGTGGAAGAGCTGCAGGTACGCGCCCATCCCCTTTTCGGTCTGCGGGGCATCCGGATCGACGCGGCGCTCCGGGGCGCGCAGAAACCACAGCGGCAAAGCGACCAAGAGCCCTGGAAGCCCCACCATGAGAAATGCGTAGTGCCAGCCGAAGCGCTGCCCCAGCACGCCACCCATGAGGTATCCGAGGGCGCTCCCCACGGGGATGGCGACGTAAAACCAGGAAAGGACGCTGCCGCGCTTTTCCTTCTCGAAAAAGTCCGCAATGAGCCCGGGGGAGACCGTTCCGAAGCTCGCCTCCCCTACCCCGACGGTGGCGCGGGCCGCGAGAAGCGAACGATACCCGGGGGCGAAACCGGCAAGGATTGTGGCGAAGCTCCAGATGATCAAGCCGCTCGAGGCGAGGCGGACGCGGTTCCAGTGATCGCCGAGCCAGCCGAAGACAGGCGCGATCAGCATATAGCTCAGCATGAAGGCGCTGCCTAGAAAACCGAGTTCCGTGTCGCTTATGCCGAAATCGGCCTTGATCAGCGGGAACACGGCGAAAAGGACCTGCCGGTCGATGTAGTTGAGCAGGTTCACTGCAAGGAGAAGCCCCAGGGCATAGCGGCGATAGGCAGGGGATATGGCTACCTTCATCAAGAAAAACCTCCGTCACATCATTGCATCAAAGTTCAGATACGGCCTTATGGGCGCGAGTCACGATCTCGGCGGGCTCCTCGAAACGGAAATGGAGCGGCTTGCCGAAGGTGACCGTTACCGTGCCGCGCCGGGGCAGGCTCGCCTGGTGCGGCGGGAGGACCTTGTCGGTGCCGCTGATTTTCACCGGGAGTATCGGGATACCGAGTTCCTTGGCGATGATCCCGAGGCCCAACTGAAAATCCTTCATGGTACCGTCCGGTGAGTGCCCCCCCTCCGGAAAGATCAAGGTGTTCAGCCCGCTGTCGGTCAGTTTCCCCATGTATTTAACCGCACCGGAGAAGCCGCCCGTCTGAGGCAGCGGAAAAAGGTTCAAGAACAGGGTGCCGTACTGGTAGGCAAGGCGTCGCCACACACGTTCAAAGCCACGGTAATCGTCGAAGAAGAACTCTTCCCAGGCCGCCGTCGCGGTGCGGTAACGGATTTCCCGCGGGAGCGCGAACATGAGCGACGGCTGGTCGAAGTAGCCCAGGTGGTTGGCGACGATGATCACCGGACCGTCGAGCTTGGCCAGGTTCTCCGCACCACGCACCTGAAGCTTCGCGAAGAAGCGGTAGAGCGGGTAGTTTATCAGGGCGTCCCCGATCATGCGCAGCGCGCGGACCGGTGCGGAGTTGGTCCAGAAGCGGTAGTGGCCGTGATGCTCTCCCTTCTCGCGACGGGAGATGATGCGGCGCAACTCGGAGACACGGGTCTGCGGGCCGAGCTGGGAGTCCTCGATGTCGAGGCGAAACTCCTGCTCCAGGTAGTTCACCAGTTCGAGCCGTCCGATCGAGGTCAGGCCAAGGTCCGCGACCAGCAGGGACTCCTCCTTGATCTGATCAGGATCGGCGCCGGTCACCTTGGCGAGAAGGTTCACGAGGTGATCCCGGCTCGCACCGCCGCCCCCCTCGGCAGCCCCTTTTTTCACGTGCTCCTTGACTTGGAATTTCCTGATCTTGAGCGTTGTGGTCTTCGGGAACTCCGGCTCGTTCCAGATGGTGTATCCGGTGATCTGGTGCAGCGAGTCGAGCTTGGCGTTCGCTTCGGCGAGTATCTCTTCGGGCCTTTTCCCGCTGTCGTCGAGCAGCAAAACTGCATGCACCTCCTCGCCGGCACCGCGGTCCAGACCGATGACGCACGATTCCTTCACCCCCGGAACCTTGTTAAGCACCCCCTCCAACTCATCCGGGTAGACGTTCACCCCGCCGCCGGTGACGATGAGCTCCTTCTCCCTCCCCTTGATGGTGAGCCAACCGTCCGGGGTGATCTCGCCCAAGTCGCCGGTTTTGAACCATCCATCCGCGGTGAAGGCGGCGCGGGTCGCCTCCTCATTCTGGTAATACCCGGGGAAGACGTTGTCGCCTTTTACCACCACTTCCTTGCCGTCGAGCCGAAGCTCCACGCCCGGGAGAGGCGGCCCCACGGAACCTGCCACCTGGCGGTCGATGGTGTTGACGCAAAGGACCGGTGAGCATTCGGAAAGCCCGTACCCCTCGAGGACGGTGAAGCCCATGCCGTCCCAGAAGCGGAAGACGTCGGGATCGAGCGGCGCCCCGCCGGAAACGAAGACGGCGAAATTGCTGCCGAACTTCTTGTGCACCGGAAAGAAGAGCATTTTCCGGGCCGCTTTTGAGAGCGGCTGCGCCTTTCCGGCGAGCCAGGAGAAAACGCCGTCCAGTTTCTTCTCGGCGAGCTCCCGCTCGATGGAGCTTTTCAGAAGCTGCATCAGGCGCGGCACGGACATGATGACGTAGACGTCCTCATCACCGAGCGCCTCCATGATGGCGGAGGGCTTCAGCGTGCGCGGGTAGATCACCGTGGCGCCCCGGTAAAGCGGCGTGAAGAATCCCCCCATCTGTTCGAACATGTGCGAGAGGGGCAAAAGTGAGAGAAACGAGAAGTGGGGGGTGATGATGGGGACACCCTCGTTTATCTGCACCATGTTGGCGACCAGGTTCCTGTGGGTCAGTATGACCCCCTTCGGGTTCCCGGTAGTACCTGAGGTGTAGATCAGCTGCGCGATGTCGTCGGGGTCGGGATGCACGGCATCAGGATACGGGGCTACCTCCTCCAGAAGGTACTGGAGATCCTCGAGGAACAGCGCATCCGGAACGTCTAGGCGCTCGGGCTTGAAGCGGCTTTGCAGTACGATTCGGGCCTTGGTGAGCCCCAGGATCGACTCGGCGCGCGCACGGTCCGACATGAAGTCGACGGGGACGGCGATGGCGCCGCGCATGATGATGCCCCAGTAGGCGACGCCCCACCAGGATGAGTTCGGGCCCCAAAGCAGCACCCGGTCACCCGGGGCAACGCCGCGCTGCGCCAGCAGGTTCGCCATCCTTAGCGAAAGATCGGACAGCTCCCGGTAGGAAACGGTGAATCGGCGCACACCGGTCCGGTTGATGAGAGCCGTCTTGTCGCCGAGTGGAGCAAAGCTATGAAATAGATCTACCAGAGTCTTCATATCCGACTCCTCCGTAGGCAACCGCTTCTCCCGAACCGGGAACAGGCATCGGGAAATTGCGGCAGGTGGCCTTCAAGACGCAGCTACAGCTGAAACGATGCTTATAGTGCGTGCAGGAGCATTGTCACATGCTGAATGCACTTTGGCAACACCCGGTAGAATGGGTTGGGAGTTTAACCGAACCAATCTCGAATTCCAATCCGAAACGTCTTCGTTCTATTTCCCCGTTGCGAAGGTTCATCCGGGAATTCCGGGCAAGAAGCCTTTCAGATAACCCGTGTCCTCACTTGCTGAGAACGGTGACCTCGCGCTCCCCCCTTTGCGAAGGGGGGACGGGGGGGATTTGCTTTTGTTTCTCAGTTCTCGCTGGTGGGGCGGGATTCCAGGTCTTGCTTTCCTCCAGGAGGGGTAAAAGGATTTCCCGGTGACAGTCAATTATCTGTGAATGTAGTCCGCTGGTGCTTGTACGGTCCGACCAAGTCAAATCCCCCCTGCCCCCCCTTCGCAAAGGGGGGAACGTTAGGGCTCATGCAGTGCGTTGTAAGCAGCTGCGCTTCACGTTCCCCGGAGTTTCCTGATGCCCCCTTTAAAAAAAAGCCGCCCTATCATAGGGCGGCTCATTGTGAACCTGCAAAGAGGGCCTACCTCTGCAGGATAGACCCCTTTTCTATCTGGTTCTTGCGAATCTCGTACTCTCTCCTGTCGATCCTTCCCGCCTTGTAGTCGTCCTCAAGCTGCTTCATCTGCCGATGCGCGCTGTACTCGTACGCACCTACCCCGACCGCGGCCCCACCCAGGGCACCGCCGACCGCACTCCCCCCCCTGGTCTCACACCCGGAGGCGAGGGCCAAGGACATTGCTGTAACGACCAGAAGTAACTTTTTCATGGTTGGACTCCTTTGTTCGGTGAATTAGAGCTAATGCCCAATCCAGCTTACCACCATGATTAGTTTTTTCACATCTTTTCAGATGATCCGCTTTCTGATCCGGCAGGAGGGAGTGCCGAGGAAGGCTCCCCTCGGAAGGTCCAGTAGAGAAAAACGAGCGAAGGAATCAGTATCAATGCCCCGAAGGGAAGAATCGCAAGATAAGCCACCAGTGATGCGCGGGGTGCCGCCGCTGCCTCGAGAGACATCTCGCCCACGATGAGATCCGGTGCCAGCGCTGCGGCAAATCCCGCCACGGTGAGAACGACGGTGGCTCCAGCGCAAAGTTGAGCCCCCCTGAAGCGGCGCCACAGCAACAGAAGCTGCGTCCCCACTCCGGCAAATACGGCGAGCACGACGAAAAACATGGGCCACGACTCGAGAAGCCTTTGGCTGAAGCGGGGGGCGTAACGCAGGGCGAGCGGGATCATAGCAGCGGTAGCGATACCAAGCGCGACACCCGCCGCGATAGCCGCGTCCCTGAAGTCGTCCTGGAGCGGCGGCGCCACCCGGACGGTCATGTAGACGGGGGCGAGATAGGCGCATATGGCAAGCCCGATCAAACCGCCCATGAGGGTGAACGGGGTGAGCCAGACTGACGTACCCGTCGCAGTGACGCCGTAGTTGATGGTGATGGTTCCCGAAGCAGTCGCGGAAACGGCCATCCCCAGGGTGAAGGGGGTGAGCACGCTGGCGATTTCGAAAACGCGCGCGCTAAGCGGGACCTCCCGTCCGGTTTCCCGGCCGTAGTGGCGGAAGGCGAAGGCCGCCCCCCTGAAATTTATGCCGATCAGGGCGAGCACCAGAGGCGGCATGAGCGCGATGAAAAGGGCGGCAAATCCGGATGGGAAAGCGGTGAAGAGCGTCACCACGATGAAGATGAGCCACACGTGGTTCGTTTCCCACACGGGACCGATCGCGTTGAAAAGAGCCTCGCGCTGCTCACGCGCACGGGGACCGAAGGCGAGCGCGGTCCAAATGCCCCCTCCGAAATCGGCTCCGCCGAACAGGGCGTAGAGTATGAGGGCGACCACCAGAACCAGCGCAGCAAGCGTTACAGGGTCAGTCATGAGACACCTCCCCACCCGTGCCTTTCTGCTGTCGCTGCAGCAACAGCCTCATGATTCCGGCGGTAAGGGCAAGGTAGACGAAGAGGAAGGTGGCGAATACCAGCAAGAGCCCGTCGTTCGGGGTGACCGCCTGCGAGGTGCGCAGGTATCCCTTCACCACCCACGGCTGCCTTCCGAATTCGGTGACCATCCAGCCGCTTTCAAGCGCGATGATGCCGAAGGGGGCGGCAAAAGCGAGATACTTCAGCTGGGCGCGTCCGGGCTCCGTTTCGTTCTTTCTCCAGCGCGCCCACCAGTACCAGACCAAGGCGAGCGCCATGACGAAGAAAGAACCGACCATCAGGTCGAAAAACGGGTGCACCAGGCGCGGGTCAGGGGTCGTCCCCTGCGGGAACGCGTCTAGCCCCTGCACCACGGCATCGGGATCGTGGTGTGCGAGAAGGCTCAAAAGCTTCGGGATCCTGATCGCATAGGACACCGTTCCCGTTTCAGGATCAGGCCAGCCGCCGATGATGAGCGGGGCGGCGGCAGAGGTCTTGAAGTGCGCCTCCATGGCCGCGAGTTTCGCGGTCTGGTGCTCCGCTACGGCGTACGCAGCCCAGTCTCCGGTTACCAGCATGAGCGGGGCCGCCACGAGGGCGACGAAAAGAGAAAGGGAAAGAGCTTTTTTCCCGTCCCCGCCTCCCCTCCCCTTCAACAGCGCCACCGCGTAAAAGCCGGCAACGGCAAAGGCGGTCGCAACGTAGGCGGCCAGGGTGCCATGGACAGCCTGGTGCAGCCATGCCTGGTTGAAGAAGGCGCGCATCGGCTGGACGTTCGCGGGAGCGCCGTCGATCATCTGGAATCCGGCAGGGGTGTTCATCCAACCGTTGGCGCTGATGACGAATACAGCGGATACCGCCGACGCGAGTGTGAGGGGGATGGTGCAAAGAAACAGCGCGCGCCTGGAAAGCCGCTCTTCTCCGTAGATATACAGGGCGAGAAAGATCGCCTCGGTGAAAAATGCGAACCCCTCCATGGAAAACGCCAGCCCGATCATCGGTCCGCTGAAAGCCATGAACTGCGGCCAGAGAAGCCCGAGTTCGAAGGAGAGGATGGTTCCGGAAACCGCGCCGATGGCGAAGAGCACCCCGGCGGGTCTGATCCAGCGTCTGGCGAGGAGATGCCACGTATCGTCGCCGGTTTTAAGCGCCAGCCCCTCTGCCAGCATGAGCATAAGCGGCAGGCCGATCCCAAGTGTTGCGTAGACGATGTGGAAGGCGAGCGAAACGCCCATAAGGGCGCGAGCAGCAAGCAGGTTGTCCATAGGGTTCCCCGTGAAGGTACGTGTGTTGGCATCTGCAGTGCGCCCGATGCGGCGCTCGCCTCTGGAGTTTTTAAAACTCTCCAAGTTTGGATAATCAGGGGTGTTTGTCAAGCAGGTGCGGACGCAGAGCACGAGCGTTGACCTGGATGCTTGCGGGGCAGGGAAAGGATGATATGGTTAGCCCGTCCCAACAAAACCAACCATTTCAAAAAGGAGATCGGCAATGCCCCACAACAACATTCCGCATCCAGAGATGGTAGCTAAGTCGGAGGAGGTGCGTCAGGTAATGACGCCGGAGTGGTACTCCCGTTTGATATCGCTCATCCCCGACCCCAGCAGGTATGATCAGCTGCATAACCGATTCGAGGGAAGCGTCACAGAGTCCTTCAAGGGGGATCCACAGAAAGTAAAGGAGTGTGAAGAGGCCCGGCGCGAATTGAACGTCGCACTATCCGTAATCATGGGAGTCAGTAAAGCGGTGAGCATCTTAGACCCCACGGTGAATGAAAAGCTCGGGAGCACCCATCAGAAGTCCTCGCCCGCCGGTGCGCCATTGGCTGCGGCCAAAGATCTGAGGATATTTTACGACAAGAATGGACAGCCCTACTGCTCATTTACCAAACTGCCAGGTTCAAAGGGCCACGAGATATGGTTCTGTACAGGGGAACCCGGCGTAGAAGCTAATTGGAGTCTGTTGGTGTGGTCAACTACCTGCCAAAAGATGTATCTCAAGGGATTAAACAGAACGCTGACCAACTATTTGAAGCTAAGGTGTAAAAGAGGCAATGAGGGAGGGCCTTGGTCGAACATGGTAATCTTACCACCCGTGTGACAACTTCCCGCACGCACCCTCCTCCGCTCGGAGGGGGCGTGCGGGCATCACCTTCAAGTCGGAAGCACCCACCACCTTGGTTACGTCAACCTCTCAAACCAATTGGTAGATCACAACCTCCTGTCGACATCCAAGAACTAGGTTCAGAACCGTCATTTCTGAAACGGATTCGTCGTTTCTGAAACGGATCCGTCGTTTCTGAAATGGATCCGTCGTTTCTGAAAACGGATCCGTCGTTTCTGAAACGGATCCGTCGTTTCTGAAATGGATCCGTCGTTTCTGAAATGGATTCGTCGTTTCTGAAATGGATTCGTCGTTTCTGGAAACGGATTCGTCATTTCTGAATCGCATGCATCGCTCATCAATCGGATAATCAGTATTAGATATCAGGATGAGGACGAGACTGCAGGCGTGCTGCTAGGGCTGCCAGGTGGCGCCCATCGGTGCCGCAGCATCCGCCAAGTATTTTGAGGCCGAGTTCCGTGCCCATTGCGGCCACCGATGCCCCAAATGCCTCTGGGGCCTCCTCCACGAGAGCAGTGCTATTGTCCAAGTCTTCGGGACTGAGAGCCGCGGTATTTGCGAGAAGACCGATCATGCGCCGGCGAACTCCTGCAGAAGAATTGGTTTCATGGAGTAACGCAGCTCTGGCAAAGGTGACATGGGTGCAATTGATCATGAACGCGAGCGGCTTGGGATCGGCTGCGGCGTCGATTGCCGCGATGGCCTCCTTAAGCGGCGTTCCATCAAGGAGGGTACCGGTCGGTCGGACCACGAAACTTACGATATAAGGTTTTCCCGTTGCCGCCAAGGCCAAGGCAAGGCCAGTTGCTTCGCTCAGAGCCGGCAGCGTGGCCGCCAAGAGAAAGTCCACCTTCGTCGCCGCGAGCTTTTCCGCCTGCCACGCATGATATTCCGCCGCCTGGTTAACCGGGAGGGCCTCGGCTGGTCGGTAGGCGTCACCTTTACAACTCATCAACCCGCAGATGAGGATCTTGTCGGCGTATTCCTGGTAGCTCTGTCTCAAGCCTTCCAGAAAGGCGGCGTTGTCGCCATTCAGGTCTGTGCCCTCGAGGCCTGCCGCGGCAATACGTCCCTTGCTCGCCCGCCATGTCGGAGTAGACATGAGGAGAGGCAGTCCGGCCTGGCAGCCGATGTCGAGGTACTCCCGGCAGATCCCCTCCAGCGCCCTTCGATTTTCTTCGTGGTAGATGAAAGCCGAATTGACGACAAAGGGATCAAGCTCAAGCCCCTTCATGCGGCGCAGGCGCTCGATTACGGCCCCTTCACCAAGAATGAACGGGTATCGGCTAAGAATGGTGTCGATGGTATTCATCGTCTCTCTCCCCTTCTCCCGACTTCGAATTTGCTCATCACTGGGGGCGGGCTCGACATTCGGATGTTCCAATCCGCTCAAATGTCCAAAAGCTGATGCCGTTCAGATTGGGCCGTCTCTCGGTCCCCTCGTTACGCCAGTAGCTTCGGACTGTTTTGGAGGTTTCTGACGTTCTCGAGATTGTCTCGACAGATTTGTCTGAACCGGTCCGAAATTCTTTTATCAACAGCAACTCTCTCCCAGAAGGTGATCGCCGCGCTTAGAGCGTCATCCCATACACCAGATGCCGGCATCGAGAACATGGGTGGCTTGAAGATACGCTCCGGCGCTGTCCCATCCATGGGGCGGTAGAACATAGGAAGCATGTCGTAGGCAGGCCTGAGAGTAAAACGCACACCGCCAACGGGAACGAGAGAGACATTGCCAAAATGCTTGTCCGTATTGGCTATCAGGTCGCCGAATACCCATAGCCATCGGAGGTTCCTCGCGTCCTCTCGGGTGAGCCGCTTATCCGCTTCCATTCTGTCCGCAGCCGCAATCCAGTTGTCTTGCCGTCCGTAGAACTCATTATCGATAGCTCTAAGAGAAATCATCGGCAGTCGGCCTGACCGCCCCACCCTGTCGAAACGCGTCACCTCAAGGAACACCCTATCGGCAGCTTCAACAAGCGAAGTCTCAACGGCAGATATCCCAATTTCCTTTAGGATCTCAAGGGCGATATGTTCACAAACAAGAAGGTCGGCCCATCGGCGTCCCTCAAGGGAATGAACAGGCGGGGAAAACTTGACCAGTAGATGCTGGATCTCCCCTTTTCTCTCAACCATCACGGTAAATTTAGGCTGTTCACCCCCAGCAGAAGATCCGACAGGTTGCCCCTCCATAGCGTTCTTCGCCATTATTGGATAGGCTGTTTGGAGTTCGTCCTGCTTAAGCAAAGCAAACCTCTCATGCGAGAGACCGAAATACCGATCGAGGGATTCCCGACCTACGATCAAGTCGCCCATCAAGTCTTCGCCACGGCACGATAGTGCCACAAGCACGTGATCATCGTTCCAATCAAAGATTCTGGGTGGTAGAGAAAGAGCATCAGATAGTCGTCTAACAAACGCGCGTCCCGTAAAGCCGTCCGGGCGCAGATCGGAAAGAAACCATGGAAGGCTCTTGTATTGAACAGCCCCCTCACCTTTTGTCTGCCACAGGTACTCATCGTGGCCTATCGTGCTCAACACCCCAATCGAGTAAGCGTTCCCATCCTGGTCAACGCGAAAGACCGGGAAATCCCCTCCAAGCCCTCTGAGATCACGTCGAAGCGTATAGCGCCTTGTACGTGCGTTACCAATAACGACGACGCTCTCGGACAAGCGGGAGATGAGGCGCGAGACCGAAGGCTGGCTTAAATCGAGCCGTTCTTGAATATCTTCAGAAGTACGAACGCCGGCAGCGAGATACGCCAGGAGTCGAGCTTCGTTGTCACCCCGGGAGCGGGACATGGGATGCCTCGTTTTTTTTGAGGTCGAATGAATAAACCGGTAAGTCTAGGGAATAGACTTCCGGTCCAGTGAATAGATTTATGAATAGATTTCTAGCAGATTTAAGAGGTATTTTCAACATGTAACGCGATCCGAATCCACGGCAGTGAATAGCGGACATATCTCGCATCATGAGAAATGGGCTTCTTCCCTGAACCCGTTATGCGCCGCCTACACAACTAGGGTAGGGAGCCGACTCACCGGGGATGATGGGGCACAGCTTGATCGGCGTAAGCCTCTTGAGACGTTCCGCCCATTTCGCGTCGTCGAGCTTAATTGGAGTCGGTGATGCAGTGCTTCTTTCTGCCCATTGAATGGTGTAGTAGTCGCTCTCACCTTTGATGACGATGAGGAGCATGGTTTCGCTATATAAGTCGCCAGTGGGGTTTGCGACTCCACAACCGACAACAGCAGCGAATGCATCAGACTTGTCGATCTTGAATCCCCCTAATCCTGCTCCGCTGAATGAGGCCGGGCAGGCCTGCTTGAACCCGCCAGCAATGCGGTTCGCAAGTAACTGCGGGGTAGCCTTAGGGCTGGATGCAAGCCCCTTCGCTCCTGTTATAGTGATCATCTGCGACCACTTTTTCGTGGTTTCTCCGGTCAGCACCGATTCACGAATGTATTGATTGCCGTTGGTATTTTCAAAAACCGTTGTAAAGCCCTTAGGGAAAGAGAACATCACGAGTTGACCGAAAATCGGAGAGATTGTCTTCACCGAATATCCCTGATCTCTCAGTGCCTCGATCTCATTCTTCTTTTGCACATGGTCATCAGCCGCGGCAAATTGACAGGTAGCAAGCACTGAAAGCAATAGCAGTAAAATTTTAACCATGATTCCTCTTTTTGAAGTTTCTTGTTGTGATTAGGACAGCAGAGTAGGACAGCAGAGGGACGTTGTTAATATTTTCACTATCCAAAAGTCTAACCTGACCTCGCTTATCCCCTGCCTCAAACTTAACTACTAGGGCAATCAGAGATTGCAACTTCGCAAGCCTGACCCCAGTCCCCCCCCCAGTCCCCCCAAAATGTCGCGCCAGTCGCATCAGCGGAAGATGACAGCAGAGGGACGTTGTTAAGACAGCAGAGGGACGTTGTTAATATTTTCACTTTTGCTCTACTTCCGCCACCAAATGTAAATATATCAACAACGTCCCCCCCCTGCCTCAATCTACTAAAGTTTTTCTTTCACTGACTCTGCTGTTGGTAGAGCTGCTTGTTAAGCGTCTTATTAAATGCTTTTACCTTGTCCTCATCCTGCTGGACTGGAGCCGTCACCGCTCCCGCATCAGGACCAGTGTTAATCCACCATTTGTACCTGAGATTATTTTGTTCTTGAATTGCCCTCTGCTTCTCATCCGGGAATATTTGAGTGGTGTTCTGCTTTATTGTCAACTCTTGGTCCTTTGCAGTAGCTGCCAAATCCAGGTCATGCCTCCGTTCACCTATAGTTACGGAAGTGCATCCGAACAACTGCATTGAAAGTATCAAATACACAATTGCCTCGAGAATTTTCCTCACGTCCCCTCCCTTCTTCAGCAGCCTGATTCCCAACGGGGGCGCCTTGAACGGCCGCGTTAGCGGTCCACGTTGTTCGGCTCTCCCCTCTGCTATCTGTGGTGGTAAAAGTAGCATGTCCTATTTTACCCAATCAACATTCGCTCCACACTGCCGGTCCGCTTAATCCCGCATTACCCTCTTACAAAGATTGCTATGATGGCAAAAATAATTCCGATACCTACTTGGAACCCAAACTGCCTCCAAAACCAGCTTGGGCTATCAGCCTTTCTAACTGTTCCAACACCCTTAATTCCAATATCCTCTGTCAATAACGTGCTACAGGTATTTACCAAAGTTGTAATGGAAAGAACCAGTGCGACTGATCTCTTTGAAGGAAGCCATTGTGAAATCAGGATGGTTACTGCAAAGATCCCAAGAGCAACAATCGTCGTTAGGTATAAAAGATGGCCGACTTTGTACTTTTGAGGTCGTTGGTGAAAAGGCATGTTTGGCGCTAACGGTGGTGGCACAGGGATTTCAGTCTCGACCCATTTTACCTTACTTCTATTGTTTTCTTCGAGGACATATCCGCACGAACATTTGACAGAATCCTCTTCATTATCAGTAGCGCCACAACTTGGACATACCCAGTTCATAAATTCCTTTTTGGGCCAACGGCATTTCGGGTGAGCGGCGGAGGACCCTGCTGTCACAGGCTCCTTTTCGCTCCTACGGACTCGCGCAGTCCGTCTCCACCCGTTCTTGTTCGGATCGCGCCTTTATGCCTCTCATCATCAGTACCTCAAGGAACTCAAACACGTTCCCTGTACCCCTGCGCGGCAGGTGTTAGTCCACGTCGGTGTTCGATCGCTCTTTTCCTCTGAATTTCTGTCTCACCGTTCGCCCGACATAGAACGTAGCGAGACCCAATAATATCGGCGTCAGGAGCCTTAGGCCGTCGGTAAAGTCTGTGCTGCCTAAGAGCATCTTTACAGGTTCTTTCACGATACATCTTGCCATGTCCCAGAGAACTAGCACTGGTAGGATTACGTTCAAGAGGAGCAGGACGAAAAAAGTCCCAATAAAGCTGATAGGCGTGACTAATACCGCGATAGCAATCCCTAATATGACAAATAACCAGTCGAGATAAGCACTACCACCGACTAATACAGGCACCACACCACCTAAACCTGTCACCAAAGCATAACCACCAATGGACCTTTTCCAACTCCGCTCCTTGTTATTTCCAAAAAACGAATCAAACAACGGCGGCAGAAATATACAAAGCACAATAGTGAATAGACTTCCGTACACTGCTATCATCTTATTCCTTGGTCCAACGGGCCGGGAGATCACCTGACGGGTTTTAGGGCAGGTGCATCTGCTTGGTTATGCGTCATTTTTCTTATCATGTCGACTTCCTTTAAGTACGCCGACAACCTAGCCACTTGGACGCTCACATGGGCAGTCCAAGTTTCTTTTTGATTTGGTTTAAAATCAATTGCCACCCATAAAAGCTGGTCTTCTTTTCGGTTTGACCACATCGCAACATATCTTGCCGGTGGCTTTTTTGCTATTTCCCACTTGCCTGTTCTTGGGTTGTTTGTGTTCCACGCGAATTGATTCAGGCATTCAATTGGATCATAGAATTTTCCGAATCCCCTCTTTGTCATTTCCTTGTTGAAAAACTCAGTAAGATCCGCTGCTGGGAAAGCGGTGGATACTCGATAAGTCGTTGCTTTAGCTCCTTTTGCCGGTTTGTCTTGGTGTATTTTTAGATTCGTGGCCCCAGGGTAAATCGGAAGGGAAAAATTAGGGAAATCAACGGCGTCAGCATGGGTACTGGGGTCAGGCTCGACATTCGGACAATTCAATCCGCTCAAATATCCAAAAGTCGAGCCTGACCCCGCTCATCTCTGTTCTGGCGAAAAAGGAAAAACTTGCCCGCCGACGCTAACACCAGGACCGGCAACCAAACCCATTTCATCTCGTTGGACAGAATGCCGAATGCTCTCCATGTCAAGAAAGCCCTTGGGCTAATTGGCGAAACGGAAATTGGCGTCGTCCAGAAGAAATAACGGTGGTCAATGAATGGCGCCAATAAGGCAATGCCCAGCCCGCCATTGGTAAAGGCATCGAGAACGCCGTGGGAGGCGGTTGCTAGAGAAAAGTAAATCGAGTAAAACCACCAGTCGTTCCGCGATGCCTCGCCTTTTCGAAGGATGACCGCGGTGACCGTTAGTCCGACCATGCAGGCAAAAAAAAGTGAATGAAAGAAACCGCGGTGTCCGAAGAAGTGGCTGTAAGGGATGCCAATTTTAAGACCTATACCATCGACGTCAGGAAGAATTGCGCAAAAGACGGATAAGAGCCAGAATTTCTTCGGGAGGGCCCTGTTCGAGATGGCAACCCCGGTCCCGGCTCCGACAATTGCATGAGTGATGATCGTTGGCAAATGGAACTCCTTCTTATTGCAGATCAAGTTATGCGTACTCTTCATGCTCCCAGGTATGTCGTTTCTCTTGTCCAACGGCGCGAGGTGACCGGCGGAGCTCCAGGCTCATCCCAGCTCTCACCAGCCTCATAAGCCGCGGAGACCTGGTCCACCCTCTTGGTTGGCATCTCGTCATCGGCTACAACTTACACAACTGACGGGCGTCCCCTCCGGCCCCCAACTTACACAACTTACGGGCGTCCCCTCCGGCCCCACGTCCCCTCCTGACCCCCTCCAGGCCCATGTTACCTATATAGGCAACCTATACCGATTCCCTATATAAGCAACTTTCGTATTAGAACGGCCTCGACAGCAGAGGGACGTCTGCTCGTTGTTTTTCTGATTACAGTTCAGCCCACTTACGCCACCCTTCAAACTCTTCTCTTTCTCCCCAAGCCTCAATATATGGATTGTTGCCAATGCGTTTAAAAAGGACCTTGGCTGTTTCTTTATCACCAAACTTGCAAGACCATTTACAAAAAACATTTAGATTCCAGCGCGAAGAGGGATAATTTCGTTCAACGTCAAAGAATCCTTGTCTTAATGTCGGCCAGGATAGACGAGGATCACCAGGTGAGGTAACATCAGTGGCAAGTAACAGGGAGCCGACAATCCGCATATAGACGCTTTTGCCTTCACTCTGCGGGGTCAGATTGATAGCATCTTTTGCGAATTGCTGCCATTCTCCTTCTTCTCCATTCCATCTCGGTAAAAGATATATAGTTTTGCTAATGTAAAGAGGGTAATACATTGGCTCGAAGTTTACCGCTTCATGAAAAAGTGCCTCGAAATGTGGCCTCTCCCACCCTTGGGTCCTAGCTATTGTTAAGAGAGCGTTGTAACGCTCAGGACAGTCATCCGCTCCCTCCGGTGGCGTAGTTTCGAGTAGCTTGTATGCCTTTTGGTTGCTTTCAGCAAGAATCCTCCACCCTTCGGCACTTACTGAATCGGCATAGGCTTTTCCACGTACCTCACTTCCAAAATCAAGCCACGCCTCGGCTACAGCAACTCTAGCAGTTATTGAATTCGGCCACTCTTCAAGCCACTTGCTAAGAATGGCGAAATGTTGCTGCCACCCATTAGGAGAGTGATTCTTCGCAGCCAAACCCTCATAAAAAAATTGCAATTTCCAAACACCTTCGGGAAGTCTTTCTTTATTCTTCCTGAAAACTCCGGCAAGCTTTTCAAGCTCATTGTATTTCCCCTGATAAAGCTGGTCTTGAACTGTTTTTTTCAACTGCCGCCTTGCGATGGGGCCATCGACCATCTGTTCAACGGCAATCGAGGTAATGCATGAACCAAATAGAACTAATAATACGAACATGGTGCAAAAAAGTTTTTTCCATATTCTCACTTACATCCTCCTGTTAAAGAAACATTTAAAAAGGGCAGCAGAGGGACGTTATTAATATTTTCACTTTTGGTCTACTTCCGCCAGCAAATGTAAATATATCAACAAGGTTCCCCCCTGCCTCTTGTCTTGTTCAGTTGCTCTCTCATTCCTGCACAACTTACCACTGCCCCCTCTGCTCGTTAATGGGGTACGCTTGTGCTTCGGAGGCACTGGGGTCAGGCTCGACATTCGGACAATTCAATCCGCTTAAATATCCAAAAGTCTAGCCTGACCCCGATTATCCTTTACATTTTCACCGGACATATCAGCTCCCTCCTCATATTATCTTCAGTCAACCGCTTAAGGCTGACCGGCTCGTCCGGTCTAGCTGTCTAGTTGGGTATTACCTTCAAAACTATCATCTTTTGAAATCACCTGACGTGACATCAATGCCTTAGCGTCAAAACCATAAGTATGTTGATCAACCACCGCTGTACCAAAAAAGTACTCTGGGTTATACCAACGGCGATGCTTTGCAACTCCATCAAGTGCAAACCTATAGGATAGTTGGCGTTCTATATCTTGAATTGCTTCAGAGAACATATCTGTGGTTGGCATCCAATCGTATAGATAACGACATTCATCTAGCAATATCATATCCATATACATTGGAGTATCTTTCGCTTGATACATCCAGCGCATGGTTTTTTCAACATTTACATGGTATGGGGTCGCAACCTGCCTGAAAAGAACTTCAAGAATTTGATGGAATAAAACAAGGTCGCAAAATTGGTGAAAACTAAAAATGTCATGCTTTTCATGGATCTGTTTGATTCGCTCAGACCAATAATTTTCCTGCCCATTGCCTTCAGATAGTAGGTATGACAATAACGTCAGATTATCAATTAGGTTCTTCTTATTGCCATTGATGTCTAATTGGGCTAGGAATGAATCAGCAAATTGGGCAAATTCCTCATCTTCATATACAAACTGAGGATAATTCGGGTCTTTACCATTTATCCCTTTATCGAGTGCTGCAATAGTCCACAGTATTGGATGGAGACCTGAATCAACTATTACATCGCCTCCACCACCGTCCTCGTCATTGTCGCTAAAGTGAAACAACTTACTTGTTATCTAATCTGTATCCTTAATGTCAAAAAATTTGCCAAATATAGCATTGTTTTTTGGGAATCTGTTGTACGGGGATATCACACTTGCATGATCCATCAGCAATCGAGTAACGAATTCCCCGTAGTAATGGTCGAGGTCGGCTACGACTTTTTTATGCCATTCGTGGGGATCGAATCCATGTGCTACAGGCCCTTCAATATATCCATATTCAGAGTCTTTACTCTCCAGAAAATCTTTCGGGTAGAGATAACAGGCAACAAGTTTTGCAATCAATGCCCTTCCTGAAGGATCCTGGAGTTCCGTCGGTAGCGAAAAATTAGTTATCAAGACTCCAGGCGAGTTGAGAGAATGCTTGGCAAGAATCTTTGTGAGCGCACTCAGAGTTTTCTGCTTTTTATTACGGCTAGGTAAAGGGCCACAAAAGTCGAGGTATAGGATATCGAACCGTTGCGGAGAGGCTTCGACGAACGCATCCAAGCCGCCATTAACTAGTTTAATAAACGGAAATTCGGAATCTAGTGCAGAGATGACTGCCTCTGAATATGTTGAGTTTTCTGATTCAAATGCCCATATGTTTTCTGGCAAGACGCCTGCCTCGCAAAACACTCTAAGGTCATTTTCAGGATTAGGACCCGATAGATAGGCTACCTTTAGGTTAGCAGGTGTTCTTGCCTGAATTATTGAGTCGTAAAAGGACTCCCATCTGGCAATGGTTTCGTCAGAAAGCTCGCTGGCTACTCGTGCGTCATAGCGGTTGTCATTCCTCAAGATATGGTTTCTTACTTCGCGCACATAAGAACGACGGGCTAGAGTAGACTCAGTTCGACCTTTTGTGAGGGCAGCTATTGCGTTATCTATGACGATGCGTCTGGCCTTGTTCTTAACCGGCTCGGTATAGGACGTCATCTATTTACCTCAAGCAAGCCCGCGGAAATTTCGCGCGGTTTGTATTCGAGTTAGCGTGGCCAACGGGCTGCTGGTGAGCGGCGGAGCGGCTTCACTCCCACAAACTTTGCCCACTTCCACTGTCCCGCGAAGACAGTCTCCGCCTGTTTTGGTTGGACACTTTCTTCAATGTCTGCGCCACGTTGAAGGGGGGCTGTCACCCTCCAGCTGTCGTATTGTTGTATGTCAGGTAGACAGGGATATCTATAGCGAATTTTATTCCATCGTCTCGTGTCATAAATAATGCCATTCGGTTGTTACCTTCAGGCAGCTTCCTTTCTCCTAATTCGAGTGAACTTGTTGAATTTATTTGCTTTGCAACTTTTTCATACTCGTAAATTAAGTTCTGAGAGGGTTGACCTATCGATGTGTAAAGTCGCAAAATCTCACGGCTTGGCAAGATCCATTGCAACAATGGGCGTTGCTCCCTTGGTTTGTCAGCGTCATTTCCATTACTGATTGTGAGGGTAAAAACTCTCATGTTGCCTTCGCCAGGAACACCTTGCCAAGCTACTGCGGAAGTGTTTTCCTGGCTCTCGGGCTCAGCTCTCAAGCAAAACTGCGGGAAAAGGACACAATAGAGGATTTTTTCTTTGTCAGGGGCAACAGGTCTGCGCCATCGGTCAAGGCTTCTGTCCTTTCCTGCCTCTGCAAGTTGTTCTTTAACCTCTTCTACGAATTGTGTTGTAAGGCCAATTTGACAAACACCAGATCCATGAAAACTAATTTTGAATTGCCCTGCGTTAGTTCTTACGGCTAGGAAGATATCGTTCGATTTGGTCCATAGGCGCCAGACAGATGACCGGATTGTAGTTTTCTGTCCGACTGCGAACCGGTAGGTGTTATCTTCTGCCATTTTTTCCCTTTAGTTTTGGTTCCAACGGCTCGGGAGAACAGCGGCGAAGGCTGCTGCTTCTGCCTAGTTGGGACTTCTTAGCCCTGAATTCTCAATATATCAATGCCTGGCAACCAGAGCTTCCCTTGTTAGACGGCGCGGTTTGCATGGATGCGTACGATCCTAGATATGTCTTCCGGGCTGATACCACGACGATGGATCTTCCACCACAAAAACGGATTTCTGGTGGATGGATCGCCGATAAGGATACCGTTCGGCTTCAGGACGAACACGCCTATTGGCGGCACCTCCAGCCGCCAATACCAATCACCCCGAGTTTCGCTGTATGAAAGCTCTGCCGAGACTTTCCCAAGCTTAAGCTGATATCGCTGTGATTCCTGAATAAATGAGCGCATAGTGGGAAGAACACGAAATATAACTAGCCCAAACGCTTGTTCGTGGTCTTGCTCAGTAAAAGGCGCAATGTTGCTACCGAAAATCGCGTTATCGATGACGACGTACTGCCCGTCAAGTTCAGTCTCTAGTGAAAAGTAGATTCGAGTGCGATCACTTCCGCGAACGCGTGCGTTCAGACCGTGCCAAAGAGTAGCCAGTGCGTCCGCCACTTTGGCACCAGCCAGTTCGCCCAGTTTTTTCGCTGCGCCCTTGAAGAACTCGCCGAAATAATCACTGGTCTTGTACGCGGCAATTAATGCCAATCCATATTCGAAAATGAGTTTGAGAGACTCGGGGTCCAGTTGGACTTGTACGACTTCTGCAGGACCGGCGAGTTGAGCTGGTGCTGGCGCTGGCCTGTCGATTTCGGCTTGAAGTCCTAATGCCGCAATGGACTTCTGGAAAGTCATTACTTCTACATCGTCTGAGTTTTTAATTGTAAGTTTCATGATTACTGATCGCTCCGTCCAACGGGGCTGCGCTTGACCTGACGTGCGGCTTAGCCGCACGATCATGGTCTTAGCGCTGGTTAGGCATCCGTCCCGGCAAATTCATCCCACTCTCTGACAGACAGCAGAGGGACGTTGTTAATATTTTCACTTTTGCTCTACTTCCGCCACCAAATGTAAATATATCAACAACGTCCCCCCACTGCCAGAGTTTGCTCCGCCCTTGGAGTCCGCTTGGTTGCGCAACCTCGCCATTAATCCTCACGTCTCGCACCATCCTCAGGCCAACGTGGTGGGGGCGCACCACCGGCGCAGGCTTCATCGCGCCGGCTGCGTGCCGCCTCCTGTTTGTACGTTGTCGATCCTGAATGCAGCATCAACTCCACGTTTCAAGTTTTCGGAGACCTTGTGCGACGGAGACGTCCATTTCATCCGATACGTTTTCGCGTCTTTTATTGACTCTAGAATCTCTTTGCGCATCGGTGCGAATGGCTTCTGATTAGCCTGGACTCCGAGAGATGACACGTGGACATCAATCAGGTTTTCAACAAATTCTTCTGCCTTTTCTTTCTGGTTTGTCTTCAGAAATTCTGCCACTTTTATGTCCGTCGAAAGAGTTATCAGGTTACCGCTCATTTCTTGCTGGAGGAGCAAGTCTGTGGCGTTATTACAGCCAGTACGGTACCCGACGCCCCCGGCGATCGCCATGCCAACAAGGGCCATTGATATCATGACCAACGTCTTTTTCATTCTTTCCTCGTCCAACGGTTCGTGGTGCCTGCAGAGCATCCCATCTTCGGTCTCCGGCTTGAGGCCCTCCCCCACTGCGGAGTCGGGCTTACGCACATTGTTGGGACTTCATTCACTTCAGCACGACAACAGCCAGTGACAAAACCACACCTGAACATGGGTGAGCATGGGGGGCAGGTCTTTACTCTTGCTCTATTTACTCCATCTTGGCCGAAATATTAGTTCGGATCGTCAACGATTAATCAAGAATAAAGACCTGCCCCTCATGCCCCGGTCTTGCCGATGGTTAGCTTACAAACTCATTTGTCTAAGTCAGCCAGCCACTCCTCTTTTTCAGGTTCTGGCTGTATAAAAGCAGCAGTATCGTTATGCTGCTTCGAAAGATTCTTCCTCTTTAGCAAAAAGATAACCGCTCCTAACGGCAAAGATATGCTTATAACCCATGCCCCATAAAGAGGAGCAAATGCACCTGCTCCTAGAAACAGCACAGCCACAGGGTTTATTGACCATTGACCAGTCGTCCAATCTACTGAAAATTTTGCCAATCCGAACATTACAAATATTATCCAAAGCCACTTTCTATTTTCTATTTTGGTTCTGAAGCACTGTATTAGAGCGTACAGGGTAAATAGTGGAATAAGAATGGCTAATAAAAGCACTGAATACTGTAGAGGGCTCTTACCTACTAGCCTAAATTTGTTGAGATTTTTTAAAGAATCTGTGATCGGATTGACATTAAAACCAACAATGGTCGAGACTCCGCCTTTCTTCTGAGTCGCAACGTTAATCAGCAGCCACTTAGCCTTGAACTGGTACTCAAAAGTTATGTTTGTTGTAGTAGTTTCTGGTCCATTGGGACCATGAAAGGTGTTTACCTGTGCTCCTACCACTTTTATAGATTCAGGCTGTTGCGCAGGAATCATCTGCGCCATCTTATCCATCTTGTTACGAATGTCAGCGGTTTTGACGCTTGGGTCAAGGTCCTTTTCGATTTCCTCGAACCTATTCTCTCTAAGGAGATCGATATAGCCTTTTGCTGCAGATTCGGCCTCGGGTGGCGTCATTTTTTTAATCATGCTCGCTTGATCACAGCCAGCAAGGAGCATTGTCATTACGACGGCAATTAAACGGAGAAATCGCATTGTTTAATCCTCTCCTGAGGTAACGTCTCAAGGCACCAGCGGCTGAGAGTCAGCGAAGACCGCTGGTGCCGCTGGTTGGCATAAAAGGGGGACACGTATAAGATCATAAGTTTTGAGAAGTCCATCCGCAAAGGTCCATAAGCGGTTATAGGCCCTCCCCCTACTCTTCTCCTTTTCTCTCTTACCCCTTAGGCAAGGCCGCCTGCTTGTTCACCAAGGCGGTGAGATCGACTCCCGGCAACACCCGGCTCAACTGGCCCATCAAACCGTCGCCTGCATTTCCGCCGCCGGTGACAAGGACGTCGGGGACGATCTTGATCTTTCCTTCCTGTATGGCGGCGGCTACCAACTCGACGATCTTGATCTGCTTGATGGCTTCTTCGCCGATCGCTTCCTGCTGCTTGTTGTAGGCCTGGGCGGTGGCTTCACCGATGGCGGCGATCTTGGACGCCTCGCCGTCGCCTATCGCCTTCAAGCGCTTTCCTTCCCCTGCACCTTCCAGCGCCTTGGACTCGGCGTTGCCTTCGGCCAACGTGATCATCTCGGCCTTCTTCTGGGTGGCGACCTTCACGGCGATCTCGGAGGCTACAAGGGTCGGCTGCTGATCGGCGGTGGCGCGCATCTTCTCCATCTCGGTACGCTCCGCCTGGGACTTCTGCTCCATCTTGTACATCTCCTGCTGCTGCTCGGCGATGATCCTCTTGGTCTGGGTCTGCATCAGATCCTCGGGAAGCTTGATCTGGCAGATCAGCACGGATACGCACTCGACGTGATACTTCTCCAAGTCGACCCGGGCCCTGGTTTCCGCCTTGGCCTGCTCTTCGGAACGGCTCTGCAGGAAGTTCATCGCGGAGGCGGTGGAAGCCTGGTTTCGGAAGGAGGAGTCGATCATCGGGTGTATTACGTGCTGGATGAGGTTGTCGATGGAGCCGACCTTCGCCACCATGTACGGTGCCTGGTCCGGACGGACGCGGATGACCACCTTGACGGAGACCTGGATCGGGAAGCCGTCCTTGGAAATGACGGTCAACTGGTCGAAACGGGTGTCTTCCTGATCATCCCAATCTATGGTGATGTTGGTGGTGTCGATGATGTACGCCATGAAGGCGCGACGGTTGAGGTAGTAGCGGCCCGGTCCGGCGACTTCCTCCTGGATGCCGCGGAATCCCTTCGGGACGACGTACTTCTCCTTCCCCTCTTCTTCGGAGGCGCCGGTCTGTGACGAGCCGAGACGTTTCTTCATCTCCTCGGTCGGGTCTTCCCCCACGTTGGAGACGATGACACCGACCTGCCCGCGCTCGACCACGGCAACGTCGTCGATGGCGACGCTGAACATGAGCGGGTTGATGTAATAGGTTCCCGGACGCAACACGTCCAGTTGCGGGCCGCGCTGCCCATGTTTGAGCAGGAAGGCCGAACCGTCCTGGTAGTCGTTATGGCCGGTGATCGGGGAGGCGACGTATTCGCGCTCAGGCAACGGAATACCGTCCAGAGCGGTTACGAGGCCGATCTTGTTCGCCTCGACCACCGCCGCAGGCGCGACCTGGATATTGAACAGGTTCAGGTTGATACGGTAGGTACCCGGAAGGAGCACGTCGATCTGGGGCCCCTTTTGTCCGCCGTTTTTGAGGAAGGCCTCGCCGTTTTCGTAGTTGGAGTGTCCCGGTACGCTCTGGGCCAGAAGGCGTCCCATGGGAATGGGTGCGCCGTCCTGGGCGGTGACCATGCCGACCTCCCCTTTCGCGATGATGACGGCCTCGGCCTTGGTCACCTTGAAGAGGTTCGGATGGATGCGGTAGACGCCCGGCGGCAGGATCTCGGTCTGAGGCCCCTTCTGGCCGCCGCTCACGATGAAATCCTGGCCGGACTGGAAGGAGTTGTGCCCGGAGACTACGGAAGCAAAGATGCGTCCGGCGGGGATGGCCGAGCCGTCGGCCGATTCCACCAGGCCGATCTCCCCGTCGCCGATCTTGGTCGCCGAGCTCTTGGTCACCTTGAAGAGGTACGGGTTGATGCGGTAATTGCCGGGAGGGATGATCTCGATCTGCGGACCTTTCTGTCCGCCGTTGTTGATGAAGGCCTCGCCGTTTTGGAATGAGCTGTGCCCTTCCACCGCCTGGGCGAAGATCCTCCCTTCCGGTATGGCGACACCGTCCACCGACTCTACGATGCCGATCTCGAAGTCCTTGATCTCGGTGACGTTCCCCTTGGTCAGCTTGAAGAGATACGGGTTGATGCGGTATTTGCCTGGAGGAAGCACCTCGATCTGCGGCCCCTTCTGGCCGCCGTTTCTGATGAAGGCTTCGCCGTCCTGGAAGGAATTATGACCGGCAACTACTGCGGCGAAAATGCGTCCGGACGGGATCGATGTGCCGTCCACCGATTCGATCAGGCCGACCTCGTTTTCCAGTATCTCGGTGAAGACACTTTTCGTGGCCTTATAGATGAAAGGGATGAGGAAGTGCAGTCCCGGGCCAAGGGTGCGGGCCTGGATCCCTACCTCGTTCCCGAGGGCCACGACCCGCCCCTGCGGCATCTTGCTGCCGAACCAGCGTCGCTCGATGAGAGCGATCTCGTTGCCGCCGACGATGACCACCGAGTTCCAGAGCAAAATTACGAGGGCTGTGAAGGCAAGAAAGTAGAGATAATGATTACCAAGCCAGATGAAGAGATTTGCGGGGTCGGACATGGTGCCTCCTGGATGTTCAGTGCTTAGACTAGGCTAAAATAAACCCATTAAAAAAGCCGCCAGTGCTGGTGAATAGCACTGGCGGCTGTGAACTGTGACGAACTGCCTCTTCCTATTGTCATGTTGACCTCTTAGCAAGATTTGGAGCGAGAATCTTTATACGCTCTTTTGCACTTGGAGGTCAATGAGAATGAATCAACTTGGAGAAAATCCTGATGGTGGAGGGGCCAAGGCTACGGGGGACAGGCCCCTTCGCGAAGGGGGGAACGCTAGGGCTCGTGCAGCGTTTTAGGAGTCATTGGTGAGCGGGTGTAGCTGGAGAAAGAAGGCGCCCGGTTTGGGGAAAACGGGCGCGTGGGGGGACAAAGCAAAAGAGCCTTCCGGCGGTAACCGGAAGGCTCTTTTTTTATGGTGGCGGTGCAGGGACTTGAACCCCGGACAACACGGATATGAGCCGTGTGCTCTAACCAGCTGAGCTACACCGCCAAGCTCTTATTTGTAATGATGTCAACTACCTGACTGCCTCTCGAAGCCTTTTATGCGCCGCCTCAAGAGACACTCTTTATAGTCTAGAGCGTCTTCGTTGTCAATAAAAAATAGCGCTAAAACTTTCTCATGCTGCGCGGACATATCAGCAGCAAGAATTTACTTCAGTATATCCAGAAGCTCGACCTCGAATATCAGTGTCGCATTGGCGGGAATCATCCCGGAGCCCTGCTCACCATAGGCCAGTTCAGGAGGACAGACGAGTTGTGCCTTGCCGCCGACCTTCATCTTCTGCACGCCCTCGGTCCAGCATTTGATGACCTGGTTCAAACCGAATTCGGCGGGACGCCCTGCGGCGTAAGAGCTGTCGAACTCCTTGCCGTCGACGAGGGTGCCGCGGTAATTAACCTTCACCCTGTCGGTGGCTGCGGGACTTGCGCCGGTCCCTTCCTTGATGGACTTGTACACGAGACCTGAAGCGGTCTTGACCGCACCTTTCTCGCTTGCGGCCTTCTCGACGAATTCTTTTGACTTGGCAGCAAGACGCTCGCCCTGTGCGGCACGACGCGCCAGTGCAAGCTGCTGGATTTTCGCCTTGTAAGGCTCGATGTCGAAATCCGGCTTCTTCCCGGCAATACCGTCCTTAACGCCTTTCAGCACCTGGTCCAGTTCATCCGACGTCATGTCGAAGATGGCCAACTGGCGTGCCATCACCTGGCCTACGGCATAAAGGGTCTTCTGGTCCTCGGCTTTCTTGTCGTCAGCCGCAAAGGCGGGAACAGCGAGAAGTACCAACAGCATGGCAGCGATGAGTCTGTTCATGGCTTATTTCCTCCTGGTTGGATGCGAAAAAAAAGCACCCCTTATGGAGTGCTTTAATAATAACGATGGTGCGGCCTACTTCTTGGCCTTGGGTGCTGCTTTTGCCTTGGGGGCTTTGGCAGCTTTCGCCGGCGCCTTGGGGGCCTTCGCGGCCTTTGCCGGTTTGGCTACCGTCTCTTTCTTCGCCTCGATGTTGGCCATGCGAACTTCCCGCGCCTTGGCAAGGTTGTCGGCCAGACCGCGGTCCTGCGCCATCTTGCGGCGAGACTCGGAATAGCTCTTGGCGGAAAGAGCCTGTTTGCTCGGGATGCCGAACTGTTTCTTGTAGGCACCCGGCTTCATCCCGTGTGCTGTGCTCAGGTGACGCGCAAGGGTCTTGAACCCTCCTTTGCCGCACACAAGACAGACCACCTCGTTCTTTTTGAACGCTTCTTTGATGGAGAGTGAAGATTTAACCTCTTCGACGCCTTCCACACCCTGTCCCGCCTCAAGATTCTTCAGTGCAGCGTGAACTTTGGCTATTTCCGCGAGAAGCTCGTCCGATGTCATCGGCGTGCTGGAGGCATGCGATGCAACGAGTTGTGCAGCTATTTCTACTAAGGTCGCCATTTACCACCCTCCTTCAAAGTTATAGTTAGGTGATTAATAGCAGAGACAGAAATATTGTCAATAATAAAGTAAAAATAACATTTATGGACTCAGTATACGGGAGGACAAAAAGAATGGAACACACGTGCAGAAGATACGGGCTTGAAATGATATGGTACGCGAGACCGGGTAGAGCGTATGTCGAGGCGACAGGATCATGCACCGGCTCCGCCGCCTGCAAGGATCAGCGAAAAAGGAACTATATCTCACGGGTGTGCATAGAATGCAGCTCTTCCGGCACCTAAAAGAGCGGTTTTTTCATTCAGTATGACGTGCACCGGAATAGACTGTACAAGTGGACTCAGCCTTCCTTTTGCGGTGAAAGAAAGCATGAATGCGGGTCCTTTCAGCAGATCAAGGATCTTCGGTGCGATCCCGCCGCCAAGGTAGACGCCGCCTGTGGCGAGAAACCTGAGGGCGGCGTTGCCCGCCTCGGCTCCGTAGACGGATATGAATACTTCAAGCGCCTTGCCGCACATGGGGCACCGGGATTCCAGGGCCGCCTTCGTGATGACCGCGGGCGGATCGCCGGCGCTCATCGCGGCGGCGATGGATTCCTGTTCGGGGAAGTAATGTTTGTCACGCAGGAAACGATAGATGTCCAGGAGCCCGGGGCCGGACAACACACGCTCGTAGCTGACCCGGCCGTGCTTCGTCTGCAGGTAAAGGAGAAGTTCTGCTTCCAGTTCGTTTCGTGCCGCGAAGTCGGCGTGTCCCGCTTCGCTGGGAAGCGGGTGGTGGATCCCTCCAGCGAAATAGGCGAGCGACTCGCCAAGGCCGGTCCCTGCAGAGACCACGGTTATGGTGCCGGAAGGATTGGCAACACCATGGTTTAGGGTGAAGAGGTCCTGTTGCTTAAGCGACGCGATGCCGTAGGTGTTCGCCTCGAGGTCGTTGATAAGCAGCACGTTTGGGAGTTCCAAAGCCGCAGCGAGTTCATCGCTCTCAATGGTCCAGGGGAGGTTCGGTGTGCGCACCCGTCCCTCGATGATGGGGCCGGCGATACCGAAGCAGGCGCGTTCAGCGCTGATGTGATGCTGCGAGGTGAAGTGGCGCACGATGTCGATGAGGCTGCCGTGCGCGGCGCTTTTGTACTGCGTCTCGGCAAGTGTGGTAAGTCCGGCGGGATCGGCCTGGAAATAGGCAATACGGGTCGAGGTTCCCCCCACATCTCCTGCGAGAATGAGCATATGACCTCCCGTTAACGGCAGTGCTGTGGCTGCGTAACTTGTTGTTTACCCCTCACAGATCAGTGGGGACATCGGAGAGACGGAAATCTGGGATCAAAATGCAAATCCCCCCTGCCCCCCCTTCGCAAAGGGGGGGACGTTATGCCATGCTCGCTGCTTCGAGACTATCGCAAAGATGCTTCAGCGATATTTCAGGAAGAACCTTCACAAAAGGGTGGGGAGAACTTCTATATCCGCAGGTTACTTTTGGGTCGCCTCCGCGGCAAGGACGGTTTTGACGATCTCGGCGCTGATCGTGTCGAGGGCACGGCTCGTCGCCTCTGCTACGGCTTCGTAACCTGGTCCGGTCGTTTTTTCGCGGACCACGGCGCGCCCTACCCTGCTGTCATTTCCACTGCGCACACTCCAGACTGCCTCGAGAGTGACTGCCTCGCCGGGAACGGCTTCCAGTCTGAGGATATCGACCGGCACCCCGTACTTGGCATCGGCGCCGGTACTTTGGCCGTAGGCAAACACGCGGTTCGAACCGAGCCTGCGCCCTACATCCTGCGATAAAAGCCGTGGGATTTCCTCTTTCAGCGGTTCTGCCCAGCGGTGCGATTCCAGAATGGCAACACGGTTGGGGGCAACGCGCACGACAAGCTGGGGGCGATCCAGAAGTTCCGGCAGCGTTACCGGTCCTACCCTTACCGACAAGGCCTGCGCGGACGACGCTTCCACCTCCGGAACCGCTGCCGGAGTCAGGGTGTAGAAAGTGACTCCGGGAGACCTGACGCATCCTGCGCACAGGAGAAAAAATCCAAACAAGACCGGGAGTACGGAGACGGTGCGCATGGCTATTTTCCCTCCTTTTTGCCGCGTATCAGGGATTCCGGATGCTGTTCGAGGTAATCACCAAGAACCCGCAGCGAACGCGCCGCACGCGAAACCTCGCGCATGGTGTCGCGCAGGTCGACCTGCACGGGCGCGTCGGCGCTTAGGACCCCGCTAGCACCGCCCAAAGTGGTCCGGGCTTCCGTGAGGGTCTTTCTCACGTCCTCGAGTGTTGTCTTCGTCTCGGTGAGCACCGATTTCGCCTCGGGAACCAGAGACTTGTCCATGTTCTGCAGCAACCGGTCGGCGCTCTTCAAGGTATCGTCGAGGGAGCGCATGGTCTGCCCCGCATCTCCGGCGAGTTTTTCGAGCGGCAGTTTTTCGATCCGCTGCACGATCTCGATGAGGTTCTTCTGCAGCTTCTCCATGGAGCCGGGCACGGTCGGGAAACGCGGCGGCGAGCTGTTCCAGTTGATGCGGCCGGCACGGGCGTCAGGTGCGAAGTCGAGCGCCACGTAGAGCTGGCCTGTCAACAGGCTGCCGCTTTTGATCTGGGCCCGGAAGCCGTGTGCCACCAGGTCGTCGAGAAGTTTGTGTGCTTCGGCGGTACCGGGCAGTGGCATCTTGCCCCCGCTGTCCTTGCGGAACTGGGTCTGCAGGTGCTCAGGGTAGAGCTGGATCTCGACCGGAACGGAGAAGTCCTTGCGGTTGGGGTCGAGCACCACATTGATATTGGTGACCTCACCCACGGTAACGCCACGCAAATCCACCGGAGCACCGACGGCAAGACCGCGCACCGATTCTCGGAACTCGAGGATGAATTTTTCCGAGGCAGCGGAGTTTTTGAGGGCCTCGTCGCGGGTACCGTAAAGGGTGTACGCGGTGTCGGCGGGAGCGGCGACGGCGCCGGAGGCGGATTCCTCGAAGGAGATGCCGCCCAAAAGAACGGCAAGCATCGACTCGGTGTTCAGCTTCACGCCGCCTGGTGTAACGGTCAAGTCGACGCCGCTTGCCTGCCAGAAATAGGTACTGGTGGTGACAAAGCGGTCGTACGGCGACTTGATGAAGACACGGACGGTGACGGCTTTGCCATCCCGGTCGAGGTCGGTGGAGATGACCTGCCCCACCTGTATGCGGTGGAAAAAGACCGGTGAGCCGGTGTAGAGCGAGCCTACATCGTCGGTGTGCAGCACGAACTGACGCCCCGGGACATCCATGGAAACAGCTGGGGGAGACTCTAGGCCGATGAAACTGTCACTGAGCTCCTTCGAAGTCCCCGCCTCGACTCCGATATAGGAGCCGCCAAGGAGCGTGGTGAGGCCGGAAACGTTTCCGCCGGAGATGCGTGCGCGCACCACCCAGAAACGGGTATCTTTCACCATGAGCCCCTTGGCGTCCTTGGTGACCTCCGCGGTAACCACGACATGGGTGCGGTCGTCGGAGATGGCGATCGATTTCACCTCGCCGATCATGACGTCCTTGTACTTAAGCTTGGTCTTGCCCGCCTCGAGCCCTTCACCGGTCTTGAAGGAGATGGTAATGGTCTCGCCGCGATCAACCCACGCCTTGGCCGCGATGGAAAGGCCGATGATGGCGGCGACTATGGGTATGATCCAGACGAGCTGGATCGAGAAGCGCCGCTTCGGCTCGCTTACCGCCTCGGGAAGGTCCTGTATCTCTTGTTTGTCCGATGGTTCAGTCATGGAATTCCTCTTTCTGCAACGGGTCCCAGATCAGGCGCGGGTCGAACTCCATAGTGGCAAGCATGGTGAGGACAACCACCGCGCCGAAAGCGATCGCGGCGGGGCCGGCCTTCACTATCGCGAGGGAGCCCAGTTGTACGAGCGCCGCGAGCAGGGTGACTACGTAAATATCCAGCATGGACCAGCGCCCCACCGCTTCCACCAGCCGGTAAAGCCGGGTGCGCTGCTGAGGGTGCCAAGTCGATTTGCGCTGCACGGAGATGAGCAGCAGGGTCAGGGAAAAGAGCTTTAAAAGCGGTATCGCCACGCTGGCCACGAAGACGATGACGGCGATCATCCAGGACCCGGTCCTCCAAAGATGCACGACACCGCTCACAATGGTGTCCTTACGGTAGCTGATCAGGGAGCCCGTCTCCATCATGACCAGGGTGTTGGCCGGTATGTAGAGGATGTAGGACGCGATGACGAGCGCCCAGCAGCGCTGCACGCTGCCCGGTCTGCGCAAATGAAGCCGTGCGCCGCAGCGCGGGCAGTACTGCCCGCGCGAAGTGCCGGTGCTCCGGGAGACCAGTTGGCAGACATGGCAGGAGCAAAGCCCGCGGCCGGCCGCGATGGGGGAGTCGGCGGTGCTCACCTTGACTCCAGATCCCGGCGTTTCGCGTCGAGCTGGGCCCAGACGTCGCGCGCGTTGAAGGCGGTGGCCGCGGCGGCAAGCAGCAGGGTGAGCACCGCGAAGGACCACAACGCCATCCCGGGTATGACGCGGAAGTTGTTGGTCAGCTTCACCAGGGAAACCAGCAGGCCGAGCATCAACACCTCCACCATCCCCCACGGCTCGATGCACTGCAGGGTGCGCATGAAAAGCGGATACCTCGGGGGCACCTTGCCGAGTTTTAAAGGCAGAAGCAGATAAGTGAGCGAGGCGAGCTCAAGCGCCGGAATCAGAATGGCAGTGATCAGGACGAGAGTTGAGACGCTCCTCATCCCCTGATCCCAAAGGGAGAGCACGGCGCCGAAAAGGGTGATGGCACTGCGGTCGCCCTGCACCTCGATGGCGAATATGGGAAAGAGGTTCGCGCCCAGGAAAACCATGCATGCCGCCAGGGTATATGCGAGGGTGCGGTCGACGCTGTCGGTGGCGTTACGGTACAGCACGGCACCGCAACGCCGGCAGCTGGCGTAGCAGCCTGGGTTGAGCTGGATGTCGCGCTGCAACAGGTCGCATTCGTGGCAGGCGATAAGTTGTGCGGTTCGATCGGTCATCGGGGAGACGCTCCCTCATATGCGGCCCCGGCAGGCCGTGGCAGACGCGTCGCACAGCGGAGGCCGGCAGGACATGACAGATGAAAACATACCACAGTTGCAGGCTTAAAACTAAGCCTGACTGTATCAAAAACGGTCTTAAAACTAGATCAGCCGCCCAGGAAGTCTCCCAAGCGGCTGATTGAAATGGTCGGTGCGACTGGATTCGAACCAGCGACCACTAGACCCCCAGTCTAGTGCGCTACCAGGCTGCGCTACGCACCGATTAAACCTGATAATTACAACTGATCCCGCAAATTCATCAATTCCAGCTTCACATCCTGAAGCAGTGCCGCAAGCGCTTCGCCGGAAAGGTCAGATTTTCGGTACTTTTTCTTCGCTTCCAGACGCTTTCTAGCTCCCTCGATGGTCAGCTTTTCGGCGTACAGAAGATCTTTTATCTCGTGGACCAGCTCTACGTCCTTCTTGGAGTAAAGCCTTTGGCCGCTGCTGCTTTTCCTTGGTGCCAATCCCGGGAATTCCGTCTCCCAGTAACGCAGCACCGAGGTTGGAAGGCCAGTTACCGCGGACACCTCGCCGATTCTGAGGTAAAGCTTGTCCGGGGTGCCGGTCGCCATGATTACGGCTGGGTGTTGATCGCGCTCTTCAGTACCTGGCTCGGTTTGAAGGTGAGGATCTTGCGAGCAACGATGGTGATCTCTTCGCCGGTCTGCGGGTTCCTGCCGCGACGGTCGGACTTCTCTTTCACTACGAAGTTGCCGAAGCCGGCAATCTTGATTTTGTCGCCGTCTTCAAGAGTGGACTTAATCAGGTCGAAGACCGTCTCAACGAGTTCGGCGGATTCTTTCTTGGAGAAACCGACCTTCTCATAAATTTTTTCTACGATGTCCGCTTTGGTCATAATCCCCTCAACAGGTTAAACATTTCAGTGTGTTCTCAACAGCGGCTTAATCTAATACCATAGCGTTTTCGATTTCGCAACCGTTTTTATCTGAAGGAAACATTTAATTTTTTCTGCAGTGCCTCGGTTACCTTCGTGTGCAGACGGGTTACTTCTTCGTCGGTAAGGGTCTTCTCCTTCGACCCGTAGCGCACGCGAATGGCGACACTCTTCTCATGAGCCGCAATATTCCCACCCATGTACAAGTCGAAGATTTCCACCCCTTCCAGCTCGGGCGCCTTTACGCCGTTCACGCACGAAACCACGTCGGAGACGGGAAGTTCCCGCGGCAGGAGCATGGCGATGTCGCGGAAGGTGGACGGGAAGCGCGAGGGGACCTGGGCGGCACCCTGTTTCTTCCGCGCGGAGAGAAGCGCCTCGAAGTTGAGTTCCAGGTAGTAAAGCGGCGTGGAGATGCCGTAGTTCTCCTGTACGGTCGGATGGAGCTCTCCCATGGAGCCGAGCACTTTCTTGCCGCTCAGGATGCGGCAGGCCTTGCCTGGATGGTAGTACGGATCGAGCTCCTCGACGCTGTAGTTGACCCCGCCTACGTTCAGGTCGGCTAAGAGGTTCTCGGCGATACCCTTGACGTCGAAGAAGTCGATATCACCCTTGGCCTGGTTCCACCCCTCGGGGTCGCGCCTTCCGGTCAGCAGAGCGGAAATGTAGAGCGGCTCTTCGGGGAGCTCGGCCCCCTCGACGGGAAGGTAGATGCGACGCATCTCGAAGATGCCGAGGTTCAGCGTCCTGAAGCTTACGTTCTTGACCGCGGTGTCCAAAAGCCCCGGGAGCATGGTGGTGCGCATGACGGAGAGTTCGTCCGAGATCGGGTTCAAAAGGACCATGCCGTTGCTGCGGAAGTCGTCCGCCGGGAGCATGATTTTTTCGCAGGAAGAAGGTGCGACGAAACTGTAATTGATCACCTCGGAGAGGCCGTGGGAGACCAGAAGCCCCTTCACCCTCCCAGCCAGGCGCTGTGTGTCGGAAGGGAGATCGGAGAAGACCGACGCCTGCGGCAGCGTGGCGGGTACTTTCTCGAAGCCGTTCACGCGGACCACCTCTTCGATGAGGTCTATCTCGCGCTCTATGTCGACCCTGAAAAGCGGCACCTTCACGGTGAAGACACCAGGCTCGCCCTGCTTCACCTCGAATTCGAGGCGCTCGAAGATGTCCTGCACCTCGGCGGCGGAAAGATCCAGACCGCAGACGGCGTTGATGCGCGACAGGCGCGCGGTGATGACGCGCGGCTCGACCGGCGCCGGATAGACGTCGATGATCCCCTTGGCGACCTTGCCGCCGGAAAGCTCGGCGATGAGCTGGGCGGCGCGATCGAGGGCGCGGGTGAGCCCGGCGACGTCCGCCCCGCGTTCGAAGCGGTGCGACGACTCGGTGTGGATCCCGAGACGCTTGGAGGTCTTGCGGATGGCGGACGGGTTGAAATAGGCGCTCTCGAGAAGCACCTCGGTGGTCCCCTCCCCTATTTCGGAGTTACCGCCACCCATGATGCCGGCAAGGGCCACCGCCTTCGCGCCGTCACGGATGGTGAGATCGTTCGAGGTGAGGGTTCTCTCCTGGCCGTCGAGGGTGGTGAACTTCTCCCCCTCGCCCGCCGCGGCAACGACGATCTTTCCGCCCGACAGGAGCTTGTAGTCGAAGGCGTGCAGCGGGTGACCGTACTCGAGGAGCACGTAGTTGGTCACGTCGACGATGTTGTTGATGGAGCGGATCCCGGCGGCCATGAGCCGGTTGGCGAGCCAGGCAGGGGAGTCGGCGAGCGTGCATCCGGTGATGTGGCGCGCGGTGTAGCGCGGGCAGAGTTCCGGTGCGAGGATCTCGACGCTTGCAATCGACGCGACGGGCGCCCCTTCCTCTTTTACCTCGAGGCCCGGGTAGTGCACCTTTTTGCCGAGCTTCGCGGCGACCTCGCGCGCGATGCCGACGACGCTCAGGCAGTCGGCACGGTTCGGGGTGAGCCCGATCTCGAATATGACGTCCTTGGTCCCGAGCGCGTCGAAAAGCGGAGTACCGAGGGTGTAGCTTTCGGGGAGGATCATGATCCCGGAGGACTCGGCGGAGAGGGCAAGCTCCTTCTCGGAACATAGCATGCCGCAGGACTCCTCGCCGCGGATCTTCGAGCGCTTGATCTTGAAGTCACCGGGGAGCGTCGCGCCGATCTGGGCCAGGGCGACCTTGTCGCCGGCCTTGAAGTTCTGCGCGCCGCAGACGACGTTCACGATCTCGCTTCCGTTGTCGACCTTGCACAGGGAAAGCTTGTCCGCGTTGGGGTGCTGGTTCTTTTCCACCACCCGGGCCACGACGACGTCGTCCATGCCGCCGCCGACCTCTTCCATGCGCTCGACCTCGAGGCCGAGCATGGTGAGCAGATGCGAGAGTTCAGCCGCCGGGAGGTCGCAATCGACGAATTCCTTGATCCAGTTATAGGTAACTATCATATCGATTCCTTCAAATGGAAAATCAATTAACAGGGATGAAGGTGCGGACCCTTCATCCCTGTTCAGCTCTTTTTAAAATTGCTTCAGGAACCTGAGGTCGTTCTCGAAGAGAAGCCTCATGTCGGCGATGCCGTACTTGAGCATCGCGATCCTCTCGATCCCCATGCCGAACGCGAAGCCGGTGTACTGCTCCGAGTCGTACCCCACGTGGCGGTAAACCTCGGGGTCGACCATGCCGGCGCCCAGAATCTCGAGCCACCCGGTCTCCTTGCAGACCCGGCACCCCTTGCCGCGGCAGATGACGCAGGCGATGTCGACCTCGGCGGAGGGTTCGGTGAACGGGAAGAAGGAGGGACGGAGCCTAACGCCGATGTCCTTGCCGAAGAGCTGGCTGATGAAGAGGGTCAGGATACCCTTGAGATCGCCGAAGGTGATCCCCTTGTCGACCATGAGCCCCTCGATCTGGTGGAACATCGGGGAATGGGTGGCGTCGGAGTCGCAGCGGTACACGGTCCCCGGTGCAATGATGCGCACCGGCGGGGGCTGCTTCAGCATGGTGCGGATCTGCACCGGAGAGGTGTGGGTCCGGAGAAGGACGCTCTCGCCGAAGTAGAAGGTGTCCTGCATGTCGCGCGCGGGGTGGTCCTTCGGGAGGTTCAGCGCCTCGAAGT
The DNA here is from genome assembly GCF_004917065.1 of Geomonas ferrireducens. Lineage (NCBI taxonomy): Bacteria > Pseudomonadati > Thermodesulfobacteriota > Desulfuromonadia > Geobacterales > Geobacteraceae > Geomonas > Geomonas ferrireducens. The sequence goes on from NZ_SSYA01000002.1 coordinate 754,911, forward strand.
TGTAGAAGTCGAGCTCGACCTCGGGACCTTCCGCAACGGCGAAACCGAGCGCGCCGAAGATGGAGCAGATCTCCTCGGTCACCAGGGTGATCGGGTGCTTGGAGCCCATCGCCTGGCGCCTGCCCGGCAGGGTCACGTCGATCTTCTCACCGGCGAGCCTGGCGGCCTTGGCCGTCTCGCGCACCTGGCTGCCGCGCGCATCGAGCGCATCCTCGAGCTTCGCCTTCACGGTGTTCACCACCTGGCCGACCAGAGGCCTTTCCTCGGGGGAAAGCGCACCGAGCCCTTTCATGACGCCGGTGAGCGCCCCCTTCTTGCCCAGGTACTTGACCCGGAGTTCCTGCAGCCCCTCTTCCGTGGAGGCCTGAGCCAGCTCGGAGAGGGCCTCTTCTAAAAGTGCTTCCAGTTTATCCTTCATCGCATGACCCTATCTTCGGAAAAAAAAAGAAATGGGACATCGCTATCCCATTTCTCTTTATGCCCGCGGTATGTATTAAAATTTTGCTTTGGCTGCTGCCGCGATAGCTGCGAAACCTTTCGGGTCGGAAACGGCTAGGTCGGCCATCACTTTCCTGTCGATTTCTACGTTGGCGAGCTTCAGACCGTGGATCAGCTTGCTGTAGGAAAGACCGTTGATCCTTGCCGCAGCGTTGATCCTGGTGATCCAGAGGGCCCTGAAGTCCCGCTTTTTCACCCTTCTGTCCCTGAACGCGTAGTTCAGTGCGCGGTCCACCGCTTCGGTGGCGCTCCTGAACAGTTTGCTTCTCGCGCCGCGGTAGCCCTTGGCAAGTTTCAATACTTTGTTTCTTCTCTGTCTCGCTTTAAAACCGCGCTTTACTCTTGGCATACATACTCCTTCTGGTCTTTAAATTAGCCGGATCCGCAAGGGGAGACGTTTCCTCACGGTTCTCGGACTTCGGTAACGGGCGAAAACGGCGGTTGAAGACGAACAGCTCCGAGGCGCACCCCGGTGCCGGTGTTCCAGTCCCTAGTCCCCAGCCCCCAGTCCCGATGTTATTTGTAGGGGATCAGGCAGCAGATGTTCTTGTGGTCGGAGGCTGCTACGATACCGCTTTTACGGAGGTTGCGCTTGGTCTTCCTGGTCTTGGAGGTCAGGATGTGGCTGGTGAAGGCGTGAGCCATCTTGATTTTGCCTGTGCCGGTCTTGCTGAAACGCTTGGCGGCGCCCCTATGGGTCTTCATTTTAGGCATTGTTTTACTACTCCTTTGTTGTGGTGTTTATTTTTTTACTTTGGGGGCGATGATCATGAACATGCTGCGCCCTTCCATCTTCTGCTTTACCTCGACCACGCCGATATCGGCGAGTTCGGCGGTTATCTTTTCCAGTGCGGCCATGCCGAGTTCCTGGTGCGTGATCTCACGACCGCGGAAAACGACCGTGATCTTCGCCTTGTTCCCTTCTTCCAGGAAGCGACGTACGTGCTTAACCTTGAACTCCAGGTCGTGCGTATCGGTCTTCGGACGAAGCTTCACTTCCTTCAGCTCGACCTGCACCTGCTTCTTCTTTGCCTCAGCCTGCTTCTTAGCCTGCTGATATTTGAACTTGCCGTAATCCATGATACGGCAGACAGGGGGAACGGCCGTCGGCGAAACCTCTACCAGATCGAGTTGCTGACTCTCAGCCAACGCCAGAGCCTCGCGAAGCGGAAGAATACCAAGCTGCTCACTTTCGGCACCTACTACCCTTACCTCTTTGGCCCTGATTGTCTGATTGATGTTGACTGTAGGTTTAGCTATGACGCCACCTCCTATTTGTAGGTTTTAACTTCGTTCTCAATGAAGGCGATGAACTGTTCGGGAGTCATCGCTTCGAGGTTCTTGCCGTCGCGGAAACGAGGCGCGAGCAGGCCGCCTTCGACCTCCTTGTCCCCCACCACCAGCATGTACGGTATCTTCTGCAGCTGGGCCTCGCGGATCTTGAAGCCGAGCTTTTCGTTTCTGAAATCCTTCTGAACCCGCACGCCCGCGGCACGCAGCTTGTCGAACGCAGCCTGTGCGTAGGGAATCTGGTTGTCGGTAACCGTAAGAACGGTCGCCTGAACCGGTGCCAGCCAAGTCGGGAAGTTTCCGGCGAAGTGCTCGATGAGGACACCGATGAAGCGCTCAATGGCGCCAAGGATAACCCTGTGCACCATGACAGGGCGTTTCTTTTCACCATCCGCGTCGACATAGGTGAGATCGAAACGCTCCGGAAGGGTAAAATCGCACTGGATAGTAGCACATTGCCATCTTCTGTCAAGAGCATCGCGCAGCTTGATGTCTATCTTCGGCCCGTAGAATGCACCGTCGCCCTCGTTTATCTCATAGGGACGACCGGAATCCTTCAGTGCATTCAGAAGCGCGTTGGTGGCAAGTTCCCATGCATCATCGGAGCCGATCGACTTCTCCGGACGGGTGGAAAGCTCCATCTCGAACTCGAAGCCGAAGATCGCCATCACCTCGGTGACGAACTGGATGACCCCCTTGATCTCGCCGTCCAGCTGTTCCGGGGTGCAGAGGATGTGCGCGTCGTCCTGGGTGAAGCCGCGTACGCGCAGAAGGCCGTGGAGGACGCCCGCCCTTTCGTGACGGTGCACCGTGCCGAGCTCGAAGTAGCGCAGCGGCAGGTCGCGGTAGGAGCGAAGCTGCGAGCGGTAGATCATCATGTGGGCCAGGCAGTTCATCGGCTTCACGCCGTAGCTCTGCTCGTCCACCGTGGTGAAGTACATGTTCTCGCGGTAGTTCTCGTAGTGGCCGGAACGCTGCCAGAGTTCGGTCTTCAGGATCTGCGGCCCCTGGACGATGTCATAGCCGCGCTTTAAGTGCTCCTTCCTCTCGAAGTCCTCGAGGATGGTGCGCAGCATCGCCCCTTTCGGGTGCCAGATAACCAGGCCGGCGCCGACCTCGTCGTTGAAGGAGAAGAGGTCGAGTTCGCGGCCGAGTTTCCTGTGGTCGCGCTTCTTCGCCTCCTCGATCCTCTCGAGGTAAGCCTCCAGTTCCTTCTTGTCGGCAAAGGCGGTGCCGTAGACGCGCTGCAGCATGGCGCGCTTTTCGTCGCCGCGCCAGTAGGCGCCTGCGATGGAAGTAAGTTTGAACGCCTTGCACCAGGAGGTGCTCGGCAGATGCGGTCCGCGGCAGAGGTCGGCGAAGTCACCCTGGGTGTAAAGGGAGACCTTGTCGGCGCCGAGATCCTCGATCAGTTCGACCTTGTAGCTCTCACCCATCTTCTTGAAGAGTTCAACGGCGTCAGCGCTGGTAAGCTCGGAGCGGACGATCTTGAGATCGGCCTTGGCGAGCTCGCGCATCTTCGCCTCGATCTTCTCGAGGTCTTCCGGGGTGAAGGGATGGTCGACGTCGAAGTCGTAGTAGAAACCGGTCTCGATGGCGGGACCGATGGTCACCTTGGCCTGCGGGAAGAGCGCCTTCACCGCCTGGGCCATCAGGTGCGAGGTCGAGTGCCTGATGATCTCGACCGCCTCGGGGCTTTTCTCCGTGACGATCTCGACGCGGGCGCCGTCGGCGAGCTTGGTGTTCAGGTCGACAAGGTTGCCGTCGATTTTGCCGGCGATGGCAGCCTTGGCAAGACCAGCCCCGATGGAGGCGGCCAGATCGTAGATAGAGGAGCCTTCAGGCAAGGGCCTTTGGGAACCGTCCGGAAGCGTGACCTTAATCTCGTTCATGCAAGACCCCTTTTGAGAAAATCGAATACAAACAGAAAGAGGCATCGAAACTCGATGCCTCCGTCGAACCTCGTACTGAAGGTCTCTGTTTAATTGGTAGGCGCGGGCGGTTTCGAACCGCCGACCCCTAGCGTGTCGAGCTAGTGCTCTACCCCTGAGCTACGCGCCTGTTTTTATTGCTGCTTCGTGGAACTTGAACTTTGTACCAATTCGTAGTTTCAAAGTCAAGGTTTTATTTTCGAGCACATGAATTTTTCTCATTGGAGAGACGGCGTCCCCGCACATGCTTCGTCAAGCAGCCGAATCAGCGCCCTTGAGACCTCTGATGGATCGGCATCGACGCAACTCCCCTCATGTGAACAGGGGGGGATGGTCCCCCACCTAGAGCATGGAGCACAGGAAAGGGTCGAGGCGAAAACGCGGTGGCGCTCCCCCTTGGGGGCCCATTTGGCGGGATCGCTCGGCCCGAAGAGCGAAACGGTTGGCGTACCGAGACCGGCTGCGATATGCAGAAGGCCGGAGTCGCCGGAGAGAAGCGCCTTTGCTTTGCCGATCACGGCAGCACTTTCGGCGAGGCTCCCCTTCCCCGCAAGGTCAAGCGCACCTGTGGACCGGGCAATCATCTCGCACGCCTCAGCTTCCCCTTCCCCGCCCAGAAGGACGACCGCGTATCCGGCCAGCACGGCTGAGGAGGCAACCTGACGGAACCGGCCGATGCCCCATTCCTTGCGCGGAACACTCGCTCCGGGAAAGATAGCGACGAATGGGCGCTCGCCGATATAGGCCAAAAGGCGCTGAGCCCCCTCCACCGCCTCCGGTGAGAGGGTCAGGAAGGGAACGGGGAGTTCGGACGGCGCCTCGATGCCGAGAGGGGCCAGCAGGCGGAAGAAGGAATACGGCTCGTACTCGTCGAGGGCGTAGGGGACGGCGTCGGTGAAGAGCCTCTTTCTCTCGTTGGTGGCGAAACCGATGGAACGGCCGGCACGCACCGCACGGGAGACGAGCGCCGAGAGGCGGTACCACTGCTCGGTGTCGATGACGAGGTCGTAGCGGTTGCGCAGGACGCTGGAAAGCTCTCCGGGGGCGTCGTAGCGGTGCACGGCATCGAGCCCGGGGCAGAACTCGAAAGCCGCGGCGTTTCTGGTCTCGGCGAGGATCTCGATGCGGCAGGCGGGGTAAGCGGACTTAAGCGCGCGCAGCACGGGGATGAGGAGTATGGCGTCACCGATCCCACCGGGGCGTATGACGAGGGCGCTTTGCGGCGCGCTGGTGGTGCCGGGGCGGCGGCGACGCGGCAAGAGATGGGACAGCAGGGGACCGGCGATGGAGTCGATTTTTTTCAAGAGGGTCGGTTGCAAGAGGGGTCCTCCGTGGGATCGTCGGCGCCGGTAGGCGCCGGTGCGCACTATCTTTACAGAAAACGGCGCGCTTTTGCAACCGGGTCCCCCCCTCCCGACCTCCCCCTCCAGGGGGAGGAGCGATGGACGGAAGCGGTGGACTAAGCGTGGACTTGCGCAAGGGGGGCATCCCTCCCCCGGAGGGGGAGGGTCTGGGAGGGGGAAGTTTTCTGGAACGGCGCGGCTGCGCGGCGGTGTGCCTTCTTCCTCAGCGCCCCGGCAGCTCAAGCTCCTTCATCTTCCGGTAGAGGGTGTTCCTGGCGATGCCGAGCGCCTTGGCGGCTTCGGTGATGTTGCCGTCATACTGGGAAAGCGCCTCCTTGATGGTTTCGGCTTCGGAATCCTTCAGGGCGTGCATGGGAGGAACGATCTTCTTCCTGCGCATGACCGCCAGCAGGTTGGACTGGGCCTGGCGCAGCGAGCTGAGCATCCGGTTCAGCTCTTCGGCTCCCATCCGCTCGAGCGCTTCAAAGCTCCCGCACTGCTCGACCAGTTCTGCCCCGGGTGCCGCTGAGGTCTGAGCTGCCGCGGTGACGGCGGTTTCGGTACGTCGCGCGGCGGACGGACCGGCCAGAAAAGTCCCCCCTAGGTGTTCGGGCAGGATGGTGTCGCCGTTACAGATGACGACGGCACGACGCATCACGTTGGCTAACTCCCTTATGTTTCCTGGCCAGGAGTACCCCTGCAAAAGTCGCACGGTGCCGGGGGCGAGACGCAGTTCGCGGTTCAATTGCTGCACGAAGTGTTCGGCCAAAAGCGGGATGTCTTCGCTGCGTGCACTAAGCGACGGGATCTCGAGGCGCACGACGTTCAGCCGGTAAAAGAGGTCCTCGCGGAAGGTCTTCTCGCGGATCGCCTGCTCGAGGTCGACGTTGGTCGCCGCTATGACGCGCACGTCGGTCTTGATCGGGCGCTCCCCCCCTACCCGCATGAATTCGCCGGTCTCCAGCACGCGCAAGAGCTTAACCTGGATCTGCGGCGTCGCGTCACCGATCTCGTCCAGAAGGAGGGTCCCGTTGTTGGCGAGCTCGAAGATGCCGCGCCTGGTCTGGTTCGCGCCGGTGAAGGCCCCCTTCTCATGCCCGAAGAGCTCGCTTTCCAGCAGGTTCTCAGGAAGGGCGCCGCAGTTCACCGGGATGAAGGGCTGACCGGCGCGCGCGGAGGCGGCATGGATGAAGCGGGCGAGCACCTCCTTGCCGGTGCCGGTCTTCCCCTGGATCAAGACGGAGATGTCCTTGCCGGCAACCTTGTACGCGAGTGAAACCATCCGCTTCATCGAGGGCGCGCTGCCGACCCGGAAGCCTACCCCCTGCGCGACCTCGGACCATTCGTCTACGGAAGCTTCCCCCCTTCTGTGCACGGCGCCCGCTCCGGCGGCCCTGGCGACCAGCTGCTCGATCATGTCGATGTCGTCGAAGGGCTTCTCTAGGTATTCGTAGGCGCCAAGCTGCATGGCGGTGACCGCGGTTTTCACCGTCGAGTAGCCGGTCATGATGATCACTTCGCAGTCAGGCTGACGCGACTTGATGATCTCCAAAAGCGTGATGCCGTCGGTGTCGGGGAGCTTGAGATCGACCAGGGCCACGTTGAAGCGCCCCGACTCCAGTGCGGCCATCGCCTCAGGCTCGTTAGCCGCGGTCACCACCTCGTACCCCCTGCGCGCCAGGAGGCGCTTGAAGAAGGTACAGACATCCCTCTCGTCGTCTATGATCAAAACCTGCGTTAAAGAATCACTCACGGCCAGCTCCACAGTTCGTATTGAATAATCATGCCTCGTCCACCGGCAGCACCAGGCTGAAACAGCTCCCCTGCCCCGGCGTGCTCTCCACCTCGATCCTGCCGTGGTGGGACTCCGCGATGCCGAGGCTGACCGAGAGACCGAGGCCGGTCCCTTTGGTCGCTTCCTTGCTGGTGTAAAACGGGGTGAATATCTTGGTAACGTTTTCCGGCGCGATCCCGATGCCGTTGTCGGACACGCTGAGCACCGCCCAGCGGCGCCCCCCCTCGATGCGCAGCGAGGTCGCCACCTCGATCACCTTCTCTTTCCCTTCGATCTCGTTGAGGGCGTCGCGCGCGTTGATCAGGAAGTTCGTGAGCACCTGCTGTATCTGGGGACCGTTCGCCTTTATCTTTGGGAGCTCGCGGTCGAAGTGCTCGAAAATCGCGATCTGGCTGCGGTTGATCTGGTACTGGATCATGTCGAGGACGCGTTCCGCCTCTGCGTTCAGGTTGATCCGGGTAAAGGGGGCCTGGTCCTGCCGAGAGAAGGTAAGGAGGTTCTGGATGATCCGTTTGCAACGCAGCCCGCAGTTTATGATGTCGGAGAGTGCCTCGGCGCGCTCGGTGTCCTCATCGTTCTGGATGTCGCGGGCGAGCATCTGCGCCGTACCGATGATCACGGTCATCGGGCTGTTCAGTTCGTGCGCGACCCCGGCCGCCATGACGCCTAGAGCGACCATCTTGGCGGACTGTACCAGTTGGGCCTCCATCTTCAGCTTCTTGGTCACGTCCTTCATGATGATGGTGACCGCGGCGAGCTGCTTCTCCTCGTTGAAAACCGGGTAGTAGGAGAGTTCCAGGGACTCCCCTTCCGGGGTGTTCCACTGCTGGAAAACCGGCTTGCCGGTCTGCTTGATCTCCTGGAGCGGGCAGTTCTGGCACGGCTCGGACGCCCCTTTCAGCTTGGCGAAGCATTTGTTGGTGACGGCCCTGTTCCAGTGGGTGCTCATGCCGGGGGGGAGCTGCCCGTTGTGCAAAAGCACGTTGTAATCGGTGTCGATCAGGAAAATGGGATCGGTCACCGCGCGGAACGTCGCCTCCCACTCCTTCTTGGCGCGGGAGACCTGCTTGTAGAGCCTGGCGTTCTGCATGCTGATGGCGAGCTGGTCGGCCAGGTGCTGCACGAAGTTCAGCTCGGCGCGGGCGTAGGCGGCATCGATGGTACTCCCGAGCAGGAGAAGACCGGTGACGGAGGAGCGCTCGAAGAGGGGTGCCGCGGCGAGGGAGCGCAACGGTTCGGTGTGCTTCTTCGTCATCCGCGCGAGGCAAAGCGGGTCCTGCATCGGGTTGTAACTGGTGGCCCCCTTGTCGCGGAAGGCGTTCCAGATGACGGACTGCTTCGGGATGTAGCCGAGATCGGTGAAGTCCCTCGGGGAAACGGCAATGAGCTTCAGCTTTCCGTCCTGCAGCTTGGCCAGGGCGAGAAAGTCGCAGGGAAGCGCCTCGGGGAGCTTCTTGAAGGCCCTCTCGATGATGTCCCCGATCGACATGTCGATGTTTATGTCGCGGGTTAGTTGCTGCAGGATCTCCAGGCGGCTGTTTTGTTTCAGCACGTCCTGGTTTCTCTTTTTCAGCTCGACGTAGTAGTTGAGCTTCGAGGAATCGACACCTGTCAGTTGTTCGAGCAGCTTGCCCCTGTTTTTCACGTTGCTTCCTCTGAGGACCGGCCTTCAGTGCCTACATGGCGTTACGGTAGATCTCCATGATCTGCTCGCGGGTGGCGTTGCGCGGATTGGTAACGAGACAGGCGTCTTTGGTCGCGTTCTCGCTCAAAAGCGGGATGAACTCCTCCTTGAGGCCTAGCTCCGAGAGCCCCTTGGCAAGACCGATGTCCTCGATGAGACGCTTGACCGCCTCGATGGAGCGCTCGGCGGCGGCCATCACGTCGAGCCCGGCCACATCCTCGCCCATGGCGACAGCGATATCCCGGAAACGCTCCGGGCAGGCCTGCAGGTTGAAACGCATGACGTGGGGCAGGATCGAGGCGTTCGTCTCGCCGTGGTGCTGGTCGAGAAGACCGTCCACCTGGTGCGTCATGGCGTGAGCCGCGCCTAGGATGGCGTTCGAGAAGGCAAGACCGGCGGTGAGGCTCGCCATGGCCATGTTGGTGTTCGCCTCCATGTCGCTTCTCTCGGCGACGGCGCGCCTTAAGTTTTTGGAGATGAGCTGGATCGCCTTAAGCGCGTGAATGTCGGTGAGCGGCGTGGCGGCGAGCGAGACGTATGACTCGATGCCGTGGGTGAGCGCGTCGACCCCGGTGGCCGCGGCGAGCTTCGCGTCCTTGGTCTTCAAGAGCTCGGGGTCCACTATGGCGATGTCGGGGATGAGGGAGCGCGAGATGATGGACATCTTCAGCTTGCGGTCCGTGTCGACGATGATGGTGAACTGGCTCACTTCGGAACCGGCACCGGCCGTGGACGGGACGATGACCATCGGGGGAAGCGGCGTGGAGATCTTGTTGATCCCCTCGTAGTCCTTAAGCCGCCCGCCGTTGGAGGCGAGGGTGGCGATCGCCTTGGCGACGTCGGTGGGGCTCCCCCCCCCCACCGAGACGATGCCGTCGCAGCCGGAGGTGAGGTAACGCGCCGCACCTTCGGTGACCTCGCAGTCCTTCGGGTTGCTGGTGAGACTGGCGAAGATCACGGTCTCTAGCCCCGCCGCACGCAGGTATTTGACCGCCGTGTCCACCCACCCCGCGGAGATGACGTCGTTGTCGCTCACCAGGAACACCTTGGAGACGCCCAGACGCACCACGCTCTCGCCGATCTGGCTCAAAGAGCCCCTGCCGAAGATGATCTCCGGTGCCACGAACTTGCTGATATCCATCTTTCAACTCCTAAAGGGTCTGCGCCGTTTTGCCGGCGAACCGGCCGAACCTATGGCAGGCGCGTTTTGTATACACAGGCAAGATCGATACCAATACGGCGATTACGCTCCAGCGCGGCGCCAAATTCTAATGAGCGACTGCGGCTAATGCTTTGAATACAAAACTGTGAGACAGTTTTTTAGCTTTTGCAGAATTGACAAAAAAACCTGCCGTTCCCGGCGCAAGCGACGTCGACACAGTGTCACTATATCTAACAGTTGTCACCTTTTGGAACATAAAAAAGTTACATAATGGAACACTAAGGAAGGCTGGCGTAGAGGAACCGGTCAACCGATGGGAGAAAAAGTGGCCGTCGATTTAGGCACTTACCTCGTAACATCGAAACGCCCCTATCTCCGGGGCGGTGCAGGGGCGCTGATATTCTATTTAGCTGTAAACAAGAGGAAAGCGTGCCGGGGAGGAAGCGGGGTTGTCAGAGGTGGCGCGGTGCGCCGCGGGGTGCATCAGTTCTGCTTGGCCTTGATCTTCACGTGCGGCTTGAACTCCCACGGAGCCTGGGGGTTTTCCTGGATCCACAGGCCGTTGCGGCGAGCACGGGCCATCCGTTCCTCGGCGAAGAACTGCGGGTGGTCCGCGCGGTTCAGAAGTCTGCGGTAGGCCCAGGCCCACCCCTCGTGGAGCATCTCGAGGTTTATATTGCGCCCGTCAAGATAGACGACCGCCACGGCGATCTGGTTCGGCTGCGTTTTGAAAAGCAGGGTTTGCTTCACCTCGATCTTGACCACCTGGTGCAGGACTTTGATGGAGAGAGCCCGGAAGGCGTCTTCGGCGTAAGGCTGCCCCGGCTTGTACCAGCCGGTGAACTTGTCGATCTTGGCGGTCTGGGGGGCGGCTATGCCGTAGAGGCGGACCGGTATTTCGGTTCCGAAAGAATTGACCGTGAGACGATCCCCTTCGCTCACCCCCACGACGAGTCCCTCGATGATGTTGCCGTGATGGTGCGGGTCTACCGCGAGCGCCGGAGCGGCAATAAGAAGCAAACAGCACGACAAGAATACGAAAAAACCGCCCGCCTTTCTCAAAAAAGCTCCCCCTTCTCTATTGCACCGGTGGCCCATCTGTAGCTGGCGCCATGTTAGCAAAACAAAAATCTCAACGCAATGCTCATGAGCGGAATTGCTGTGCCGGAAGCGGCGGCAAAAACTTGATGAGCAGCTGATAGGCAAGTATCTCGATCGAGACGATGCCCACTGCGATCATCACTTCAGCGAAGGATGGGAAATAATGCCAGCCGTTACCCGGGTTGAATCCAATCAGGTAAACGTTGAAGCGGTACAGACCGCCGCCTGAAAGCATGACTACGGCGGCAAGAAAAAGACGGCGCGGCGAGTGCCTTTTAGCCACGGTGAAAAGTGGTATCGCGCCTATGGCCATGAGAAAGCACTCGGCGAGGAAGAATATGGAGTAGAAATCGCCGTGGAAAACGGCGGCGACCTGGTCACGCCGCATGATGTCGCCGATCCTTATCGTGAGCCATGCGGTGGTGAGCCACGGGATGATCCGCCCGACGGCGGCAAGCTCCGCGTTGTGGAAGCCGCGCTCCAGGACGAAGGAGGAAAGGATTGAGACGAAGATGACGATGGCGTAACCGAAGTAGATGCAGTTGATGAGGAACAAAAGCGGCAGGAACGGGCTGTGCCAAAGCGGGTGCAGCTTCGTCGAGGCGATCAGCATCAGCGAGCCGAGTGCCGACTGGTGCACGGTCGGGAGTACGATCCCGGCAATCGCGATGCAGATGAGGACCTTGTTGATCCCGCCGGAGAGCCTGCGATCGGGAACGGGATCCCCCCCCTCACCGCTTCTTGCCGCGAGCCCCCTGCGCATGAGTGCCGTAAGGATCGTGGTGCGAAGCGCCGTGGGCGTGCCCCGTCCCATGAGGCGCAAGAGGTTCGGCAGGTATTCGAGGGAGAGCGCGATCAGGTATCCGAGGGCGCAAAGGGTCAGTTCGAAAAAGGCGGAGTTAGGCTGCCAGCTCGTGACGGACGAGAAACCGTGCGCGTTCCAGGGGCGGCCGATCTCGACCACGATGGAGGATGCGGCAAGGAACGACCCGAATAGGCTCGTGAGGATCGCGGACTTGACCAGCGAATGGTAATGGCCGCGGTTGATGATGTAGCTCAGGAGGGCGACGGCGTAACCGCCGCAGGTGACCGCGGTGCCGATGGCGACGTCGTAGGCAACCCAGATGCCCCAGGGGTAGCCGTCGCTTAGGTTGGAAACGGCGCCGATCCCCTTGACGAAGCGAACCGCGATGAAGAAGAGACCGACCAGGGACAGGGCGAGGAGAACGAAGAAGGACTTGGTCAGGATATTTCCATTGCCCTGGGGTAGGCGTTCTGTGTCACTGGTCATCTCGGTCCCTGTCTGCTTGGCGCTACGGAAAACGTCGCAAGTGTAAGGGGTGAGACCTGCCGCTGTCAACCATTCCGTATACCGCCGGTTACAGGCGGACGGGGAGCGCTGGTAGAAGAGCCATGAGCGTCCATGAAGCGCTGAAGCTTGCCGTCGGAAGGACAAGGGAAAACCGGTAAATCGCAGGCAGAAGAAAACCGCCCCCGGCATGCGGAGGGCGGTCTCGTTTTTCGGCGAAAGGGGCTTGTAGCGTCTAGGGTGAGGCCTTCTCCTTCTCATCCTTTACCGGCTTGTTCTTTTCGTGCAGGTACTGGTGCAGGGAGGCCAGGTCCGATGCCTTATCGAGAGCGGCTAGCATCTCCTTCTGCTCGATCACGTTCAGCTTTTTCACGAGCGCCGCCTCGATGCTTCCCCCGACGTGTACCGTGTTGTCCACCGACTGCGGCGGCTTCTCTCCGCGGTCACCGACGACGTAGAAGAACTTGAGGTATGGGTTCGACTTGATCGCCTCGGGGATGACGACGCGCAAGATGTCGAGCGGAACGTTCCTGCCGATCCAGACGGCGCAGTTGCTCTGCTGATCCACCACCCACATGTTTTTAGCGGGTACGGAGGCGTTGTATCCCTTCTGCTTTAGCGATGCGGCCAGTTCGCCGCTTTTGCCGACATCGGCGATCTCGACGGTGTAATTACCGGGTTCGGCGCCACGGGCTTTGGGTGGGACACCCAACGACACGAAGGCAAGCAAAACGACAAGAAGCAGACGCTTGGTGAAACAGAACATCTTTCCCTCCCTTTTCACAGATACTCGGATTGCAGTTGATGCAACGCATGTGGCCGGCGCCGCCTGTACCGACCTCAAGGAGGTCAGGCAGCAACGGCTTGAACAGATGCGGCGGGTGCCCGTACGGGCACCCACCGGACAGACGTAGGTTGAAGGTATCAGGCATTACGGCATCTTGAGTCCCTTCTCGGGACGCGAGAAGCTATGGCACCAGGAGCAGTCGTTGCCGCGGGTGTCGACGTGGCGACCGTGGAAGGAGACGTAGTCGCCTGAGTAGGCCTTCAGCGTGTGGCACTGGACGCAGACCACGGACTGGGCGGCTTTAAGGGCGTAGCCCATGTTGGTGATCAGCTTGAGCTGGGTGGCCGAAGCGTTCGGGTGGCAAGCGGCGCAGGCAAGGACGTTGCCGGTTGCCGGCGGCACCTGGTGGTTCAGCACCTGCAGCTCGTCGGTGGTGACGGTGCTGTAGGCGGTGGTGCTCGGAAGCCCCATGTACACCATGCCGTCCTTAACCGCCTGGTCGTAGTTGCCGGTGGCGAAGAAGGTGGCGGTGGAGATGGTGACCACCTTACCGTTGGCAAGGGCCTGGTTGGCGGTCTTGTACTTGAAGGGGTAAAGCTTCGTGCCGACCGGGTCGGTGATGGCGCCGACCGGGCGGGAGATCTTGTACGCGCCGGTGGCTGCATCGAGTACGGCGGCGTTCAGGGCGTTGTTACCCCAGGAGGTGCCGTTCCAGAAGGCGTACCTGGGGATCAGGTCGTTTGCCTTGGTCGGCATCGGCTCGTAGCGGTTCAGTGTCGCGTTCCACTCGGCCACCTGCCAGTTGCGGTTCGTCTCGGTCGCCTCGGTGGCGGCGGTGTCGTTCGCGTTCTTGCCGTACTTGTTGATGTGGCAGGTCTGGCAGGCGATGCGGGAGATGTGGTCGTTCACCGCGGCAGTTACGTGGCCGGTTGCGGTGGTCTTGGTCGGGTGGCAGGCGCTCGTGGAGCAGGTCACCTCGAGGGTGCTGTCCTCGGGCCTGAGGTCGGAACCGCGACCGGCTACGCGGTGCCCGGTGAAGGTGTGGCAACCCTGGCACTGGATGTTGCCGCCGTTGCCCATCGCCATGTGGGTATCGTAAAGGACGTCGGAGGTGGTGCCGGAGGCAAGGGCGATGTCGCCGCGCTTCACGGCGTCGCCGCCGCCTGCTTTCGCGTGGCAGCCGAGGCAGTTCTTGCGGGTCGGCTTCTGGCCCGCCTTCTGGACCACGAGGTTCATGTTGAGACCGGCGGCCGGCTCGAAGAGGCCGGTGGTTGCGTTACGCACGCGGCTGTAGGGAGCGTTGGTGGCGTCGGCATGGCAGATGAGGCAGTCTATGGAGGCAAGCTGCGCGGCACTCGGGTTGTTGGTCGCGACCGGTTTCGCGCCGGTACCCGCGTGGCAGGCTGCGCAGGGGCCCCAGTTGCCCTGGATGTTGATGCAGTAGGCGTTCAGTGCGGAGGAGCCGTCGGTGGCATCCATCTTCCCCTGGCTGGTCGGGCCGGTGGTCATCTCGGCCGCGGACCCCTTCCACTGGTAGTGCACGCCCTGGTACATCGCCTGGGCCTGGCTCGTGTGGCAGGTGGAGCACATGGAGTACCCGCTCCAGGTCAGCGTGGCGTGGGTCGAGGTGCCGCCGCCGGAGATGGTGTAGGTCTGCGCCTTCACCGTCTCCAGGTTACCGGCGGTATCCTTGGAGAAGTACTTCAGCGTGGTGGTGGCGCTGAAGGTGAGCGGCGCGCCGTACACGGTGGAGCCGGTCGTCGGGGTGGAGCCGTCCGTCGTGTAGTACGTGGTGGCCGCCTCGTTGACCGAGAGGGTCACGGTGACGGCGCTGGTGAAGGTGCCGCCCAGCGGTGAAGCGGTGGTGGTCGGCGCGGTCTTGTCGGCCACCGGTCTGCCTGCCAGGGCGATCGGGACGGACAGGGCCAACACCATGGCCAGACAGGTGAGTACTGCGAACATTTTTCTCATCATTTCGTTGCCTCCTCCTTTTGGCTGTGGCTGAGTGAAATTTCCCACCCATTGGGCAATCTCCCCCAGCTCGTATACTCACGGCATGCGGCACCTACTTGATCCCCTTTCGACAAAAACTCGTGATAACGTGGGGATCCCCCTCCTACCCGTACGAAAAACGAAACATTGAATGGCAAGAACCTCAACACGCCAAGTTAAACAGCACTAATCATTCCAACAGAAAATCTAATTATTCAAAGCTGCGGATGTATCTCGGGTCATACGACGGCGACGGCTTGGGAAGAAACTAAAGGGCGAGCACAAAAACGGGGGCGATCTTTCGATCGCCCCCGCTGGTTTGGTTGCTGCTAGGGAAGTTTCAGCCCCTTCTCCGGACGGGAGAAGGTGTGGCACCAGGAGCAGTCGTTGCCGCGGGTGTCAACATGACGACCGTGGAAGGAGACGTAGTCGCCGGAGTAGGCCTTCAGCGTGTGGCACTGGATGCAGACCACGGACTGGGCGGCCTTAAGGGAGTAGCCCATGTTGGTGATCAGCTTGAGCTGGGTGGCAGAAGCGTTCGGGTGGCACGCGGCGCAGGCAAGGACGTTGCCGGTTGCGGGCGGTACCTGGTGGTTCAACACCTGCAGCTCGTCGGTGGTGACGGTGCTGTAGGCGGTGGTGCTCGGAAGACCCATGTACACCATGCCGTCTTTAACCGCCTGGTCGTAGTTGCCGGTGGCGAAGAAGGTGGCGGTGGAGAGGGTGACCACCTTACCGTTGGCAAGGGCCTGGTTGGCGGTTTTGTACTTGAAGGGATAAAGCTTGGTCCCTGCGGGGTCGGTGATGGCGCCGACCGGGCGGGAGATCTGGTACGCGTTGGTGGCTGCATCGAGCACGGCGGCGTTCAGGGCGTTGTTACCCCAGGAGGTGCCGTTCCAGAAGGCGTACCTGGGGATCAGGTCATTTGCCTTGGTCGGCATCGGCTCGTAGCGGTTCAGGGTCGCGTTCCACTCGGCCACCTGCCAGTTGCGGTTCGTCTCGGTCGCCTCGGTGTTGGCGGTGTCGTTCGCGTTTTTCGCGTACTTGTTGATATGGCAGGTCTGGCAGGCGATGCGGGAGATGTGGTCGTTCACCGCGGCAGTTACGTGGCCGGTTGCGGTGGTCTTGGTCGGGTGGCAGGCGCTCGTGGAGCAGGACACCTCGAGGGTGCTGTCTTCGGGCCTGAGGTCGGAGCCGCGACCGGCTACACGGTGCCCGGTGAAGGTGTGGCACCCCTGGCACTGGATGTTGCCGCCGTTGCCCATCGCCATGTGGGTGTCGTAAAGGACGTCGGAGGTGGTGCCGGAGGCAAGCGCGATGTCGCCGCGCTTCACGGCGTCGCCGCCGCCAGCCTTCGCGTGGCAGCCGAGGCAGTTCTTGCGGGTCGGCTTCTGGCCGGCCTTCTGGACCACGAGGTTCATGTCGAGACCGGCTGCCGGCTCGAAGAGGCCGGTGGTTGCGTTACGCACGCGGCTGTAGGGAGCGTTGGTGGCGTCGGCATGGCACATGAGGCAGTCGATGGAGGCAAGCTGCGCGGCACTCGGGTTGTTGGTCGCGACCGGTTTCGCACCGGTACCCGCGTGGCAGGCGCCGCAGGGGCCCCAGTTGCCCTGGATGTTGATGCAGTAGGCGTTCAGTGCGGAGGAGCCGTCGGTGGCGTCCATCTTCCCCTGGGTGGTCGGGCCGGTGGTCATCTCCGCCGCGGAGCCTTTCCACTGGTAGTGCACGCCCTGGTACATCGCCTGGGCCTGGCTCGTGTGGCAGGTGGAGCACATGGAGTACCCGCTCCAGGTCAGCGTGGAGTGAGTGGTGGTGCCACCACCGGAGATGGTGTAGGTCTGCGACTTCACCGTTTCCAGGTTACCGGCGGTATCCTTGGAGAAGTACTTCAGCGTGGTGGTGGCGCTGAAGGTGAGCGGCGCGCCGTACACGGTGGAGCCGGTCGTCGGGGTGGAGCCGTCCGTCGTGTAGTACGTGGTGGCCGCCTCGTTGACCGAGAGGGTCACGGTAACGGCGCTGGTGAAGGTGCCGCCCAGCGGTGAAGCGGTGGTGGTCGGCGCGGTCTTGTCGGCCACCGGTCTACCTGCCAGGGCTGCCGGCACGGAGAGTGCCAGGAGCATGGCGAGGCAGGTGAGTGCTGCGAACAACTTTCTCATCTTTACTACCTCCTTTGGGTGATGCTGAGGGAAAACACCCAGCCATTGGGGTATACCACTCAGCTTTAGAATAGTCCCTTGCCACCGCCAGGTTTTACCGGGTGGGACCATACCCGTCAAACCTCCGTGATTTCGCGCTTTTAATGAGCGCGTAGCACCAGCTTGTAGGAAAACCGGAAAACTCCCACTAGGCGGTTTACCCTAATTCAGCAGCAACCGTTCCACATCAAAATCGTATTATTCAGAAAATTGAATAAAAAAAGACGCCGCAAGGCGCCTGCATAGCTGGGGTAATGGCCCTAGATTCAAAGAGTTGTAGGAAAATTAATGATGGCGGGCAGAGGAGAAAGGGATGGGATTAGAGGGTGAAAAAAAATAAGAAAAAATAATTTTAATGTTAGCAGGGCTTATCCGGCTGGGTGATTTAACGCTCGAGCACCTCCCGCACCCTGCGCAGCAGCTCCAACGGCTGCACCGGTTTCATGATCAGCTCGCCCCCCTCCTGCATGCCGCGACTCTGGATGAAGTCCGCCGTGTAACCCGAAGTGAACAGCACCTTCGCGTCGGGGCGCACCTTCCTGATCTCGTCGAAGGCGTCGATGCCGTTTTTGCGCGGCATGATGATGTCCATCAGTACGAGGCCGATGCCTTTCTGGTGCATGGCGAAACGGTCGACGACCTCCTGTCCGTCGTCCGCGAGGATCACCTGGTAGCCGTGCTTGGTCAGCACCATTTCCACCAGGTTGCGCACGCTCGGGTCGTCCTCGGCGACGAGGATGGTCTCCGTACCGCTCGGAGGCTCAAGCTGCGCTACCTGGTCCTGGCCGAGGGAGGCCTCCAGCGCGACAAGGGGGATCTCGATGGTGAATGTCGTCCCGTGCCCTGGGGTGCTGCTTACGCGGATGCTCCCCTTGTGCTGCTGGATGATGCCGTAGACGATGGCCATGCCGAGCCCGGTCCCCTTCCCTACCTCCTTCGTGGTGAAGAATGGCTCGAAGATCCTGTTGCGCGTCTCCTCGTCCATCCCCTTTCCGGTATCGGAGACGATGATGACGGCGTGCGCCCCCGAAGCCCCCGCAGGCCCCGCGCCGGCTTCCTGGAGGCCGGTGGCGATGGTGAAGGTCCCCCCGCGGGGCATCGCGTCGCGCGCGTTGGCGGCCAGGTTGACCAGTACCTGTTCGATCTGGCCGAGATCGACGAAGACCGGGAGCCGCTCCGGAAGCAGCTCGGTCTTTAGCTGGATGTCCTCTCCGATAACCCGTACGAGGAACTGCTCGACCCTGTGGACGATCTCGCCGACATCGGTCTGCTGCGGCGCCATGGCCTGCTTGCGGCTGAAGGCAAGAAGCCCGCGGGTAAGCTGCGCGGCGCGCTCGCTCGCCACCGCGATCTGCTCGACCAGTTCCAGATGTTGGCTGTCGTCCGGCAGGTCCATCTTGAGGATGTTCGCATAACCGGCAATGACGGTGAGGACGTTGTTGAAATCATGGGCGACCCCGCCGGCCAGCTGCCCCACCGCCTCCATCTTCTGGGACTGGCGCAGTTGCTCCTCCATCTCCTGCCGCTCGGTGATGTCGGTGATCGCTCCGGAGAGGCGCACGGCCTCCCCCTCGGTGTTCCACTCCGCCTGTCCGCGGCAGCGTACCTTCAGGTAGAGCTCTTCCCTGGTCCTGAGCCTGAGCTCGAGGTCGAAGGGTGAACGCCCGGAAAAGTGCGCGTCGAGGGCATCCTGCACCCGCGCGACTTCATCCGGGTGCAGCCGCGAAAAGAAGGTATCCGCCTCGTTTACGAGCTCGTCGTCGGCAAAGCCTAAAAGCTCCTTCCAGCGCGGCGAATAGTAGTAGTCGCCGCTTTTCAGGTCCCAGTCCCACAGACCGTCGCTCGTGCCCCGTACGGCGCGGGAGTAGCGCGCCTCGCTTTGCGCAAGCCGCTCCAGGTTCTCCTTGAGTTCCTGGTTTGCGAGCAAAAGCTCGCCGGTGCGCTGCGCCACAAGCGCCTCGAGCGAATCGCGTTCCAGGCGCACGGCATCCTCGCTGCGCTTGATGCGCACCATCGCCTTGATCTGGGCAACGAGCTCCGCCTCGTCGATAGGTTTCGAGAGGAAGGCGTCGGCGCCGCATTCGAGCCCCTTGACGCGGCAGGCGGAATCGCTTCTATGCGCCGTTACGAGGATCACCGGGATGTGCTGGGTGGAAGGTATCGACTTAAGGCGCCTGGTCGCCTCGAAACCGTCCATACCCGGCATCTGTATGTCGAGCAGGATGGCGTCAGGCCCCTCCATGCGCGCCCGGCGGATCCCGTCCTGGGCCGACTGCGAGGTGATGAGACTCGCCTCCGGAAGGAATATCTTCAGGAGCGCTCCGAGGGTGAGCAGGTTGTCGTGGTTGTCGTCGATGGCGAGGAGCTTCATGTGGGCAGTTCCTCGCATGGTGCTGCCTGCTCGGGCGCGGTGAGCTGGGCGGGCGCCAGGTAACGCGCCACGAGTTCCTGCAGTTCCTCGGGCTGATACGGCTTGGAGAGATACCCCGCGCACCCGGCGGCAAGGGCCCTTTCACGGTCTCCCGCCATGGCGCTGGCGGTAAGCGCCACGACCGGGATGGCGGCCGTTGCCGGATCCCTTTTCAGGCGCTGCAGCACCTGGAAGCCGTCCAGCACTGGCAGATGCATGTCGAGCAGGATGAGCGACGGAAGCGACCGTCTCGCGGCTTCGACCCCGGCGGCGCCATCCACCGCCTCGATGATACGGTACCCGGTGCCGAGCACCGCCTTCAGGGTGGTCAGGTTGTCATGGTTGTCCTCGATCACGAGCAGCGAGCCGTCTCCAACCCAGCACGCCTCGGCGGGGACGGCCGGAAGAGAAAGCGTTGCAGCCTCCCCCCGAAAGAGCGTCACCGCACCCAGCATCTCGTAGACCCGGCGCAAGAGCTCCTGCAGTTCGACGTCCCCTTTTTGCACGAGGTGGCGCACGGCGAGCTCGCGCAGCCGGTCATGCTCCCCGGGAGAAAGGGTCTTCGCCGTCATCACGAGCACGGGAACCTCTTTGGTGAGGCTCGAGGAGCGTACCGCCTCCAGCACCTCGAAACCGTCCACCTCCGGCATCATGATGTCGAGGATGATCCCGTCGGGAACGTGGGTCTTCAGGTAGGTAAGCGCGTGCCTCCCACCGGAGACCGCGTCGACGCAGAAACCGGCCGATTCGAGCGCGAAGCGGAGCTGGATGGTGGCCGCCTCGCTGTCCTCGACGATGAGGATGCGCGCCCCCTTCGGCCCGCGCCGCTCGGGAAGTTGCCAGCCAAGCCGCGTCAGTGTCTTCACCAGCTCTTCGAGCACGACCTCGCGGTCGAGGGCGTTTTTGGACAGGACCGCGCTCACCCCGGAGGAGAGGCGCTGCAGCTCGACGGCCGAGAGCTCCTTCGAGGTGATCACCACCACCGGGATGTCGGCGGTGCTCTCGTTCGACCGCAACCGGTCGAGGACCGCCGCGCCGTCCATACCGGGCATGAGCAGGTCAAGGGTGATCAGATCGGGGTAGTCGGCAGCGGCGAGCTCGAGAGCCTCCGGCCCGTTCTCGGCCATGAGCACGTCGAGCCCCTGCTCCTTGAACATGGAGGCGATGAAGTACCGGTCAAACTCGCTGTCGTCGACGACGAGCACAAGGCGGCACCCGGCGCCGGCAAGCCGCGCGAAGGTCTCCATGAGCTGTTCCTTCCCTACGGGCTTGGCGATCACCCCGACGGCACCGAGGGCAACGCCGGTTTCCCGGTCCTCGGAGAGCGAGATGATCACCACCGGGATGTCCGCCGTCTCGGGATGCTCCTTGAGTTCCCGCATCACCTCCCACCCGTCCATATCGGGCATCATGATGTCGAGGGTGATGGCGAAAGGATGCCTTGCCAGCGCAAGCCTCAGCGCGTCGGGGCCGTTCAGCGCGGTCAGCGTCTCGAACCCCGCCTGGGCCAGGTGTCCGGCTATGAGCGATACCGCCTCGGGGTCATCGTCGACCACCAGGATGGGACGTCCCGGCACCTGGTGCGGCGGAGCCTGCGCAGGTGCGACCAGCGCGCTTTGGGCCGGACCTGCCGCGCGGCTGCAGTCAAGCGGCAGGCGCAGGATGAAGAGCGATCCCCGCCCCAGCTCGCTCGTAACACTCACGTCGCCCCCGAGAAGGCGCGCCGTCTTCTTGACGATGGCAAGGCCGAGCCCGGTCCCCTCGTAGGAGCGGGAGGTGGAGCCGTCGGCCTGGCGGAACTCGTGGAAGATGCTGTCCAGGTACTGCGGCGCGATGCCGATCCCGGTGTCCTCTACCTCGAAAAGGAGCTCACCCTCAAGCGGCATGAGCCGCAGGGTGACCGAGCCGTGCTGCGTGAACTTGACGGCGTTCCCCACGAGGTTTTGCAGCATCTGGCGGAGCTTCTTCACATCGACGACCATGGGGGGAACGGGCTCGGGCGCACGGAGCTCGAGCGCTATCTCCTTTTCGCCGGCCAAGACGGCGAGCCCGTCGACCACCTCGGCGGCGATCCGCTCGGGCGCCACTGCCTCGAGGTAGAGGTCCTGGCGCCCCGACTCGATCTTCGCCAGATCGAGGATGTCGTTTATGAGCGAGAGGAGGTGCTTGCCGTTTTTCTCGATGATGGACAGATATCCCTTCTCGTCCGAGGTGAGCCGCTCCCCCCCCTGGACCGCAAGGACGCGGGTGAGCGCCAGCACCGAGTTGAGCGGGGTGCGCAGTTCGTGGCTCATGTTCGAGAGGAATTCGCTCTTAAGCCGCGTTGCCTCTTCGAGGAGCTGCTTTTGCTGGTCCAGTACGCGGTTTCTGCGGGCGAGCTCGTCGGACTGCTGGGCGAGCTCCGTCGACTGCTGCACCAGTTCCTCCGACTGCTGGGTGAGCTCGGCGTTCTTGACGGCAAGCTCCGAGGCGAGGCGGTGCACGTCCTCTTCGGCAAGGATGCGGGCGTAGGCGGAGCCAAGGGGCATGAGCACCATCTCAAGGGTTTCATGCACCCACGAGGCGAAGGGCTTGTCGCAGGCAAGGGAGATGAAGGCGCAGAGTTCGCCGTCCACCTCGACCGGGATGGTCACGATCTCGGCAGGGACGATCTCGCCGAAAGGAGCGAGCAGGCGCAGGGACGAGCCGTCCGGTTCGGGGGCGTAACGGGTGATGCGCCGGGAAGCGAGCAGGATGCCGAGTTCCCCCTCGAGCCCTGCGCGGCTGTAGCGGCGCATTCTGGCACAGTCGGCGCCGATGGCGCAGGCGGGCACGAAGTGGTCCGCTTCGGCGTCCTTCACGAAGGCCGCCGCCAGCTTCGCCCCGGTGATCTCGCAGAAAACCGGGAGAAGGCGCTGGAAAAATTCGTCCAAGGAAGCGGCATCCACCAGACGTTCCGACAGACGCAGCATGGCGTCCTGAGCGGCCATCTTAAGCTGCAGCGTCCCGGCCATGTTGTTGAAGGCACCGGCAAGGGCGACCTGCTCCAGGGTCCCTTCCGGCTCTATCCGCACGGCGTAATCTCCACCCTGGATCTCGCCGGCCGCGTCGGAAAGCTTCACGAGCGGCGCGCTGATCCCCATGGCGAGCCGCCATGCGAAGAAAAAGACGAGGATGCCTATCAAGACGCTCAGCCCGTAGGTGAGGTACAACATCCGCTTGATGGGCGTGTAGATGTCGGTGGAATCCTGCTTGCAGACGAGCCCCCAACCGGTGCGCGGGATGTGGGCATAGGCGGATAGGACGTCGACGCCGCGGTAATCCGTGGTGCGTGCGATGCCGCTTTGCCCTGCGGCCGCCATGAGGGCCGGTTTCCCCTTGAGCCGGACCTTCAAGACGGAGTCCGGGAGGGAGCGCAGCCCGACCAGGGGCTGGGCGTCGCGGTTCACCAGCACGACTTCGCCGCTTTGCCCCATGCCGGTACGGTTCTCGGTGATGACGGAAAGAAGTTTGCGCAGGTTGTAGCGCACCACGACGACCGCCTTTACCGGGACCCCTTCCCCCTTGATCGGTGCGGCGAGGTCGAGGCTTGCACTCGCCTCGCTGCCGAAAACGTACGCCTCGCCGATGATGGGGGTCGCGTCGTGCAATGCTGCAGCGGCGATCTCGGGTCTCGCTATGCGCTGGCCGCGCCGTTCTGCATCGGTACTTAAAAGGATGGTCCCGTCCTCGGCCACGATGGAAATGTCGGACACCGGCTCGTATCCACCCTGGTAGCCGCGCAAGAGGGGAAAACTATCCCGGGCGCTATCGCCAAGGGCATTCCGCTCGGCTAGCAGCGCACGGGCTGCGACCTGTACCGTTCTCCCGGAGCTCACCGTGGTGACGTCGACGATCAGGTTGTCGAGGACCGAGTTGATCTGGTCCTGGCGCAGCGCGGTGACGGCCGCCAGCTTGTCGAGCATGAGCGAGGTGGCAAGCCGCACGCGCTGCACGTAGATCAGGGTGGTGATCATAGCAAGTGGCACCAGACAGAGGGTCGTGAACCAGAAGGCGAGGCGCCCCCTCAGGGTGGGGAAGAACGTTTTTTTCATTTGGCACCATCCGATGGATCAGAGCTGCGGTAATCAAACCTCTGCAGGGCGAAACGCTCCCCATCGGCCATCACCTTGCGCAGCATTTCATTGTCAAAGGAGTCGCGCACCCTGGACCAGGGGGTCGACTGAGGGATCTTCCCCGCCTGTTTCAGGAAGAGAAACTTTCTGTAGAGCAGCCCCTCTTCGCTGAGAAGGGCGGGGGATATGCGCGGGGCGGCCGGGATGTTGAGCAGATCGTTGCGTACGAGGCCGTTTACCTGGGGAGCGGTGAGCGGCAGAGCCCCCCCCTGGAACCGCTCCGCCGTGGAGATGGTCCACCCGGAAACCTGGTCGAGGTGCCCGGGCAGGCGCATCCACATGCAGGCGCGCGCTACCGAGGCCGCGAGCTCACGCACCTGCTCGGGGTGCTGTGCCACGAACTCGCGGCGCAGGCAGAGAAAGCCGTAGCTGATCCCCTTGTTGATCAAGTGCCATTCCGGATGTTGGGCCAGGGTGATGGTGGGCGTCGGTTCCCAGGCGCTGAAGGCGTCGATGCTTTCGTTGTCGAGCGCCTGCGCCATCTCGCTGACCTCCATCGGGACGAGCTTTATGTCGCGCTCGGAGAGCCCTTCGCTCTCAAGAGCGCTCAAAAGGGCGAAATGTGCAGCTGAACCTACGCCGGTGGCGACGCGTCGCCCCTTTAGGTCGCGCACGAGCATCGGACGTTTCGAGATGATGGAGGCAAAGCCCTGCTTGAGCTGGGCGACTACCACGAAATTACCGGTGGCAAGGGCCGTCAAGGTCGGCATGTCGGCGAAGATGCCGCCGTCGAGCTGTCTGGTCGCGAGGTAACCTGCGATGTCCTTTCCCTTGAAGAAGGGGTGCACCCTTAGCTCCATACCGGCCATGGCGAGCCGCTCCTCGAGCGTCATGTCGCGTGACAAAAGCTCGGCAACGGCAGCTTCCGGCAGGGTGATCGGTTGCGAGCCCAAGTCCATGACGGCGTCGCCGCCGAAGCGGTATCCCTGATACGTTGCGGCTGCCTTCCGCTCTTGCCCGGAGGGGGCACCCTCCTCCTTGGAGGAGCAACCAAAGAGAGACAATGCGATGAAAAGGGTGATCAGGAGACGACGAAACAAACTCTGCATCAGCTCCTCCCGGTCTGCTTCTTGCGGTAGAGGTTGCCGCAGTCGAAGATGCGATCCAGGTGCTGAAGATACCGATCAGGCACCGTTTCCGCCTTCCCGAGCATCAATACCCCTCCCTGGTTCAGGGCTCGGAAGAGGTTGTCGAAAACCTTCAAGTATCCCTCCGGATCGAGGTACATCAGGAAATTGCGGCAGGCGATGAGGTCGAACCCACCGAACAGGGATTCGGGCGGTGCATAGGTGTGCGGATCGAGGAGATCGTGCCGCGAATAGGTAACCATGGAGAGGATGGACGGATCGATCCGGTAGCCACCCCCGTCAGGAGTGAAGTAAGTATTCAACCGCTGCAGCGGCACTCCCCCAAGGCTCCCCGCCGCGTAGCGTCCACGGCGCCCCTCTTCCAGCGCGTCCTCCGCGATGTCGGTGGCGAAGATCTGCACCTTCACCTGATGATCCAGGAGCTTGGCGGTTTCGTCGATGATGATCGCCAGGGTACAGGCTTCCTCGCCGCCGGCACACGCCGCGGACCAGGCCCGGAAGTACCCGTTCCCCTGCAGCAGCATGGGAGGGATCACGTGGGAACGAAGAAGTTCGAACTGCAACGGGTCGCGAAAGAAGCTGCTGAACCGGATGCGCAGCATGCGGACGAGACGACACGGCTCCTCTGGGTCGCTCCGCAATAGGTCCAGGTAAGCCGCGGCATCGGAAAGCCGGAGTTGGGCGGTCCGCTCAAGGATCCTTCTTTCCACGAGCCCCTGTGCATAGGACCGGAAGTCCTCACCGAAATGAAGCGTCAAAAACTGGATAATCTCAGCTACCGTCTCACGCAATCAGGCCTCCAGAGGCTGCAGAAACGTGTCGGCAGACCGGCACGTTCCGAGGATTACATGGAATCAATGGGCAACTTCGTTCCGGCTATCTTTTACAGCGGTAACGAAGAAGAGTAAAAACGCCCTGACAGGCCGTCCCCTTCTTACGTTTCGGTAGGAAAAACTGTTACTTGAGGTGTAAGTAAAAGCGATCTTCACTTACACCTTTTTAGGAAGTAAAGTCAACGAGAATTGATACTGCAGACAATCCGCAAAGTATGTATATTTTCGGATACATGCGGTGTACTGAGAGCATAAGGTGGGGAAATGAAGCAGGCCGTCCCCTGCTCGAAGGCGGCCCCGAATTTCGCGTGCAGGTCTAGTCGGAAAGGGAGCGGCTGAAGCGTGGCTGGAGCACGCCATCGACCTCGACTTGTTCCAGAAACATCGCTTCCGGACGCACCCAAAGCCCACCCTCGCCGTAGAGCGGGCGGTACACCACCATAGGTTCATCGGTCTCACTGTGCCGCGCGGTTCCTATGACTTCGTAGTAGTTTCCCTTGTAGTGCCGGTAGCGGCCGGGTTCGACAGGCATGTCGCGTCCTCACTTTTCCATAGTCTAGAACGAAGCGTGTTCGGTTCGGGCGATGATCTCGTTCTGCAGTTCGCTTGAGAGATCGCAGAAATAGTCGCTGTACCCCGCGACGCGCACGATGAGGTCGCGGTGCTCGGACGGATTCGCCTGCGCGCGCTTCAGGGTCTCTACATGCACCACGTTGAACTGGACGTGATGGCCGTCCATCCTGAAGTAGCTCCGCACGAGAGCTGCGACGCCGTCGAGGCCGTTCGCGTCGAAAAGAAGCGTCGGCGAGAACTTGAGGTTCAGGAGCGTACCTCCGCTTCTGATGTGGTCCATCTTGCCGGCGGAACGGATCACCGCGGTCGGGCCGTTGCGGTCCGCCCCCTGCACCGGCGAAATCCCTTCGGAGAGCGGTGCGCCGCGCCTGCGCCCGTCCGGGGTGGCACCGACCACCGAGCCGAAATAGACATGGCAGGTGGTCGGGAGCATCTCGATCCTGTAGACGCCGTTTTTAGTGTTGGGCCTGCCGTCCACCACGTCGAAGAAGGCGTCGAAGACAAGACGCATGAGGTCGTCGGCGTAGTCGTCGTCGTTGCCGTACTTGCGGGTCTTGTTCCAAAGCCGCTGGCGCAAAGGCTCCTGTCCGGCGAAGTCAGCGTCGAGCTCTACCACGAGTTCGGCAAGGGGGAGCGCCTTCCGCTCGAATACCTGCTCCTTTATCGCGGAGAGCGCGTCGGTGATGCTGCCGATCCCGACCCCCTGGATGAAGCTGTTGTTGTAGCGTGCGCCCCCCGCGTTGTAGTCGACGCCGCGACTGATGCAGTCGTCGGTGAGGACGGAGAGGAACGGTGCGGGCATGGCGGAGGCGTAGATCATCTCGATGAGCCGGTTGCCCCGGATCTTTATGTCGATGAAGTGGGAGAGCTGGGCGCGAAACGCCTCGAAGAGCACCTCGAAGCTTTCGAAGCTCTCCGCCCTCCCCGTTTGCGGGCCAAGCTGCCTGCCGGTCATCGGATCGACGCCGTCGTGCAGGGCAAGCTCCAGCATCTTCACGAGGTTGAAATAACCGGTGAGGATGTAGGCCTCCTTGCCGAAGGCCCCCACCTCGACGCAGCCGCTGCAGCCGCCGGCGCGGGCGTCGACGAGGGTCTTTCCCTGGCGCAGCTGTTCCTCGACCACGGCGTCGGCGTTGAAGATGGAGGGGAATCCGTAGCCGTTACGCACCACCTTCAGGGTGTGCTTCAAGAAGGCGTCCGGGGACTTGCGCGAGAGCTGCACGTTGCTCGAAGGCTGCAAAAGGTGCATCTCGTCGATCACGTCGAGGATGAGATGGGAGACCTCGTTGGAGCCGTCGGAGCCGTCGGGAAGAAGCCCACCCAGGTTGATGTTGGCGAAATCGGTATAGGTGCCGCTTTCCGCGGCGGTCACGCCCACCTTCGGGGGGGACGGGTGGTTGTTGAACTTGACGAAGAAGCACTCCATGAGCTCGCGCGCGCTCGCTTCGGAGAGCGCCCCGCTTTCGAGCCCTTGCCGGTAGAAGGGATTCAGGTGCTGGTCCAGGTGCCCCGGGCTGAAGGCGTCCCACCCGTTCAACTCGGTGATGACGGCCAGGTGGCAGAACCAGTAGGACTGCAGCGCCTCCCAGTAGTCGGTCGGCGCGTGCGCGGGGACCCAGCGGCAGTTGGCCGCGATCCTCAAAAGCTCCTGTTTGCGCGCGGTGTCGCTGGTTGCCGCGGCCATGGTCTCGGCGAGCTTCGCGTGGCGCTCCGCGAAGAGGATGACCGCGTCGCACGAGATATCCATCGCTACTAGCTGCTCGCGTCGCGCCCAGGCATCGGGGTCGGCGGCGAAGTCGAGGGCGTCGATCGCCTGCGCGATCTCCTTCTTGAAATCGAGGAGCCCCTTGCGGTAGATCTTGTCGTCGAGCACCGTGTGCCCCGGGGCGCGCTGCTCCATGAATTCGGTGAAGATGCCGTGGCGGTACGCCTCGTGCCACTCCTTGGGGAGTGCGGCGAAGATCTTCTCGCGCAGCGACCTCCCTTCCCAGTAGGGGATCACGGTCTCCTGGTAGATCTTCAGGCACGCGTCGTCGACCCGGTACCAGGTCTTCTCCCGGGAATCGAGGATGCGCAAATCTTCAAGCGAGTGGCAGGTGAGCTCCGGATAGGTCGAGACGAGCTTCGGCGCCGCCCCCCTCTCCCCGACCACCAGCTCGCCCTCTCCTATGTAGATCGTCTTCTTCTCGCAGAGGTGATAGAAGGACTTCGCGCGCATGACCGGGACGGACCAGCGCCCCTCGTTCTCGCGGTAAAACTCGGTGATGAGCAGCGCGCGCTCGGCGGAAATGGCCGGCTCGGCGGCGAGACTTTCCTCACGCAAACGTTCGGTTCTTCCGGTCATCTATACCCCTCCTATCTGTATATCCAGGCCCCTGTTTTTAAAGAGCAGGGCGAAATGCTCCATCGTTTCCGCGGCGGGCGCCTGCGCCGTCGCAGCCTCTTTCGGTGCCTTTTTACCAAGTCGCGCCGGTTTCGCCGACCAGCTGCCGTGATATGGGAGGAGCCAGACCTGGCGTACCCCCGCCGCCCCTGCCGCAAGCTCCGCCAACGCCTCCATCTCCTGAACGCTGTCGTTGAAACCGGGCACCACCGGGATCCTGATCCAGATGTTTTGATGCACCCGTCCAAGCGCCTCCAGGTTAGCCAGGATGGCGGCGTTGCCGGTACCGGTCCCCCGCAGATGCAGGCCATTGTCGGCGCATTTCAGATCGAAGAGGAAGAGATCCACGAGCGGGGCAAGATCGATGAGAGGTTCGGTCGGGCAGAGCGCTGCGGTGTCCACGGCGGTATGGATGCCGTGGGCGCGGCATCTGGAGAGGAGTTCCTTTAAAAAGGCGGGCTGGCAGAGGGGCTCACCTCCGGAGAAGGTGACGCCGCCGCCTGAGTCTTCGAAGAACATGCGGTCCTTAAGGACCTCTCGCAGCACGTCGGCAACCGTCGTTTCCCTGCCGATAACCTCGCGGGCACCGGTCGGGCAGGCCTCGGCGCAGGCCCCGCAGTTGCTGCAGGCGTTACGCGGTCTGAGCCCCTCGTGGCACGCAAGCAGGCAGGCGTCGCAGGAGATGCAGCGGTTCTGGGAACAGGCGATTTCGGGCGTGGCGGCGTGGCTCTCCGGGTTATGGCACCACCAGCAGCGGGCGGGACACCCTTTGAGGAAGACCGTGGTCCGGATACCGGGCCCGTCGTGCAGCGAGTAGCGCTGCAGGTTGAAGATCACACCACTGCTCATAGCTTGGCCGCGTCCCCCGACTAAACCACCCGGATCATGAACTCGGGACAGGCCGCCCCGCAGTAGCCGCACAGGATGCAGGCCTCGTCGTCGACCCGGGCCTTGCCGTCCACCATGGCGAGCGCGTTGTTGGTGCAGGCCGGGACGCAGGCGCCGCACCCCTTGCAGAAGGCCTCCATGATGGTGAGCTTGCGCCGCCTCCCCTCGAGGGTGCTCCAGAGCTCCTCGTCCGCGCGCCCCTCGTGGAAAAGGGCGAGGTTGCCGTCGATCTCGGCCTCGGAGAGCATGCCGAGCGCGATGCCGTGCACCCCTTTGAGGTTCAGCACGAAACGGAGGCTCTCCCGCGCGGTCGAGATGAGGTTTCCGCCGGCGAGCGCCTTCATGGCGTAGACCCCCTTCCCCGCGGCGGAGCACGCGGCGATCGCCTCGGCCATCTCTTCCTGGGACCCGTCAATGATCCCCATGCCGGTGCGGTTGATCAGGGGGTGCACTACTTCGATCTCGGGATGCGACACGGACTTTTTTATGGCGGCGACGAAGTGAGAGGAGAGACCTACGTGGGCGATCTTTCCCTCCTCCTTCATGCGCACCAGGGTCTCGATCACATCCGGACGCTCGACGAAGGGATCGGCGACCCGCGCGCCGTGCAGGTGCACGATGTCGAGGCGTTCGAGACCCAACTCGTTGAGGGCGCGCTCCACGTGGGCGCGTGCCCCCTCAGCCGTGTTGGCGTGCGTTTTCGAGGCGATGAAGACCTCGCCCGTGTAGCCGTCGATGGCGCGGCGGATGTGCGGGTAGGTCTGGTACAGCTCGGCGGTGTCGAGGAGGTTCACGCCGCGCTCGAGGGCGTAGCGGATCAGGCGTCCACCCTCGTCAGGAGAGAGGGAGGCCTGCAAGGGGCCGAGGGGAAGCGTGCCGAAAACGAGAGGGTTGATGCTCAGACCGGTACTGCCAAGCGCTACTTTCTTCATGCGTCTCCTGCTCCTGATCAGTAATGCGGGGGTGGCTCTTCTTCGGAGGGGAGCCTCGTCTGCGAGCTCATGCCGCGCAGGTGCTCCTTGATGATCTTGAGTTCCTTGGTGAGCTGATCGATAAGGGTCTGGTGCCCGGTCACTACCTCGTTCAGTTGATCGATCACGTGACCTTGATGCATGATCAGCATCTCCATGTCGGTCAGACGCTGTTCCATAGTATTTCTCCTTCAGTAGCGGTCACCGTCCGGGCAAAGCGTCACGGACCGGCAAAGTTTAACCTGATTCATTTCCATAGCCAAGACAAAAAACTTCAAAAACAGGACGGATTCTGATAATTTCGGTCCCTGTCCCGGAGGCCGGAGCGCCGGGAGACGGAGGAAGAGACATGTCGGATACGCCGAAATCGAGCAGCGAGAAGCACATCGAAACGATAATGCAGCATCTGGAGCCCGGAACGGACCGTTACGAGGTACTGGACAAGGCGAAGCGGTTCAAGTCGTCCTGGGTGGAGCTTGGCGAGAAGCTGCTCGACGTGAGCAAGCGGGCGCGCTTCCGCGAGTGGGGCTACGGCAGCTTTGAGGAGTACTGCGTGCAGGAGATCCGCATCAAGCGCGGCACCGCAGAGAAGCTCACCATGGCGTACCGGTTCATGGAGAAAGAAGAGCCGCAGTTATTGCAGCAGCGTGAGGAGTTGCGTCCCCTCCCCGACTATCGGTCCATCGATCTGTTGCGTCAGGCAAAGGAAGAGAAGGGGTTTTCCGAGGAAGAGTACGGCGACTTGAGAAAGCGCGTGGTGGAGGACGAGAAGAGTCATCCCACCGTGCTGAAAAAGTTCAAGGAGGTGTCCGCGTTGCGCGAGGAGCCGAACCCGTTGGTGCCGTTGAAGGCCGCGGTGTCCGCGGCGAAGCGGCTGGAGTCGGCGCTCAGGGCCTGCGAAGTGGCCCCCGCAGCGTTTGTGCAGCAAGTAGGTGAGATGCTCGATCATCTGGAGCAGGAGCTGAACGCCCGTGACCTGGAGAGCGAAGCCGAAGCGGGCACCGTGCGCGAGATCTAGCGGGGAGATGCCCTGCCCCATCCTGCGAAAAGGGGGGACCGGCACCTGCTGAGCCGCCCCTCCCCTTACCGGTAGCTGTCCCAAAAAAGCTTCGCCGTCACCGCAAGCACCGAGCAGATGAACACCGGCCTGACGAACCTGGTCCCCTTGTGGATCACGAGCTTCGCACCGACCCTGGCCCCCGCCGCCTGCCCCGCCCCCATGAGAAGCCCCGCCCCCAAAAGCACGTGCCCCCCAGCCACGAACACCACCAGCGAGACGATGTTGCTCACGAAGTTGAAGAGCTTGGTGTACCCGGTCCCCTTGCGCATGTCGAAGCCGAGACCCAGCATGATGGCGATCACCCAGAACGAGCCGGTGCCCGGTCCGAGGAAGCCGTCGTAGAAGCCCAGCCCCAGGCCTGCAATGCCGTAGAAGAGCCGGCGCGGCAGGCGCGGGTGCACCTCTTCGGCGCCGAGCCTCGGCGTGAAGATGGTGTAGCAGAGAATCGCGAGAAGCAGGAACGGGATGCACTTCTTCAGAAATCCGGGGTCGATCTGCTGCACCGTGTAGGAGCCAAGGATGGCACCCACGGCGGTCCAGATGACGCCGGGAAGCGCGTCGCGCAGGTTGACCGTTCCCGCCCGGACGAAGTGGAACATGGCGCTGCAGGAACCAAAGGACGCCTGCAGCTTGTTAGTCCCGAGTGCCGTCTGCGGGGGAAGTCCCAGGCCGAGAAGCACCGGAATGGTGATCAGCCCGCCTCCTCCGGCGATGGAGTCGATCAGTCCGGCAACCGCGCCGGTGAGAAAAAGAATGGGGAAAAGGATCGGGGAGAGCTCGATCATGCCGGGTCCCCCTCTGCGCCGTCGCGCGACGCGGTGCGTGACTGGTAAGCCTTCAAGGTCTGCTTTGCTACGGATACTGCCAAGGGAATCTCCTTCAGTGCTATCGATGGGTCGGCCATGGCCTGCGCCACGTGGTACATCCGCTGCCAGACGATGGGCGCCTGCGGCGAGGATTTAAGCCAGAGCGCCTGCAAAACCAGCCGGTCCACCAGGGTTTGACGTTTCTGCTCCAGTAACTGATCGCACAGCCGCTCGATGACGGCTGTCACGTTTCTACTGCCGTCGGGGGGCGTGCCGCCGACCACGCGCGTCACCGCGCTCCCCTCTTCCTTCCACCCGCCGAAGAGGGCTCGGTAGCGGCACCACTCACCGGACTCTTCAAGCGAGGCGACCTGTTCGGCCGGCTCCAGGAAGGGCGGGGTGTTCTCAGCTATTTCCTCAAGCATCGCTTCAAGTTCGCGTCCGGCGTCCAGCGGCGCCGCCTTCCAGCGGTTGCACCCGAGGATCTCTGCCAACCGGACCAGCCAGTGCCCGGGCGCCCTCCCCTGCTCGTTCCCCTGCGCCAGGGCGTGTGCGATGCGCAGATCGAGGTAGTCGAGGCTCGAGTCGATACAGCAGCCGCGGTTTCGGGCGGCGGCAAGGAAGGCGTCCACTTCGGTCCTCGAAGAGAGCCTGGTCACCGTGCATTCGGCCACCCCTCCGCCTTCCCGCAGCGAAACGGTGCACCCTGCATGACCGCCCGAGTCGACAGCCACGGCGTAAAAGAGCTGGTTTCCGGCACCGTCGAGGGGACCGGCAAGGACGCTCACCTCCGAGGGTGTCGGCATGTGGGCGCAGGCAACCCGCGCCTTGCGGGCATTGCCGATGACCTCGTCGACAAAGCCGCGCACAGGGTCGTCGAACCAGTTGCGCGTGACGATGAGGCGGCTGAGCGTCTCGGGCGTGATGCTCCCCCCCTCGACCGCCGCCAGCATGCGGGCAACGCCCCGCGACAACTCCGTGTCCCCGTTGTAAAGAAAGAGCGCGGCGATGTCGCGCAGAAGCGGAGTGTCCGCGCTTAGCATCTCCCAGACAAGACCGGGGAGCATCTCGGCGTCGCTTAAGGTGAAAAGCCCGAGTATCTCGTCGGCGCCATCGAAAGGCGAAACCAGACCGGACGCGGTGAAGCGCTTCATCACGCCGGGGAGAAACGGCTCCCCCACATCTTGCGGGAAAGCGTCGCCTGATATCATGCGCTCCAGTTCCGGTATGAGCGTCACGCGCGCCTCAGCGAGAACGGCGATCACATCGCGCTGCAGCGCCGCCGGGGCGTCTTCGTAAAAAACGCGCGACAAAAGCGCCCTTTGCAGCCTTTGCATCTGCAGCCTGGCCCCTGGGAGCCCCCCTTGAGCCTCGACGATGTAGAAATCGAGGGTATGCCGCAAGAGCCTCAGCGCTGCGGCACACTCCTGGACCTCATCGGGGGCACCGGAAAGGCCGGCAAGAAGTGCCGCCAGATCCTCACACGCAGCCGGGTTCGCCAGCAGGTGTCGGTGCAGTTCCTCGCGCAGGGCGATGTTGACGCCCACCGATGCATCCGCCCCCGCCTGGAGGGATAGTTCCACGAGCCGCTCGATCCCGTTAAGCGCCCTCCCCGCGTCCGGACGCACACGAGAACCGCAGAGCCTGCCGTCATGCCTGAGGGACTCCCTTAGCGAGCTCTCCAGGTCAGGCGACGGCATGGCGCGGAAGAAAAGTTGGCCGGGGAGCGGGAAAGGCTTCCCGCAGTAGGGTCTGCCGTCGACGAGTTCGCGCACCTCGCCGTAGTGCCGTTGCAGGCTTTCGAACCAGTCGGGACAGGAGTTAAGGGAATGGACGCAGAAGTCGAGGAGTTCGTCTGCGTAGGGGGCCTGGTAGCTTACGGGATCGAGGTGCGGACCGCTGAAGGGACCCTCGTCGTCGAGGGATAGGTGAATCTGCGCTCTGTGCCGCATCTTCGCGTCGATCACCAGGAGCACGACACGGCGGCAGTCGCACGCGGGTCGCGTGCAGAAACACTCCAGAAAGGTGTATTTCCCCTGTGGGATCCGGCCGCTTTTGTGCGCGACATCCAGGGTCATGGCAGGCGCCTGGGCGCCGGGAAAGATCTGCTGGAACGGCTTCATGGTGAGGCCCCTTTGCCTTTAGCGCCCGGGGCGTTTCCCCTTCCCCTCCCGCTCGTAGATCGCCTCGACCGCTTCCTGCAGGCCCGGGTAAGCGAGCACCCCGTCCGGGAGCCTGGCGGAGTCTGCGGCGCCGTACCCTGTCTGCACCATGAGGGAGGTGCACCCGGCGTTAAGCCCGGCCTCGATGTCTCCCAGCTTGTCCCCGATCATGTAGGAGCTTGAGAGGTCGATATCCAGGTCGAGCGCGGCCTGCTGCAGCATACCCGGGAGGGGCTTTCGGCAACTGCAGTCAACGCGGTAGTCGCCGAGCGCATGTTCGGGGTGATGCGGGCAGAAGTAGCATGCCTCGATGGTGATGCCAAAGCTGCCGAGTTCCTCGTGCATCTTGTCGTGGATCGCGTGCAGCGCCGCCTCGTCGTAGAGCCCGCGTCCGATGCCGGACTGGTTCGTGACGACGACCAGGAGAAAGCCGGCGTCTTTCAGGCGCTGCAGCGCATAGGGGACCCCCGGGATGAGGCGGAAATCCTCCACACGGCTTAGATACTGCACCTCTTCGTTGATGGTCCCGTCCCTGTCGAGAAAAACCGCCCGATGCTTGCCCATGATGCCCGGCCCTTCCGGCTCGTCAGCCGCCTTTTAAAGAAACAACCCGCGCTCAACGAGGTCGCAGATGATGTGGATCATGGTGATGTGCCCCTCCTGGATGCGGGGCGTGTCGTTGCTTGGGACGATCAGGGAGAGTTCGGCGACCGTCTTGATGCTGCCGCCATCCTTGCCCAGAAGCGCCACGGTCCGGCACCCAAGGCGGTGCGCAGCCTCAAGGGCGATCTGCACGTTCGGTGAATTGCCGCTCGTGGAAATGCCGACGACGACGTCCCCTGGACGCGCATGCGCCTCGACCTGACGGGCGAAGATCTGTTCGAAGCCGTAGTCGTTGCCGACCGCGGTGAGGATCGAGGTGTCGGTGCTGAGGGCTATGGCGGGAAGCGCGCGGCGCTCGAGCTTGAAACGCCCGACTATCTCGGCGACGAAATGCTGGGCATCCGCAGCGGAGCCGCCGTTGCCCATGACGATGAGCTTGCGCCCATCCTTCAAAGCCTCAGTCAAAAGGGAAACGGCGCTCTCTATGGCGGGAGTAAGGTCCCTTTCGAGCGCCGTCATGACCTGGTTGTGGGCCTGGAGCTGGGCCCTGATCTCGTCTTTCATCATCCCTCCGACTTTTTGTGTGCTGACAAGCGGCCTCTAGTGGGCGCGCGATTTGATCCGCTCGGCAAGCTGTGAAAACGACAGGTACTGCTCGCTCCACGGCAAGGCAAGTCCGTCTACGGCGATCACCGGTTTCGTGCCGGGGGAAGCGGCGAGGAGCTTCTCGTAAAGGCGGCGCTTCATGCCGTCCAGTGCGATGCGCGGAAGAGGCACCAGTTTCACGCTTTCATGCAGCGCGGCAAGCCCCTGCTGCCGGACCTGCTGGTGCAGCGCGAAAGGAAGGAGCACCGTGTAGCAGTCGCCGTGCCGGGCCCCCTCCACCAGGAGTTCGAGCTTCTGCTCGAGAAGCGAAGCCTCGACCCCCTTAGGGACGTAGACGAGGAAGTTGCCCCCCTCCCCCCAGCGCTCCTTGAAAAGGGAGATGCTCCGCAACAGGGTCTCGTGGCGGCGCTGCAGGGAACCAAGCGGCGCCTCGTCATAGTGGCTCACGGTGGGACCGGGGACCTGCACGGTGCGGAACCCTTCGGCGCAGGCACGCATGGTGAAGTCCTTAAGACACCAGGCTCCTCCGTCCATCCCCTCGTCGAACCCTCCGATCTTGCGGTAGAGCTCGCGGCGCACGGCCATGGCGGCGAATGAACCGCTGACCACCTCGCGCGGAAGGTCGCAGGGATCACCCGGGTCAAGACAGGGAAGCATTATCCCTGCATCGGCATGGGTGTGGGCGAACTGCAAAAGCGGTTCGAACCATCCCTTTTTTACTATGCTGGTGCTGCGCATCAGGGCCAGAAACGGCGCCTCGGAACTCTCAAAACCGCGGTTTGCGGCACGCACGAACCCGATGTTGCTGTCGTCGCGCATCAAAAGGGCGCGGTCGTCCAGAGCGTCGGCAAACTCCTGCAACATCCTCTCGGTGTCGCGCTCTGAGCCGCAATCCACGATGATGAAGCGGGCGTTCGGTGTGTGGTTGATCAGGTTGACCAGGCAGTTTCGAGTCTCTTCGGGCCGGTTCCAAACGGGTATGATGACGTCTACGATAGCGTCGGTCATGAAAATCCCTCTGGTAGAAACGGCGGATTTGAGCGCGATCCGGCCTAGGAACTGACGGCGACGTTGCGAAGCAGTGCGAGCTCGTCGAGCACCTTGCCGGAGCCGAGCACGACGCAGGAAAGCGGGTCTTCGGCGGTGACCACCGGCAGACCGGTTTCTTCGCGCAAAAGGACGTCCAGATTTCTCAACAGAGCGCCACCGCCGGCCAGCACGATCCCCTTGTCGACGAGGTCGGCCGCAAGCTCGGGCGGGGTCCGCTCGAGGCAGTTGCGCACCGCGTCCACGATGGCGGTGACCGGCTCGGAGAGGGCCTCGCGGATCTCGTTGGAGTCGATCTCGGTGGTCTTGGGGATGCCGGAGACGAGGTCGCGCCCCTTGACCTCCATGTGCAAAAGTTGGGTCCCCGGGTATGCCTCGCCGATCTCGATCTTGATCAGCTCGGCCATACGGTCGCCGATTAAGAGGTTGTACTTGCGCTTGATGTACTGGACGATCGCCTCGTCCATCTTATCGCCGCCTACGCGGACGCTCTTCGTGTAGACGATGCCGGCCAGTGAGATCACGGCCACCTCGGTGGTGCCCCCCCCGATATCGACAATCATGTTGCCGGACGCCTCGGTGATCGGGAGCCCCGCACCGATCGCGGCCGCCATCGGCTCCTCGATCAGGTACACCTCGCGGGCACCGGCGGACTCGGCGCTCTCCT
Organism: Geomonas ferrireducens; assembly: GCF_004917065.1. Lineage (NCBI taxonomy): Bacteria > Pseudomonadati > Thermodesulfobacteriota > Desulfuromonadia > Geobacterales > Geobacteraceae > Geomonas > Geomonas ferrireducens. The sequence goes on from NZ_SSYA01000002.1 coordinate 792,249, forward strand.
TGACGGCGCGCTTCTCCACCTGGGTGATGCCGGAGGGGACGCAGATGACGATCCTCGGGCGCACCAGGGTTTTCCTGTTGTGCACCTTATGAATGAAGTAACGCAGCATCTCTTCTGTGATGTCGAAGTCGGCGATGACCCCGTCCTTCATCGGCCTGATGGCCGTGATGGTGCCGGGGGTACGCCCCAACATCTTCTTTGCCTCCATCCCTACGGCAAGCACCTTCTGCTGGCCGCTTGGCATCTTCTGGACCGCAACCACGGACGGTTCGCGCACTACGATCCCCTTACCCTTCAAGTAAACGAGGGTGTTGGCCGTGCCGAGGTCGATGGCGAGGTCGTTAGAAAACATGCCGAAAAGGGCATCGAAAATCTTGAGCATCCTGGGAACTCCTTTTGAATTGGCGCGGTAGCCGGGACCGACCCGGCAAAGGTGGAAATATAGCAAAAGCTACACACCCTTGCAAGAAAGAAAACCCGTCTACTGGCTGACAGGGCGCTGAAACATTGGACGTATACCGCTTCATTCTACCGTTGCTTTTGCGATTAAATTATATTATCATTCGCGTCTCTTGAACTAATCTAATGGCGTCAATTTTGTGTGCAAAGGAGCCGAACCCGAATGCTAGGCGTAATGAGGAAGTATAAGCAGTCGATCGTCATCAAGATCGTCTTTGTTGTCATCGTTCTCTCTTTCATAGGAACCATCTTCCTGGTCTGGGGCAAAGGTGGCGACGGTCAGCGTGGCGGCAAAAGTTATGCGGCGTCCGTCAACGGCACGAAGATCAGCCTGGACGAGTTCCAGAAGAGTTACTACCGCACCCGCGGCCTCTATGAGCAGATCTACGGGAAGACCCTCACCCCCGAGATGGAAAAACAGATGGGGATCAAGAAGCTCACCATCGACACCCTTATCGACAACGTGCTCATCTTCGACGAAGCGAAGAAAATGGGCGTGAAGGTAAACAAGGACGAGGTCGCGGCCGAGATCGCCAAGATCCCCGCCTTCCAGAACAACGGCGCTTTCGACTTCAACCTCTACCAGCAGACCCTCAAGGCGAACCGGCTCACCCCGAAGGAATTCGAGGAGGCCCAGGAGCAGGAGATGCTGCTTGCGAAGGCGCGCAACAAGGTGAAGATGGGTGCCACGGTTACCGACGCCGAAGTGAAGGACGCCTTCAAGAAACAAAACGACAAGGTCGACCTCGCCTACGTCTCCTTCTCCCCTGCCGACGTCAAAGGTGGCATCAAGCTGACCGACCAAGAGCTCACCACCTACCTGCAGGATCACCAGAACGAGTTCAAGACCCCGGAGCAGGTCTCCGTGGCCTACACCTTGGTAAACCCGGCCCAGGCAGCAGGCAAGGCGACCGTCACCCCCGAAGAGGCGCAGACCTACTACCAGAAGAACATCGACCGCTACCAGGGTAAGGGCGGCATCCTCCCCTTCTCCGAGGTGAAGGATCAGGCCACCGCGGACGCCCAGAAGCAGAAAGCGGCCAAAGAGGCATACGAGAAAGCGGCCGAGGCGGCGAATAAATTCAAAACTACCGGCGATATCAACGCCGCGGCAGCGGCCCTCGGCAGCAAGGTGGAGAAGACCGCGCTCTTCACCGCCAAGGCCCCGGCGGCAGCACTTGCCGGCGAAAACGAAGTGATCGCCCGCTCCTTCGCCATCAAGCAGGGTGAACTGGGTGGCCCGGTGGAGACCGCGAAAGGGATCTACCTCATCAAGGTACTGGACAAGAAACCGGCTGCCGTCCCCCCGCTGGCGCAGATCAAGTCGGCAGTCGAGGCGAAAGCGGTCGAGGCAAAAGCGGCCGAGCTCGCCAAGAAGAAGGCCGAAGAGGCGCTGCAGCAGCTCGCCAAGGGCGGCGCCGCCAAGTCCACCGGCAGCTTCGGCTACGCCGCGACCGGCGCCGTGCCGACCATCGGCACCTCGCCGGAGCTCATGGAAGCCGCCTTCACGCTCACCGCTCCGAACCAGGCGGCGAAGCAGCCCTTCAAGGTCGGTGACCGCTGGTACGCGGTGAGCCTCAAGTCCCGCACCGAGGCGCCTCTTGCCGACCTCGCCGCCAAGGCCCCCGGCATCAAGGCCGCCCTCCTTCCGAAGAAGCAGCAGGAGGTGCTCGAGAAGTGGGTGAAGGGGCTGCGTGACAAGGCCAAGATCGACATCAACCCGCTTGTGCTGCAGGACTAACGGGTCAAGAGGAAGCGTCAACAGCTTTCAAGTGTGAGGTGGAGGGTGCAAGGTGCACTCTTCACCTTTCACTTTTCACGCTCAAGGCGAACCATAAAAGGAGAATGCACCAATGACTACACCGGTACTCAACACTGACTTCCCCGGCCTGAAGCTTGCCGCACGCGGGAAGGTGCGCGACATCTACGACCTCGGGGAGACGCTGCTCATCGTCACCACCGACAGGATCTCCGCGTTCGACGTCATCATGAACGAAGGGATCCCCAACAAGGGTTACGTGCTGACCCAGATCTCCGCCTACTGGTTCCGCCAAATGGAAGGCATCATCAAGAACCACATCATCTCCACCGATGTGGCCGATTTCCCGAAGGAGTGCCAGCCCTATGCCGAGACCTTGAAAGGCCGCTCCATGTGGGTGAAGAAGGCGAAGCCTTTGGCCGCCGAGTGCATCGTGCGCGGCTACATCTCCGGTTCCGGCTGGAAGGACTACCAAAAGACCGGCTCCATCTGCGGCATCAAGCTCCCCGAGGGGCTTAAGGAAAGCGACCGCCTGCCGCAGCCGATCTTCACCCCCTCCACCAAGGCCGAGCTCGGCACCCACGACGAGAACATCTCCTTCGAAGAGATGTGCAACATCTGCGGGAAAGAGATCTCCGAGAAGGTGCGCGACGTGACGCTCAAGATCTACGAGAAGGCGCGCGACCTGGCCGACGAGAAAGGGATCATCATCGCCGACACCAAGTTCGAGTACGGCATCTACGACGGCGAGCTGATCATCATCGACGAGTGCATGACGCCGGACTCCAGCCGCTTCTGGCCGAAGGAGAGCTACAAGCCGGGCGGCCCGCAGCCATCCTTCGACAAGCAGTTCCTGAGGGACTACCTTGAGACCCTGGACTGGGGCAAGACCGCCCCTGCCCCGCCGCTTCCCGCCGAGATCGTTCAGAAGACCGGTGAGAAGTACATGGAAGCGCTGGTAAAGCTGACCGGGATGAAGGCGCCCTAGCCTACCGACCTGGACCGGCTTTGGATAAAAAAAGGCCCCGACATCGTTTCCGATGCGGGGCCTTTTCCTTTGGATGCCGCTCTTTGCGTCCTGCCTTTGCCTTCTACCCGATCATCTTCGCCAGGCGTGCCCTCTCCTTGGTAAGACGCGCCTCCCCGTCCTCCAGGGCTTTCAGAAGGTTCTTCTTGGCGCCGTAGGCCATGTCCTTGCCGCGGTCGAGGATCTCTGCCGCGCGATCGCCCATCGCCTCGGCCATATCGGTCACCTGCTCGGTGAAATCCTCAACCGCCTCCAGCGCCTCCTCCCCTTTGCGCCGCGCCTTCTTCGCGTAGCGGGAGATGTCCTTGCGGGTTTTCTGGCCGCTTTGCGGCGCGTACAAAAGCGCGACCCCCGCGCCGATGATGCCGCCTGCCAAGAGCATGAGCGCTCCAACCATCACCTTGTTATCCCGATCGGCCATGGCCCCTCCTCCTTTGGGTGTTTTGTTGTTCAAGGGAACATCCATATACTACCCGATGGTTAGGCTTTGCCAAGTAGGCTTCTCATTATTGCTTTGAAGCGGGTATTGAAGCGTGTATATTTGAACCGTTGCAACGACACCAATCTTGCTCTCCAAGAGGAAAACATGGATCAAAAATATGATGTGCTTATCGTCGGTGGCGGCCCCGGTGGCGTAGCTGCGGCTTACCTCTGCCACAAGCATGGTCTCACGCACATGCTGATCGAGTCCGGCAAGGCGATCTTCCAGGGAATCGCCAACACCTACCCCGAAGGAAAGAACGTCTACCCGTCCAAACCCAAGGAAAACCCCGAGCCGTTCCTGGTGGAGGAGCTCCGCCCACCCGACAAGCCGGTGACCGTGGAGAAGTACATCCAGTACGTGCAGCACTTCGTCCAGCACGAGGGGTTGAACGTGCTTACCGAGACCCAGTTCGAGAACATCGAGGACGGGCGCGATTACCTAAAGGTGCATACCTCGCGCGGCACCTTCCAGACTAAAAAGGTGCTCCTTGCCTTCGGCAGCTCCATCCCGAAGGAGCTCTCGGTGTACGGCGACGCGAAGATGGTGGCAAAGACCCTCGACGACCCGAAGAAGTACATCGGCAAGCGCACCCTGGTGATCGGAGGGGGCAACTCGGCGGCCGACGTGATCATCTCCATCCTAAAGGAGAAGAGGAGCGCGAACGACAAGGAGCCGGTCTACTGGGCGCACGTAGCGGAAACCTTCGACGTGAACAAGGAGACCGCACAGCGTCTGGGTGAAGAGATCCTTCTGGGGGGGAACATAAGGCTTTTGCCGGGGGCCACGCCGAGGATCGGCGAGGTGGACGACGAGGGGGTCGACCGGCTGGTGATCAGGATCAGCGAAGACAAGATCGCAGGCGGAATCGAGCGCTACCACGCCATGAGTTTCCCGATGAAGAACGTCATCGCCTGCATCGGTAGCCAGGGCCCCACCACCATCTACGATAAGATCGGGGTGCAGACGATCGCCTGCGCCGAGGGGGTCTGCCAGGTCGCCAAGGAAGGTGACCGGCTGCTGCTGCTCACCGCCGACTTCGAGTCGACCAGAAAAGGGGTCTACGTGATCGGCGGTGCGATCTCCCCTTCCTACATGCGCATCAGCAAGGGGGCCATTCAGGAGGAGCGCCACCCGAACCTGATCTACACCGCCGTGAACGACGCCCATCACGTCATCGAAGCGGTCGTCAAGAAGCTGAAGAAATAGCCGGAAGTAAAACGTTAAGCAGACACGACAAAGGGGAGCCGATTCGGCTCCCCTTTTTTGATTTGGTTCAGCAATTGATGTCCGGTGCAGTTGCCAACGAAGTGCTGCATGCGCCTGACGTCCCCCCCTTTGCGAAGGGGGAGCCTGGGATTTGCCTTTACCGCCCCCTACTTAAGCTCCTCCCGAAGCCCCTCCACCACAGCCTTCACCTCAGCGATCATCTCGCGTGCCTGCGGCGAGTGTTCCCTCTTAAGGTAGTTCTCGAAGTGCTTGATCGCCTCGGCGGTGCGGTCCTGGTCGATGCAGATGTTCCCAAGGGTCAGGTAGCTCATGGTGAACTCGGGATCGAGACGGATCGCCTCCAAGGTCTCGCGCTCGGCGGCCTCGAGCTCGTCCATGTCGTAGTAGAGCTCGCCCAGGTTGAAGCGGGCCGTGGCGTCGTTGGGGTCGATCTCGATCCCTTTGTGGTAGGAGGCGATCGCCTTTTCGTTCTCGCCCAGCCCGTAATAAAGATCCCCCAGCGCGTTGAGCGCGAAGACGTTGTTCGGGTCGAGTTCGAGCGCCTTCTCAAAGGACTTCAGCGCGTCATCGGCGCGCTCCATAGCGTTGTAGACAAGCCCCATGCTGACGTAGCCGTCGCACTCCACCGGCTTCAGTTCGGTCACCTTGCGGTAGCAGGCAAGCGCGTCCTTGTGCTTGCCGGACTCGAAATAAACGTCGCCCAGGGCGGTGAGACCGTCCAGGTCCTGCGGGGCGAACTCGAGGCCCTTTTTCAGCGCGGCGATCGCATCATCGTTGCGCCCTGACTCGGAATATGCCTCGCCAAGGTAGAAGTACCCTTCGGCGTTGTCCGGTTCTACGGCGATGCACCCCTTGAAGGACTCAATGGCCTGGTCGTACTCGCCGGACTCCATGTGGGCTATTCCGTTCGCCAGCGCCTCGTCAAAATTCGTTGCCATTGCCACCTCCGTAACTGCATCAGATTTCATTGGCGCACACTATAACAGGAAGTGCCTGCTTTGCCAACTTAAGAGCAGTGAAAAAGCATTAAAAGCTTTCACATATCTTTTCTCTCATATATACTGCGGCAAACAGAAGCAAGGGGGAGGCAATGCCGGAGGAGGCAGGAGAACAACTGGGACTAAGGACGCTTGAGGACATCAGCGCGCTGATCCTGCAATCCCACGACCTGCAGGAGACCCTGGACAACATAGTCAACCTGGTCGCTAAGAGGATGTCTTCAGAGGTCTGCTCCATCTATCTCTTGGAGGAGGACGGTGAGACGCTCAGACTGCACGCGACTCGCGGTCTGTCCAGACTCTCGGTCGGCATCACCATGAAGATCTCCGAAGGTCTCACCGGCCTCGCCGTGGAACAGCGCGGCGTGGTGGCAACCGACAACGCCCCCCTGCACCCCCGCTACAAGTACTTCAGGAAGACCAAGGAGGAGAAGGTACTCTCCTTCCTAGGTGTCCCCTTCTTCGAACGCGATCGCCCCATCGGCGTCCTGGTCATCCAGAACCGCGAGTCGCGCACCTTCACACCCCAGGAGATCAGTGCGGTATCCACCATCGCCTGGCAGATCTCAAGCATCGTCTCCAACGCCAAACTGCTCGATTCCGTCCGCAAGAAGGAAGAGGAGCGCGCCTTCTACGCGGCAGAGGTGGACCGCCTGAGAAAAGGGGGCACGCCGAAAGAGGCCGTCCGCGGCAACCGTAAGGGTGCAGGCTCCACCGCACTCACCGGCATAGGCATCTCCCCGGGTTTTGCCCTCGGCAAGGTGTCCATACTGCACCATCGCGGATCTGCCGAGGAGGCGGTACTGGAACGGGCCCGTCCGCGCGCCGAGGAGCTGAACCTGTTCCACCAGGCACTCGAGAAGGCGCGCATCCAGACCATCTACATGGAAAAGCGGATGGGTGAAATCCTCTCGGAGGCCGATGCCGCCATCTTCCACAGCCACCTGATGATCCTCGAGGATCGCGGTTTCATCGGCAAGATCACCGCTCTCATCGATGAAGGGGTCGGCGCTCATCGTGCGGTGAGCCAGGTGGTGGAAGCGTACGTTGCCGCCTTCGCCCGCATGGAGGCCCCCTACCTGAGGGAGCGCAGCGCAGACATGGAGGACATCGGCCGCCGTATCTGCGACGCCCTGAACGGTCACAGCAGGCAAAAGGAGCGGCTTCGCGACGAGCGCATCATCGTGGCGAGGGAGTTGCTCCCGTCCGACCTCGCCATCATGGATCATGGCAAGGTGATCGGTATCGCCACGGAGAAAGGAAACCGCAACGCGCACGCGGCCATCATGGCCCGCGCGCTCGGCATCCCAGCCGTCTTCGGCGTGGAGGGACTTTTGAAGCGGGTCGGCGTACGCAGCGAGGTCGTCGTTGACGGCAACTCCGGCTGCGTCTATGTGAACCCGGACCAGGGGGTGAAGCAGGAGTACGTGCGGCTGCAGGGAGAATTCGACCAGAAGCAGCGCGAGCTCGAGGAGATCCGCGACCTCCCCGCCCGGACCCTCGACGGCTGCACTGTTTCCCTCCTCGCCAACATAGGGCTTCTGAGCGACCTGAGGGTGGCGCACCTGCACGGAGCCGAAGGGGTCGGCCTTTACCGCACCGAGTTTCCCTTCATGACCAGAAGCTCCTTTCCGACCAGGCAGGTGCAGGCCGCGGTGTACCGCAAGGTGCTGGAGGGGTTTCCTGGACTGCCGGTCAACATAAGGACGCTGGACATAGGCGGCGACAAGGAGCTTTCCTACTTTCCTCATCCGAGAGAGGACAACCCGTTTCTCGGATGGCGCTCCATGCGCCTGTCCCTGGACCGCGAGGAGATCCTTCGGGAGCAGTTGGCCGCGGTGCTCATCGCCTCGGTGGGGGGGAGGTGCAACCTGATGTTCCCTATGATCTCGGGGGTGGACGAAGTGCGCCGCATCAAGGGGATTCTGGAACAGGTAAAAGAGGATTTGCTGCGCGAAGGGAAGGCGTTCGCCCCGGACATCGGCCTGGGTGTGATGGTGGAACTCCCGGCAGCCGTGCTCGGCGCGGAGATGCTGGTGAAGGAGGTGGACTACCTCTCCATCGGGACCAACGACCTTATCCAGTACACGCTGGCCTGCGACAGGAACAACCCGCTGGTAAGGAAATGGTACGATCCGTACCATCCCGCGGTGCTTCACTCGATCAAGAAGGTGGCCGATGCGGCGATGGCCGCTGGAAAGCCTGCCTCTCTGTGCGGCGAGATGGCGGGCGAACCGATCAATGCGATGCTGCTCATGGGGCTCGGCCTGCGCAGCTTCAGCCTCTCGGCCCCCAGCATCCCGAGGGTGAAAGAGGCTATACGCCGGATTACCCTTGAAAGGGCGCAGCTGGTCGCCGACCGTGTGCTCGCCATGGAGAGCGCGCATTCGATCCGGAGTTTTCTGGAGGCGACGCAGCGCGAACTCGGGCTGTAGACGAAAAAGGCCGGAGCCCTTTCGGACTCCGGCCCCCTTCCCTTTATATCCAGCAGTCTCCACCGTCGTAGTTGAGCGGATCGGAGGCGCCCTTCCTGGAACGGAGCTTGGCGCTGCAGCTCTTCAGTTTGTCGAGCGCATCGTCCTTCGCTTCGCTCAGCTTCTCGCGAACCTCGCGACCGGTTTTGGGGGTAAAGAGGAGAGCGGCACCCGCAGCTACCGCGGCTCCGGCCAGGAAGGCCAGCAGAGCGGCCTGTTCGCTTTTCTTCGACATGTCGTATGCTCCTTTTGGTTCTGGAAGTGACGGGCAGAAAAATAGTGCAGTCATTCTTATCACATTCCGGCGCGCAATAAAACCCCCCAAGATTGAGTAATGAAGTTTTCCCGCACATATGTTTTCTGATTTGAATTAGCTTTGATTAGATGCTACCATCGCGTCTTAAATTTTCCCAAAGGAGATACATATGTTTTCCTTCAAAAGAACAGTGACACCGGCAGTTGCAGCAGTCGCAGCGACCTTGATGCTTTCCGCCGGTGTCTTTGCCGGCGAAAAGGCTGATGCTGCTGCGAAACCGGCCGACCAGCAGACGGTTGCCAAGGAGGCTGACGCCAAGGGTCAGGCCGTCGTCATCAAGGTCAACGGCCAGGCCATCACCAAGCACGAGGTGGACCGCGCCATGAAGGTCATGCTGGCACAAAACCAGGTCCAGGAACCCCTTGCCCCGGATGCACAGAAACAGGCCGAAGCGGCGGTCATCGACCAGCTCACCGCGGCTGAGCTTTTGTACCAGGAAGCGGCAAAGGTCAAAGTAGCCGACCTGGACAAGCTCGTCGATGAGAAAGTGGCCCAGAATCGAGCCAAGTTCAAATCGGTGCAGGATTTCGTCGAGGCCCTCAAAGGGATCGACATGACCATGAAGGACATGCAGGATTTCACCCGCAAGGACATCCTCATCAACAACTTCATCGAGCAGCGCTTCGTCGCCAAGGCGGTCGCGACCGATGAAGACGCCAAGAAGTTCTACGAACAGAACATCGACCGTTTCAAGAAGGAAGAAGCGGTCAAGGCGAGCCACATCCTGATCGGCGCAGACCAGAAGGCGAGCCCCGAGGAGCGGAAAAAGGCTAAAGAGAAGGCCGAGGCGCTGCTCAAGCGGGTGAAGGCGGGCGAGGATTTCGCGGCGATCGCCAAGGCGGAGTCATCCTGCCCGTCGGCCAGCCAGGGGGGCGACCTGGGCGCCTTCACCCGCGGCCAGACCGTCCCGGCCTTCGAGAAGGCCGCATTCGGCCTCAAGCCGGGCGAGGTGAGCGGCGTGGTGGAGACTGAATTCGGCTATCACATCATCAAGGTGGTGGAGAAACAGGAACCGAGCACCGAAAAGTTCGACACGGTGAAGGAGAAAATCCTGAACTACCTGAAGCAGCAGAAAGTACAGCAGGAACTCTCGAACTACATCGACGAGCTGAAGAAGACCGCGAAGATCGAGAAGAACTAGCTTAATTCCGAAAAATCATCTCAATCATAAACAGAAAGGGCCCCGTACTTTGGGGCCCTTTTCTTATCCGTTAACGCGACATCGGGACAAGGAGTATCCGAGGTCCTGCCTACGGCGTCGTTGTCGGCGGCGGAATGAAAACGCGCGCGGCGAGCTCGTTGTCCAGCATGAGGAGTCCCTGGCCGTTGTCCCCGATCAGCTTCAGTTTGCCGATGATGTCCCTGTCGTTCTCCTCCTCCTCGATCTGCTCGGTAACGAACCACTGAAGGAAGATGTTGGTGGCGTGATCCTTCTCGGCGAGCGCGAGATCGGTAAGGTCGTTAATGGAGGCGGTGATGGAGAGTTCGTGCTTGAGGGTCTGCTCGAACATGTCGAGCAGGCTCTTGAACTCGGCGGGGGGTGCGGCGATAGCCTGCAGCTTGACATGCTCGCCGCGGCTGTTGATGTAGTTGTAAAACTTCATTGCATGGACCATCTCTTCCTGGTATTGCACCATGAACCAGTTGGCGCTCCCCTTGAGTCCGATGGACCCCGCATAAGAAGACATGGACAGGTAGAGATAGGCAGAATAGAGTTCGTTGTTCAACTGGTTGTTCAAGGCCTGGCAGAGCTTCTCGGTCAACATCAATATCCCCCCTTGTATTGTCTAGTGCATGATTGTCTAATACATTCAGCACAGACTATCAATGACGGTAAGATCTTACCCCAGACATAGACCTTTGCAACTACACAAACCGTAAACAAATTACGCCAGTCCCTTTTCCTCTTGAATAAAAGATCAGGTCAGGTTCTGGATGGCAGCGGTTCCGTTTGAGCTTCCTGGAGGTAACGTCGGTAAGTCTTGCCCGCAGGGGACCGCAGATAAAGGAGAAGAATGCCGAATTCCAGGGAAGCTTTGAAGTAATCGGAGACGGTGACCTTGGACCCCTTTACGTCCACCCATTCCCGCAGAGGGTACTCGACCCATCTTTCGGCGCCCATGTTATCAGGCGCCTCCATGACGAGCGGAAACCGGGCGAGCAGCTCGACGTCGAAGATCCATCTCACCTTGAACGGCACTGAGAGGACGGCCCTCAGGGCTGAGCTGTTCCGGAAGAGTTTGGCTCCGCACTGAGTGTCGTAGATGTTAAGACGAAGCAGCAAAGAGGCGCAGGTGGCGAAAACCCTCCCGAGATAATGCCTCGCGGGTCTGCGCCTGATATTTCTCCCAAGCAGGCGCACCCTCGAGCCGAAGACCGCATCCACATCCTTGTTTTCGAACACGCTGCAGAGATCACCTATGGCGGATAATGGTGTTGCCAGGTCGGCATCCCAGTATCCTACGAAGTCATAGGGTCCGTGGGTCGCATCGAGCATCCCCAAGCGGACCGCCTCCGCCTTGCCGCTGTTTCTTTCCAGATTCATAACCGCGATGCGTGCCGGGGCTTCGGACTGCAGCGCGCGGAGTACCTCGAAAGTGGCGTCGGTGCTGCCATCGTTGACAAACAGAAAGGAAAGATCCGGATCGTCCTCGAGCGCGACAAGAAAAGCCTCAGGCTTCAGCCTTTTCGCCTCGTTGTAGCAGGGGACCACGATCCTTGTCTTCGTCAATGCAGCCGTCATGAGGTCCTTTGCAATCCGGGAAAGGTGTAAGAGCGTTGGATTTCGCATATGCCATAACAGGAGTCAACCTTTCCGACGACACGACTCATTTTGCTTTTTCGCTCCGGTCCAGGAAAATCTTGATGAGATCGATCGGTACTGGGAAGATGGTCGTGGAGTTCTTTTCCGCGGCAATCTCGGTGAGGGTCTGCAGGTAGCGCAACTGAAGCGACATGGGCTCTCCTGCCATCACCTGAGCGGCAAGCGCGAGTTTTTCGGATGCCTGCAGCTCCCCTTCGGCGTGGATCACCTTGGCGCGGCGCTCCCTCTCTGCCTCGGCCTGCCGCGCGATGGCACGCTGCATCTCCTGCGGAAGGTCGATGTTTTTGACCTCGACCGTAGAGACCTTCACCCCCCAGGGTTCCGTCTGCCGGTCAAGGATTTCCTGCAGCTCCTTATTGATCTTGTCGCGATTGGCGAGCAGCTCATCCAGGTCCACCTGTCCCAAGACACTGCGCAAGGTGGTCTGGGCGAGCTGACTCGTGGCGTACAGGTAGTTCTCCATCTCCACGACCGCCCGCACGGCATCGACCACACGGAAATAGATGACGGCGGAGACCTTGACGGTCACGTTGTCGTGGGTGATCACGTCCTGCGAGGGGACGTCCATCGCGACGATGCGCAGGGACACCCGCACCAGCCTGTCGATCCCGGGGATGATCAGCACCAGGCCGGGACCCCGCACCTTTTTGACCCGCCCCAGGCGAAAGAGCACGCCACGCTCGTATTCGGGGAGGATGCGGATGGCGTTGGCAAGGAAAATCACGACAAGAAACAGAACAAACAGCACCGGGAAAAGGTTCACCACGTTCATGATTGCCTCCTGTTTTGGCTCACCATACAGACAGTAAAAGCCCGCCCAAGTATATCGGAGCAGCCCTGCACGTCAATTTGCCATATTGCCAAAATCTCTTATCCATGTTATTGAAGAAACCTCTAACAATCAGGAATTTTCTATGAAGCAGAGTATAAAAATACTGATTATCGAAGACGATGACGGGAGCCGGGAGGCGCTGCTCATCCTGCTTAAGGCGAGCGGCTTTGCCGTAAAAGGGTGTTCCAGCGGGAAAGACGGCCTCGACTTCCTGGCAGGCGAGCCTTTTGACATCGTCATCAGCGACCTGTTTTTGCCGGATATGAACGGGATCGACATCCTGTCACGGGTGAAGCAGGACTCGCCGCGTACCGAGGTAATCCTGGTTACCGGGCACGGCTCCGCAGAAACCGCGGTGCAGGCGATGAAGAAAGGCGCCTACGACTACATCACGAAACCCCTTAACATAGACGAGCTCCGCATCATCATCGACAAGGCGGTCGAAAAGGGGCAGCTGGTCAGTGAGAACGTCTACCTAAGGAAACAGCTTCGTGAGAAGTACGAATTCGCCAACATCATCGGCAATTCGCAGGCGATGCAGCAGCTCTTCTCGCGTATGCAGAGGATCATAAAGACCGACTCCACGGTGCTGATCCTCGGTGAGTCCGGCACCGGCAAGGAACTGGTTGCCAAAGCGATCCACTTCAACGGCAGCCGCAAGGACAAGCCGTTCATCGCCGTCAACTGCTCCGCCATCCCGGAAAACCTGCTTGAGAGCGAACTCTTCGGGCACGTCAAGGGAGCATTCACAGGGGCGGTAAAGGAAAAGGTAGGGAAGTTCGAAGCTGCCAACTACGGGACTATCTTCCTGGACGAAATCGGGACACTCCCGATGCACCTGCAAACGAAGCTTTTGCGCGTCCTTCAGGAGCAGGAAGTGGAGCGGGTCGGTTCCAACAAGCAGATCAAGCTCGATGTGCGGGTCGTTTCGGCGACCAACGTGAACCTCGAGGAGGAAGTCGCCCGCGGGAACTTCCGCGAGGACCTTTTCTATCGACTGAACGTCATCCCGGTTCAGATCCCCCCGCTCAGGGAGCGGGTCGAAGATATCCTTCCACTCACCAAGCACTTCCTGGAGAAGAACTGCCGTGCGATGCAGCGCCCCATCATGCACCTCGACAAGGAGGCGCTGGAGGCACTGGAGGCGTACCCGTGGAATGGGAACGTGCGCGAACTTGAGAACATCATGGAACGCATCGTCGCGCTTACCGAAAGCGACGTAATCACCCTGCGCGACCTACCAGCCAACATAGCGAAGAACTATATCGAAGGCTCCCACTCCACCAGTGTCACGCCAGCAGGTATCGACATGGTCCAGGCGATCAACGAGATAGAGAAGCGGATGATCACCGAAGCGCTGCAGCTTTCCGGCGGGGTGAAGGCCCGCGCTGCCGTTATGCTGAGCATCAACCGGACCACCCTGGTCGAAAAGATGCGCCGCCTCGGCATGCCGCTTTGATATAAGTCGTCTGTCGGGAGACAATTAAGTCGTTACATCGACAATTAAGTTGTTACATCGACAAATAAGTCCTTACATTTTTCATTAACCAGCTCACCTATTCGAGCTCACCACAAATGCCTCACCTTGGTTGCTGATGTAAAACGGGGGACACTCGCCCTGCCCCCCTTACCCCTCTCCTCCCCCCCCCTCTTCCGGCCAAACAGCTAGAGTGTTTTTTGCCATTGATCACAATTAAAAAAGGTTATACTTTCAGGGCGGCAAGAATGGTGCAGGTAATTGAGCAGAAAACCGCTCATCGAGCCGAATGGAACATTTGTTCCAAGAGACAAGCGATTTAATACGGTGGGTTAGCCTAGTTGCTCCGCCGCTCACCCGCAACCAGTTGTGCAAAAAAGGATAATTTGATGTTCATTCCTGGTTAACTATAGATCGACTCGGCTTCGCTTCTGCCGGTGTATGTGTTCAAGCCATCTATCTTATTATCGTGTCCTCCCTCACATCTGGGGCGAACGTTTTTAATAATAACTTTAAGTGACTAGGAGGCAACTGATGGATACTCAGTATTTTGCAGTAAAAGCCGACACAAAAAGCACTGCTGAACTTAACCTCCATCCCACGTGGAAACTCAGGTTTGAAACAAATTCCTGCAGTTACAGATGGAACTACTTAAACAGGTGTCTAAGGCATCCATGGTCATCGTATTCGAGGCTCAGTCTAGGCCCTAATTTGAACTGGACCTCGACCTTAGAAGGTGCAATCACAATATAATCACACAGTGCTCTAAGAATCAAGTTCACACGTTCACGGTCTAGAGTCTCTTTTGTCACCACTTCTACTAAATCATTAGCATATCTGTGCATTTTGTTAAATTCTATATCTTTATGGGTGGACATTAAACCCACAATTTCAGCTTGGCATCTTATGATCACTTCTTGCAATTTACTGAGTTTGTCTATAAAATCTTGACCATTGAACGTACCACCATTAGTTATTTTTACATCACATGTATGATGTTTACTTTTGCTCGTGTCTTTGGATAAATTTAATTGTTTTTTGATATCGTCAATTTCATGATAAGCTTGATTGATTACCGGATTTATTTTTAGAAATGAGAACAATGCTTTAGTGAATTCTGGTATAAAAATGATTTCCAGCCGTTCATATCTAACTGTTTGCACACTACAGCCTTGGCCGTGATGAGCGTTAGTGCAAGCCATGTAGCTTGTTTTTCTCCCCTTACCTAAATGTATCATTCTGCTTCCACATTTATAGCAGCGCCCTAACATGAAAA
The DNA here is from genome assembly GCF_004917065.1 of Geomonas ferrireducens. Taxonomy (NCBI): domain Bacteria; kingdom Pseudomonadati; phylum Thermodesulfobacteriota; class Desulfuromonadia; order Geobacterales; family Geobacteraceae; genus Geomonas; species Geomonas ferrireducens. Next base: position 807,402 of record NZ_SSYA01000002.1, read on the forward strand.
AAATATTGTTTAGTTTGGCTGCTGCATATGGAACTTTCTTAAAAGAATCCCCAATTCTTTGAACAGAATTAAATAACTCCTCCGTAATTGCCGGAGGATAGTATCCTCTAACTTCGTCTAAAGGGATTCGCCTTACGCCATTGGTATGGTCCATTTTGTGCGGAATAAGAGTTCCTATTATTGCAGGACTTTTGAGAATTTTGTGAACATAATGCTTACGCCAAACAGAGACCTCACCTTTTTTCCGTGTCCACGTAGGAACACCGTCTTCACGGAGGCCTCTAGCAATCGCCAAACAACCTTTCCCATTTAAACGTTCGTGATATATACGATTTATTATGGCTACCCTTTCCGGGATAAGTTCGAATTTTTTAGCTTTGCGATTTAATTTTAGCCAACCAGGACAACTTGAGGTAAGAGGTTTTGATGTTATATTATTGCGTTTATTGGCCCATGCTTCTTTCATTCGCATCGACTTGGTTTGAGATTCTTCGTTTGCTCGAATGAGAATTACTATTGCCTCTATCAATAAAAACGGCGCACTGTTGACCAACTCTGCCGAATAAATCTTTTTATCCGAAAGTGTAACTATTGTTACACCTTCAAGTATAATTTGTGTGAAAATATTTTGAGCTGGGAGTATTAACTCACGACTTATACGATCTAGAGACTCTACAAGTAAATAGCTTCCTGATTCTACTTCCTTCCTCCTAATAGCCTCCATAAATTGTCCGAGCCTACCAATTTCGACATTAGCACCTCGAAAGGCTGACACACCGTAATCACGGTATGTCAATTTGTCGTCTAGATCCAAACCATTGGCAGCCGCATACTCTTCAGCCTGTTGGATCTGCCGTCGTTTGCTATCCCCCTTTTCTTGTTCTGGAGTGCTGAACCTCATATAACTGTAAGCTTTAGGCACGGTGCCCTCCCCTCCCTCGGCCATACCAATTAATACATACCTCAGGGAACGGTCTAACGACACATGTTGCGCATGAAAGGCTTAAGCACTTTTGAACGACAAGAGGAACAAGACATCTCGCTGAGAGTAAATAGTGGCGCTAAAGAGATTGGTGCATAAGGCCTTATTGTGGTCCACTTAAGCTAAAAATATATCCAACCCCCCTTAACGTATGTATCAATTTTGTGTCAGCATCTTTATCTACTTTTTTTCTCAAATAATTGACATAAACATCGATTATGTTTGTAAAACTATCCAGCTCGTGTTCCCAAACAGTGCTTGATATATCAGGTCTTGTAACAGTCATCTCTGCATGTTCAACAAAATAAAGTAATAGTTTGTACTCTATTTGTGTTAACTCAATTTCTTTTCCATCTCTCCAAACTTTGTGCGTGACCGGATCGAGACGGATCGGGCCGTACACTAATTCTGCCCCTCTTTTATTTTTAACCCTACGCAACATTGCCTTTATTTTAGCCACCAAGATCTTAGGGTCAAATGGTCTCGAGACGCAATTATCTGCTCCTGAATCCAAAGAAAAAATGACATTTTGAACAGAACTATCTTCTGTTAACGCCATGACAGGCACAGACCGGTTATGGCTCCGTATGACGCTCACAAGGTCCAAACCATCTTGTCTGGATATGGCCAAGTCCACTATTACCAAATCAAATTTATTTTGCTCAAAGGATCTAGTTCCTAGTTCTCTCTCGTTGGCATGAATAACCTCTGGAAAATTTTTTTCAGCAATTTTTTTCAGTTTTGCATCCCTGCTGATAAGTAGCGTTCTCAACTCGCCCTCCGGCTTTATTGTTTGACAAAGTTAATTTAAAACATACACTCTTTTTTAAATATTTGTCAACATTAACATTCAGTACTGATTTTTTTTACGCTAACCACAGGGGATTGGACACCACATGAGTGGCGAACGATGCTTCACGGGGGACCAAGACCACATCCGGGAGAACCGCGACAGCTTTGTCAAGGCATTCCCCCCTGCTGTCCGCGATATCTTCGATCGGTTCGACTTACACGCCCAAGTGGCCCGTACCCACAAGTGCGGCTTTCTGTCCCAGGTGGAAGATAAATTCTCCAAAGTCGACCTGCACCTTGGGGAGGTGGACTACCACCAAGTGGGGATAGTTTTCCAGGAGCAGATCAGGAAGTTCGCTGAGATCTCGAGTGAAACGGCATGCAAGCATTTCACCCAACGTCAGATGTCTGCCTGAAGGTTCGAGCGGGCTAACGGGGGGACTCTTTCCTTGGATGAAATTGGCGAGCTGCCGTAGCACGCACAAGTTAGGCTCTTGCGCGTGTTACAGACAAAAGAGATAGAACGGGTTGGTGGCGAGAGGAGCATCCCGGTCGATGTCCGAATTATCGCGGCAACCCACCGGAACCTTGAACTGATGGTGTCGGAAAATCAATTTCGTGAGGACCTGTGATTTAGGCTTAATGTTTTCCCAATTATGATCCCCCCCACGGCGACAACGAAGAGAGGAAATGTCAGCACTTACATGGCATTTTGTGAATCTAAAGTCGCGTGAACTCGGATTTGCAGCGTCTCCACCTATAGAGCTTGGGGTATTAGAGAGATTAGTGGATTATGAGTGGCCTGGGAACGTGCGTGAACTGGAAAACCTAGTGGAGAGAGAACTCATCAGGCATCGAGGAGGTCAACTTAAATTTGACATACTGATTACTTCCGACACGGGAGGTGACCAACCACCTTTTGACAGTGATAAAAGGGGCGAACCACTAAACCCATGGCCTTACACATCTGCAGGGTTGTGAAGCTTGCCAAAGGTAAGATTTTCGGTCCGGGTGGTGCTGCTGCATTGCTAGGGATAAATCCCAATACCCTGAGAGCGCATGAACAAACTTGGCATCAAACATGGCCGCAGTACTAAGTGATATATAAAAAACCAGATATTGCTAAGCCTAACACAAGGATCGACAATTGATTTAAGTGTGAATTAGATTCATACAAAGGGACTGCGTTAGATATCCTTGTTACTGTAATCAGCTAAGTATTTTATCGATTGCTAGTTTGAAATTTGCTTTTTCGGGCTGCTCGTAATAAATAGTTAGAGCTTGACTGTTTTCAAGGATTATCGCGACCACTCGGATATTTCGCGCTTCCAGTGACCTACGATAGAGACCATTTAGTTGCTTTTCAATGAGGCTCGCGTGAGAGCAGATGTCAACAATCAATCCTCCACCACGTTCTGCCATACCGGGTGCCAACGCTAAGCACAGAGCAAGGGTTCCTGTTGATTCTGCTAGTGCAGCTCTCCTTACGGCATTTAATCCGAGCGGACCAGCCACCGGATCCTCATGATCTATGGATGTGGTATTGAAGAACACCTCTACATCGCGAAACTGCTTGACTGCAGCCGCAACCGTTGCGGGGTTTGTTACATCCAGCTGAATCCGAATGACTTTATCAGAAGTTAAACCATCCTCCCTGCCAATTGGTTCTGACTTACTCGCAGCATAAACCTTGGCCACCCCCCTTTCTAGCAGTGCACAAACTAAAGCTTGCCCCAAGCGTTTGTGTGCGTCAGTTACCAAGATAATCTTGCCCTTCAAATTACGATTCCTACAGTTTCCCATGCGCAGTCCTAAACGTAATGAGCCCCACCTTGGGAGGTAGGGCTCATTATGACAACAAAAGTCTTTTTAAGGCCTAGTACCTATGTAGCCTCTAGCGGCCGAGACCGGAACAGTGGCGCTGGAGAACGAACTGAAGCTGATGGCCCCAGTCACTTTACCGTGCTGCAGGTAGTCGACTGAGTCGAAGATCAGCCGTTTAGCGTAGATCTGATTGTGTGCGAAGGCGCCGGGTTCATGCTTTAGCAGGCTGAAGTTGAAAGCAGCCCCCATGTTTTGCCTGCCGTTCCCACCAATTGGGCCGACTGCATTCCAGTTCTTCGTTGCGAAGTAAGGGTAATTCGATGTGTAGCTCATTCCATAGTAGGAGAGCATGGCCTGCAAGAAATCAAGCGATGCCTGGTACCCTGCCTTCTCCTCTTCCAGTTTTGTGGCAGTCATTGCAAAACCACCCTGATGGCATTTAGTGCAGATTCCGCCGGCCTGCATGCCGGGCACGACCGAAAGGGTGTGGGTGCCGTTCGTCATGTGGCAGGAGACACAAGGACCATCTGTACCGGTGGCTCCGAAGCTGAATCCTGGAATGGACAGAGGCAACACGTAGTTGTTGATGCCGATGTTTTTGTGAGAGAAATGGGTGTTGCTGAAATCAAGCGACGGATCATATGCAGCCGGATCGCTGTAGTACTTGAATCCTACCTTGCTGTAGAGGATGGCTGCGGCGGCAAGATAATGCGGGTTGACAGCCGAAAAATCAGCATTGCCGAAGTCAGTTACTGCTTCGATGCCGGCCTCGTTAATCAAGCCGGTGTGGCACGGTACGCAAAGGTTGGAGGTCGCAGCGTCAGCATAGGCTACGGTCTGCTGGGGGCCGGCTACCCCATAGGAGGCGGTATAGGCCCCAACGCGACGTACCCGATTCTTGAAGTTGTAGTCGGTGTGGCAAGCCTTACAGGTAAGAACTTCCCTGCTGGTGTCACCAGTTTGTGCCCAAGTCGTCGTGGGGAAGGGTGACGCGAAATTTCCGTCCACGAAGTGGATGAAGCCTGTCGAAGTGTGGCAGCGCAGGCAGGTGTAGCTGTTGCCGATCTTTCGGTTCTTAAAGTCGTAAGTTGCCCAGGCGGCCCCCTTTACGTTTCCGTGCCCGGACTCAGCCCAATCCGAATGCTGGGTCCCCTTCGCCTGACCGGTCAGCGTGTTCACCTTGCCGTCTAGGATGCCGTTGTTGCCGAGATGGGGATCATGGCAACTCGTGCAAGAGGTTTGATAATTCTTGCTGACGTACATCGCGTCCGCCGCAGTGAGAACGTCGCTGGTGGTGGCCGCGGCGTAGTGTGCAGCGCTCAAGTGGCCGGTATGGCAGGAAAAACACTTGCCGGATGCATCTGGGTTGGTGTAGGGGATAGGGCCGACGCCGTTGTGCTGCGCACCGCCGCCATGGCAGTCCTGACAGCCGACCACGTGGAAGTTGTTGGTATAATGTGACGACGCCAGGTACGCTTGGTATATCGGTGTTCCTGCAACCGGGTCGATGGCGGTGCTATGGCACTGGGCGCATGCTGCCTCGCTGATTTTAGACACATCAGCAGAGGAGCCCCCTTCCTTGTTGCTCGAACCGCATCCTGCGATGAAAGCGGTCGAAAGCATCGTTATGGCCGCCGAAAATCTTACTACCTTATTGATCATTCTGAATCCTCCTTGGCTGTGTATCAAAATGTTCCTGGTATGTGGCATTTAAGGCAGACCTTGTTTCCGGCCTTGTCCTTGTAGTTCGAGCTGATCCCTTTCCAATTGCGCGGATGCGGATTGGTCTTGCCGCTGGAGTGACACTGGATGCAAACGTCACCTTCCGGGTGGCAGACCTGGCAGGATTGCAAGTTGCGCCGAGCCTCGATGACATGTTCGTTGATTGCAGGTGCGTACCGTTGGTTATTCGGCCCAAGCATCAAGTGCGACTTGATCCTCATGCTACCTTTCGGAAAGCGAGCATGGCAGGAGTTGCAGTATTTCTGGTCGTGGCAGCGGTAGCAGGTCTGCGGGTTCTCCTGGGCCTTGATCGGGTGCAGGTTCACGAAGTCACTGCGATGGCTCTTAGGCACATAGTCACGACCGTAGTTGGACCTGGTGAGATCCGAGTTGATGCCGCCGCCCTGATGACAATCAAGACAGTAGGCCTGGGTGTGGCATTGGGCGCAGTTGTTGTTGGCTTTGCTTGCTAAGGTGCGATGGCCGCGCACCCAGTCCCTATCGTGGTTAAGTGCGACGCCCTCGCCCTTGTGGCAATCGTTGCACTCAGAGAGTGTCACCTGGGCGTATTCCTTGTGCTGCTGCTTTTCAGCCAATGCCTGTTTGGTATACAAGACGGGCAGGAGGCACAGCATACACATAAACAACAAGTTCCTCACTGTAGTACCCCTTTCTAGAAGTCGATATCAAAGCTCACGCGCCCCGACACGTTGGTCTCGTAGCGGGCGTTCACGTCGTCCTGGATCCTTCCTGAGACCCCCATATTGCTGGCAAGCTTGTAGGAGCTACCGAGCCAGTACCTGCGCGCGGTTTCCTCGTTGGTCATGGAATCGCGCTGGTACACATCGTAGGTAAACCCTGCGGCAACCTGGGAAACCTTGTTGAGGTCGTAGGTCGCATCGATGATTACACCGTTCGTGTTGCCGTAGTAACCGTTTCGGTTGTCATACTCGATGTTCACCTTCAAAGGCTCGATCGGGCGGATGCCGGTGCCTACATGGTAGACGTTGGCATGGCCGCCGTCGCCGTACCACTGACGGTTGTACCCAAAGTTCATCGACAACCTGTCATTCAAGGTGTAGTCGGCTCTGAACAGCGCCTCGGTGTAGTCGTTCACAGCAAACACAGAGTAGATTGAAGTTGTATCAAAGGTCGCATAGCTCCTGTAGTACTCCCCGGTAAAGATGAGATCCGATGTGGGGAAGTACTTTACCCCGCCCAGAACCTCGTTGAATGCCTCGGCAGTGATGTCGTATTTTGCATTGCCGTACAGCTTCACGTTGTTGAAGAGGTACTGCTTAAACGAGCCACCGATGATGTCTCTCGTGATATCACTGCCATCGAATTTTCGGAGCCAACTGACCTCCGCATCGGTTTCTCGGAAACCGCTCAAGTATGCAGCGAGACCGAATACGGTATTGCCAGCGTTTCCCGTTTCGCCGTTAAGGCCGAACACCACGTCGTGGCCACCAAGCACCGTAAACGCAACAGGTCCTACGTTTTTCACCCCGATCAGTGCCCCGTCAACGATGGCACTGCCAGCTGAGACATCTACGAACTGGCGACCAATCCTAAGATCGATCTTTTCATAAAGGTCACGGTAGTCCCCATAGAAGTAGTAGAGTCTGCCATTGAGGCCGTCGCCATTGGTGAAGTCCTGAGACCCCCTGCCATAGCCATGAATAGTGAACTTTCCCTCCTTGTCGATGTTAGTGATTGAGAACCGCAGATATTCGGCCAGCTCAATCTGTCGTTTGCCATTCAGCATTTCATCGCTGAATGACTGAAACTGCGTGGAACTCCTGCCATGTATCTCCGTCGCCATACTCGTTGAGGCGGCGAACAGCGAGCAGAAGAACAACACTCCTTGCAACCCTCTAACCCCCATCAAATAAGCCTCCTTACTTTGCATTGGAACAACTGGTGAATCAGAAGACCCTGTAATTGACCACCTCCTCCAGTTTGATAAATGGTGAAACATCACTACGATGTGAGAGATGCAAAAATAGGGGGGCACGATTTCCGGCAGCTTAAGAGCTAGAATTGTGCCATTGCGTAACATACTAATTTAAAACGATTGGGGATTTTTGAACGGTGGGAGGATACCAAATGCGGTGATATGTTCACCGCATTTGGTAATATTGATTTATTGTGTCAAATACCGTAAAACAGAAGGATTTGAAATTACGACATATCACTAAGATGGAAATATCGGGGTTCGCGTGAGTGTTTAGTAGTCGCAATCAAATTTTCGAACGTGCTCAAGCCACTGCGCCTTGAGAAAATGCAGTTCGCGGGCAGGGACGTTGTCGCCGTAGCCATGCCCGTGGACAATCCTAGCGGCAAGTCTGCAGATGAACCTATGGTGCTCGCAGTGCTGCTGATAGTTCGGTAACCCGAGCACCTTCAGGTGGTCCTCCTCATCTTGAACATGAGCTACCATCTGCAAAAGTAGGAGGGCAATGGATTCTCTCCAATTGTGCTGTCTACCTTCGACCACATGGCACGCCACGTCATCTATCACGTTGACGATCCGGTGGAATCGGCTGTCCGTTCCCTGGTACACCATAGAAGACATTCCCATGAAGATCGTTCCTCAACGCTCTCTTTTGTAGAAAAAAGCTACAAGACAGACGCCGACCCAGACGAGCAAAGTGAGCAAGACTACGACTTTCATCCTCTAAAAGCTCAGTGCGGCCAAGCGGGCCTTTATCATAGCTGCTTCTTTGTATTCTTCAGCCAGGTCCGGCATGGCATCGACGCCTTCCAGCACGATTGCTTCGAAGTTTTCGATCCCCATGAAGCCCATAATCGACTTAAGGTAGGGTACCGAATGGTCCTCTTCATTGCCATAGTGGAAGCCCCCATTCGAGTGAATATGGAGACATTTTCTACCCTGATTTTTCAGCAGGCCCACAGCGCCGGTCGGAGTGTAGGTGAATGTTTTGCCAACCACGCATACCGTATCTATGTACATCTTTAATTCCGCAGGGAACCCGAGATTGAACATCGGTGTCACGAACACATACTTGTCTGCTGCAATGAATTGGTCTGCATGCTTCCAGATGCGGTCGACTTTGCGTCCTTCGTGGTAGGAGAGGGATGCGAGACCGTCTCCACTACGCAATTTCCCCCAACCAGACAGCACATCGGCATCGATGCGTTGAATGTTGTCTCGGTAAAGGTCAAGAAAATGCACCTCGTCCTCCGGGTTATGCTTTATGTACTCGTTTAGAAACTCATTCCCCACTGAAAGACTGCGGGAAATTTCCATAGGTTTAAGGTTGCAGGTCACGTAGAGTAATTTTGCCATGATGTTCTCCTTCATAGTGTTTTTCCTGTTGGCTTTCGCCTGGTGTTCCCATATCCCCATTTTGCAGATGACAGCACTGATGCGGACATAGACCAAAGCAGTTAATATCTAATGATCAATTGGAGGCATTCTCGACTTTTCATTGGTTGTTTATCCTTCCTCATCATCCTTCGATTGCTTTTTTGCGTTCGGACCTGTTCCAATCTCAATCGTTGGCTGCACAGACATGCCAACTCGTAATTGCTTGCTTGCGACCTGGCCGGGGGCAATACTTATGCGCACAGGCAAACGCTGAATTATTTTGGTGAAATTGCCTGTTGCGTTCTGCGGTGCGACTGGGGCAAATGAAGCACCGCTTGCTGGTGACAAGCTTGCGACGCTGCCCGAAAGGACCACGCCAGGCAGTGTGTCAACGCGGATCGTAACGGATTGTCCTGGGCGAATACGGGCAAGCTGCGTTTCCCGGAAGTTGGCTTCGATATAGACCTTATCCAGCGGCACCACTGCCAGCAGAGGCATACCGGTGGTGACGAAGGCACCCTGGCGCACGGAACGGCGTGCTATGGTCCCGTCTATGGGAGCGACGATCTTGGTGTAGGAAAGGTTGAGTTCGGCCGCAGCTTGTACGGCCTTGGCCCGCTGCAGCGAGCTTTCCGCTTTTTTCAGATCGGCTTCAAGTATCGATGTTTGCTGTCGGGCCGCTTCTACGCCGGCCTTGTCGCGGTCGAGCGCTGCCAGGTGCACCTGTAATTGGGTCTCCGCATTCTGGGCCTCCTGGCGAGTTCCTGAACCATCAGTTGACAGGTTGCGATAACGCTCAGTATTGGCTTTCGCGAGGGCAATCGAAGCTTCATCCGACCTAACGGCAGCTTGAGCCTGCTGGATAGTTGACGCATTTCGCTTGATGGTTGCCTTCAGGCTTTCAATGGCGGCCTGTGCTGCTCCTGCCTCTGCTTGAGCGCTCTGGACGGAAACCTTCAGGTCGTGGTCGTCGATTACCGCCAGTAGCTGACCAGCCTTTACGGTTTCGTTATCGTCCACAAGAACACGAGCTATCTGCCCGTTAACTCGCGGGGCTACCAGGGTAAAATCCGCCCGTACATATGCATCATCGGTTGATTGCCTATCCGCATCGGATTGGTGATGATTGAGAAGGTAAATACCCGCTCCGACTACGGACACAAGAAGGAGACCGGAAATGATCATTGCTGTTTTTGGAAATGCCATTGTCTTATCCTTTGTTTGTGATAGGTGCTGAGGTTTGCCGAGCCGGAGCCGCTATGTAATCCATTCGTAATACGAAAGGTATGAGCAGGACCGCCAGCGCGGCGAGCATCAGATAGCTGTCAGCATTGGCCAAAACAAAAGCCTGCTGACGAGCACTGTCAGTTAATGCGGCTAGGTTGTCTTGGGATAGCGGTATATTCGCAGAAATCCGGCCGATGCGATCCACAAGCATCTCCGAATGAAAATGCTGACGTAGACGGAAAAAATGACCGATCATAGCACCGCCAAAAATTACCCCAAAGGCGCGCAGGGTATTGATGGTGCCGGCCACAAAGGGGCCTTCCATCGGTTGCACCACGCTGGTCGTCAAGAACAACAGACCAACCACCGCCATGGCCTGCCCGGCGGCCTGCAGCATCTGTGCTAGTACGAACTGATCAACAATCCAACTGGCCGTTATATGCGTGCAGAGCAGACATGCGACTGCGATCAAACCTATTCCAGAAGCCATAACTATGCGGGCGTCCACCCACTTCCGGTAAAATAGCGAGGCTACGGCAAGCGATAGAACCGGCTGAGGCAAAGCGATCAGGAGCCCGATCGGGGCGCTCTGCAAGCTGCGGTAGCCCCATAAAGCTTCAAGATGCATCCCCGGCAACTTCGAGCTGGACATCATGACCATCAGCAGGAAAACGAAGACTGAAAAACCCACGCCCAAGTTTCGTTTTTGCAGCAACAGTTGCGGCTTTATGAACGGGGCCGGGTAATACCACTGGCGGATCAGGAAGACGACCATCATGGAAATGCCGCCACCGATCAACCAGCAGAGCAAGTCAGAGTGCCACCAATCCAGGCGCTCCCCCTGGTCCAGCCCGATGGCTAGCATTCCCAAGGCCGCCGCGCCGCATACCATGCCGAACCAGTCGGTCTGTCCTAGACGCTCTGGCCGTGTCGGGTCCTGTGGAATTCCCCACCATCCCATCCCCATCGCCAGTAACCCGAAAGGCAGGTTTTGCCAATAAAGCAGGCGCCAATCAAACCAAACATCAGTCCAGTTACTGGCCATCCAGAGCCCTAGATTGGGCGAAAAAGTGGCCGTCAAGGCGTACAGCGACATACCGTACAGGCGAATTGGTATTGGGAAAAACCGCAACGCCGATAGCATGAGAATCGGGATCAGCATCCCCCCCGCAACTCCCTGAAAGCTGCGCAGCAACAGCAAGGCAGACAGGTCGTGTACTAAGGGGATGATGAAAGAGAGCAGGACAAACAGTCCCGTCATCAACATGTGGAAACGCCTAAGGGAAATGATCGTTGCCAACCAGATAGAGAAAGGCATCGCGATCAATTCCGCGGCAACGTACACGGTGTTGAGCCAGCTACCCTCATCTGCCCCAAGGCCAAGTACCCCGCGCACGTCGGCCAGCGCCAGAGAGCCGATGCGATTGCTTAGGCCTGCTACCATGGCGGAAATGAGGATGCCCAGGAAACCAGTGAACAGGCGCCCACTGAATGGAGTCGCTGGTGCGTTACCGGGAGGTGCGGGAGTTGATGTAGCCTGATTCGCACTCATTGTTGCGGGCCTCCAGATTCACCCGTCTGGGATGCCCATCCCCCCCCGAGCGCCTTGTACAGGTTGACCATGGCGATGGAGACACGGCTCGTGTTGTCGGCGAGTTCCATCTGGCTGGCCAGCAATGAGCGCTGCGCTGTCAACACCATCAGATATTCGGCGGCGCCCTGCTCATAGCGCCTCAGCGCGACAGCATAGGCCTTGCGGTACTCGTCGAAGGCGAGTGTGAGTTGCTCCCTGCGCCTTTGGACATCGGCGTAGGCGCTGAGCGTGTCATCAACTTCATGCCAGGCGTGCAGTACCGTTTGCTGGTAGGCGATCGCCGCTTCCTGTTGACGAGCCTCACTCAAGGCAAGCGTGCCTTTTAGCCTGCCACCTTCGAAGAGGGGCAGGTAGAGAGTCGGTCCCACTGCGAAGGTGCGCGATGCCCAGTTGCCGAAGGTGTCCAGGTTGAGGGACTGAAAACCGAGACTGCCGTTCAGGCTTATGCGCGGATAGAAATCAGCTTTGGCTACACCGATGGCAGCTGTCGCAGCATGCAGGCGTGCTTCGGCTTGGAGGATGTCGGGGCGACGGCGCGCAAGTTCAGAGGACAATCCGATTGGCACTTTGCTTGGCACGGGCGGGATTTGGTGCGTTGGTGTCAACAAGGAATTCAGTGCACGAGGAGGTTCACCAAGCAGCAATGCCAGGGCATTCATCAGCGCGTCACGTTGTTCCTCGAGACGCGGGACCAGCGCCTTTGTCGATGCCAACTGTGCAGCCGATGCCGACGACTCGAAGCGGGTGGCTACGCCATTTTTCACGCGACTGTCCGCCAGCTTAAGAGCATTTTCGGCAATGGCCAGGTTTTGGCGGGTAATGTCCAATTGCGTCTGGACGTGGCGCAACTGAATGTAGGCGCGAGCGACCTCTGCGGCAATGGATACGCGCACCCCTTCTCGTTGGAACGCGCTTGCCTGCAGCGATGCCGCAGCAGACTCGCCGGTCCTCCGGGCGTGCCCCCACAAGTCGATTTCCCAACTCGCGTTGAATCCCGCCTGCATAATATCGTACGGACTGTCGGGAGCGCCAAGTAGCGCCATTTGGCCGTTTGCACTGTCCGCGGCCCGCGCATAGGAACCGCCTAGGCTGAGATGCGGAAGCCCTACAGAATTGGCGACGCCGGTCTGCGCACGGCTTTGCGCCAGACGCGCAGCCGCCAACTGCAGATCGAGGTTCCCTTTCTGAGCGCGTTCTTGAAGTTCGCTCAGGATCTCGTCGTTGAACAGCGTCCACCATGCTGTCTCCATCTTCCCCGTCACTACTTGGCTCTGCCTGCCGATTTCGTCGGTGGTCTCCATGAGGTGCGCGGGAGGCGTGCTCACCGGCCTCTTGAAATCAGGGCCGACGGCGCATGCGCTCAGGAAGGCGAGGCTCAGGAACACGGGCAAGTGGCGGATGTATTTTCTTCCATCCGGCCGGTTTGTGAACTTTCTAGTCATGTCAAAAACGTTTTCATTTCCAAACCGCATGATCTACCCCAGACAAGTGTTAAACGAAGCTTGTAAAGTCGCCGGATCGCTTATCGATTCCTCGTTGTGCCGAATTCGATGGGCGACTTGATGTAAAAGACATCGATCCCTTCCTGCTTCAAATGCTCTAAAAATATGCTGGCCGCCTCCTCGCTGACTGCCATGGAGACCTCTATAGGTTGATCGGAGACATCAAAATATCCTACGAAGTGTAGTTTTCGCTCTCTACCAAAACCTTCTGCGGCAGTGAACAGCGTTGCGCCTTTGATGCCCATGCAAAGCGCCTCCTCAATGAGCCATTCCCCCAGGCACCGATTCTTATGTGTTCGGTCCTGCTGGGTAAAAAATGTCAGCTGATATCCATACATTGTCTTTCCCTCCCATTTTGTTTCATGAATGGTAGCGAGATCAGGATTTACAGAGGGGGGGCACTTGGTAATTCCCCAGTCTTGCTAAATCACTTATCATTGCTATAGCGACATTCATGCCAAAGAAATTGTTATGTAATAACAGGTATTTAAAAACAAGCGTTTAGACAATCACCAAATAAAGCAAAACTGCGGGGCTTGCCTTTGTTAAATTCAGCAATTTACTAAATAAGGGAATGCCGTTGGGCTTTGCTCCTGCCTGTGCGATATGCCTGCATACTGCAGGTTATTGCCCAGGAGGCGTAAGTGGGGGGCAATTCACGTTCTGGGGGGGATAGAACAAACTAGTGATGAAAGATGGTGTGGTTAAGGAGAACAACTAGGAGATCGACTCGGTCCGCTCCGAATGATACCTCTGATGGCATTTTGCCCCACAGGATGGCTCCTGAGGGGCAAAATGTCATGCAACTTGCACAGAATCCTTTTAGGTAGACGGTTTGCCGAGGTGCACCAGCACTTCCTCGAACAATATCTGAATCAGTTTTGAGCCGCCTTCGGTTGTCCATGATCCAGCCAACTCGGCTATAAGCTGATTTGTTGAGGTAAGAGTCACCCCCGCACGCTCCATGCGCCTTAGAGCGGTCTCATCTGCAATCTGGGTTGGAGAGCCACCAGCATCCACTACCACCTGTACGTTGAAGCCCTCCTCTACCGCACTCATCGCGGGATAAACGATGCATACGTCATTGGTGAGACCCGCAATAATCAAGTTCCGCCGTCCGGTAGCCATGACCGCCGCCTTGTAGTTGGGATCATCCCAAGCATTCACCACCCCAAAACGCTTCACTCTGCGAGCGTGCTCTTCCGGTGCGATCTCTTCCAGATCCTTGAGCAGAGGCCCCTGTGTGTACTCTTCCATACTGCTTGTGAGAATCAGGGGCATATCCAGGGCCTTCGCTGCTCGAGCCAACGCACGCGTGTTATTCTTGATTAATTCCTGTGGGATGTTGCAGCACCAACTTAAGGTTCCAACCTGATGATCGATGAGAAGCATGGCTGCGTTTGTTGCTGTGAATTTTTCCGTTTTCATAATTGTCTCCTTCTGTATCAAATTCATACATCTGATTTGACTACGCCTGCTGGTCCCGATGGGGACTAACGTTTTCTAGGTTATGATCAAACTGCTGTGCAGGTGCCGGCTACGGTATCGCAAACCGCACCGCCGGTTTTGGGTGAGACAAAGTATCCATTTCCCGCTTCACGGCGCACAATCATTCCTTTTGCCAGCAGCGAATCCAACATCGAATCCCATTCGGCATCGGCCAGGTCAAAGGTCATTTTTATTTCAACCGGCGCTACCGAGAGATAGGTTCTTATAAACGCCATGACAGCCTCTTCGCTGGGCGAAATCGGCAGCTCAGCGATCTCTCCTTCTGTCATCAGCCCAATCACAGCCTTGAAATCCTCATACCTCCTGTATCCGCGTAAAAGAGTCTCCTTCCCTTCGAATCGAACGAGAAATGTGGGGAAACCTCGGGCATTATATCGTTGCGTTATCGCGAGATCCTGCTCGAATGCCTTTTGGGCGGCCCCGTTGGAAAAATCCTCCACGAAGCGGGCGACATCCAGGCCTACTTCTGAGGCCAATTCCACCAACACCTCGGTGGTATTTGTCAACTTCGCCTCGGCAGCCGATGCTTCACGAACGCGCCTAAGAAATCTGTCCGCTAGGTTTTGATCCTGCATTTGTGCAGATTTGTAAGCCACATTCAACGGGTAGGAAGACACGCGCTCCCGTGAAAACAAGCTGAATCCATCGATTTTCACAGGCATCCCGTGACGCTGGGAAGCCTCAAGCCAGTGCTTGGCGATTTGCCTATTGGAGCGGACCGGGTCCCCTCCAATGTCATTGTAACTGTCGTAAAATGCAGTGATGTCTTTAACCAAACCTGCCATGATAAAACTGACTTTTACCTGTTCTCCAAATCTAGTTTCCAGCTTACGCAGAACAGGCTCGCTGCCCCAGCACCAGGTGCAGACCGGATCGGTGAATTCGACGATTTCAATTATTTTGTTCATTGTACACCTCAATTTTATATTCGAAAAACCAAGCATATGCCTCCGACGAGGCGTTGACGGTTTAAGCAAAGCCACATTCGTGCCAATCAACAATATCGTTGTTTTTTGATTATTTACGATTATAGCCGCAAAGTTAAAAACCAAATATGACAAATTGCCATTGCCTTAAATTGCGCGATCTGGTAAATCGTTAAATATAACAATTGTTGGGCAAAACAAAAACACACCCACACGTGTAGAGGAGTTACCGGTTGCAGATCTCCGTGGGCTACGAGCTCATCTTCACCCCCATCAAGACCAGCGGCCCCCTCCATTATCGGTATGACCAACCAAGCTGGCTGTTGTCACAAGATATTGGTTATTGCTGGGCAATTTATCTAACAACAGGACAGAAAGTCCTCCACCGGCTCATGAGCAAGTCGGTTTAGCGGAGCTCACATCGTTATGGCAGTCAATAAAGATGAATTTTTCAGAGAGGTTACCCTCAAGATATGCAGCAGCCTGGACATCCGGGTTGCCGTGAAACGCGCATTTGACTACTTGCGGGAGCATTTCCCCTTGGATGAGATTTATCTCGACATCATGGACAGCCAACTCGGAGCTATCCGGCGGATAGCACACTTTGCGAACAGTGACGGAGAGGCGGCAAAAGAGATCGTGCCGTTGCCGGAACTTGTGTGGGGGTGGGGCCAAAAGCTTTCAGGACCACTAATTATGGATGCCCGAGCCTTAAGCGGTCCTGCAAAAATGATTAGTGAGCTTGTCGAATTAGCTGGGAATTCAGACCTTGTCCTACCCCTCCGTGTAGAAAACGAATTAATAGGGGTTCTTGCTTTACGAGCATACGGTGAAGGCAGATACAATCAAGGAGATGCAGAGCTTCTGTCTACGGTGGCAGATCCGTTTGCATTAGCACTAGCGAACGCCCTCTCTTATGGAGAGGTGCTTCGTTACCGGGATACCCTTCTGGACGACAACCGCTTCTTGCGTAGCGAATTGGTGCCCCGTTTGGGGGACGAAATCATCGGGGGGAATTCAGGACTGCGAAATGTTATGGAGATGGCTCAGCAAATCGCTCCACTTTCCAACACGGTTCTCCTGATGGGGGAGACCGGGACAGGAAAAGACGTCATTGCCAACGCCATCCATTTCGCCTCTTCGCGCAAAGATGGCCCATTTATCAAGGTTAACTGTGGCGCCATTTCCGAGAGCCTTATAGACAGCGAACTCTTCGGTCACGAAAAGGGAGCCTTCACTGGGGCTATTACAGAAAAGCGCGGACGTTTTGAACGGGCAGATGGCGGGACCATCTTCCTGGATGAGATCGGCGAACTGCCGCCCCAAGCACAAGTGAGGCTTTTGCGCGTGCTACAGCATAAAGAGATAGAACGAGTAGGAGGAGATCGGGCAATCCCTGTTGACATCCGCGTGATCGCTGCGACGCACCGCAACCTAGAAGGTATGGTGGCAGAAAACCAATTTAGGGAGGACCTTTGGTTCAGATTGAACGTGTTTCCGATCATCGTGCCGCCGCTCAGGCAAAGAAGAGAGGATGTCCCAGCCCTCGCACGGCATTTCGTAGAGGTTAAGTGCAGGGAATTTGGCATCTCCTCCCCCCCTGCCATTGCGCCAGGCGTGTTGGAAAGAATGATGAACTACTGGTGGCCCGGGAATGTTAGAGAGCTGGAAAATCTCGTGGAGAGAGAACTGATCCGGTACAGAGGCGGTCAATTGAAATTTGATTCACTGCTGCTGGACGAAAAGAGTGCAAAAACACCATCCATAAGTGAGGAACTTACCGGGGGGGCAATAAATCTTGATGAAGCTATGGCTGCGCATATAAGTAAAGTTTTGAAAATGGCAAAAGGAAAGGTCCATGGTCCTGGAGGTGCAGCAGAACTACTCGGCATTAACCCTAACACTTTAAGGGGGAGGATGAGCAAACTCGGCTTAAAATATGGGAAAAGAACCTGATAGTGGTAGATGAATTTACCTACCTCCGTTTACTGGCCGGTAAATTCACGCCACAGTTTTTGTTGCCTAATGCCAGGAAACGACTGTAAGCCGTGTAATCAGAACCTCGTATTGTCGTCTGGCTTGCCGCCGGCCAGAAGTATTTTGACAGCTCTAGGCGCCTTGATTATTGTAGTTTCCTGTTCATGTCCAACAGTTGAAGGCTCATCTGCTTTTCGGCTTTGTTTGATGCAGGAGCGGCTCTTCAAGGGGTAATTAGCGCCCGAGCGGCCCCTGAAAGGAACCTGCACACATGGTTCAAATTCTTCTTTGCCGCGTCAATCGTAATGGCATTGTTTTTACGGTCGGCTTCCGTCTCCAATAAGCTTTTCATCACTTCCTCCGTCACATCAGTTTCATTGGTGACTTGGTTCATCGTGCGTTGCAGACAGGGTAACTAAGACCCAACGACAGGCACTTGTGAATGCATCTACAGCAATAAGAGATAAGGCCATTATTGCCTTGGCGGTAACCGCCCTTTTACATCGAACAGAAATTGCCAACATTGACATCGAGGACATAACCTGTCACGGCAACACGAGTATCGTGACCATTCGACACAGCAAGGGTAGCGAAAATGAGCGTATTTCGATAATTCCGGAGGCAATGGAACATATCAGTAATTACCTCAAGAGCCTTGAGCCCTTAAATGCATTATTGCCGCCCAAATCAGCACGAAATGCTCTCTTTGTTGGTTTGGAAAACAGGAATTTTGGCGTACTGGATGGCAATGACCGCCGCAACTGCCGAACCAACTATGACGTAGAAGCTCTGCCATGTGGAAAGTAATGGAGTGAATGCCTGGCTCACGCTCGTTTTGTCAACCCACGCGTTGGCGTTCATTTTGTACCGCGTTCTCTATAGCCGTCATCGCTCGACTGATTTGATCACTTCGGCAACCGGGTGTATGCCTCGTCGGACACCGGCACAAGCCATTCGGTGGAACCGCCCTCTGCGGGGACTTCTACTGCCACATGGGAGAACCAGCTATCTTTAGCCGCTCCATGCCAATGCTTGGTTTCTGGTGCAATATTAACCACGTCACCGGCCCTGAGTTCCTTCGCGGCTTTTCCCCATTCCTGATACCAGCCGCGTCCGCCAGTGACGAGCAATATCTGTCCCCCTTTGTGATGGATATGCCAGAAATTGCGGCACCCCGGCTCAAAGGTCACATTGCCTATAAACGTCCTTTCCGTCGACAACATCTTAAGATAGCTTGTGCCGGTAAAGTATTTGGCATATTTTTCGTTTTTCTCTCCGACAGGGAAAACACCGCCATTGCGGAGATCACTGTGTTGCTGACTCATGTTCTTCTCCTTTTGGAGGTTCGCAGTAGCCTCGACGTTATCCATAACAGGACGTTCTCCCACCGGTACTTGCTTTCTGGACGCTAGAACGTCCTCAAAAACCACTACAGCGTTCTCCGCAACCTTCGGGCCGCACTTTGTCCTCAGAACACCGATAAGATCCCGCAGTTGTTCTGGGGACAGGCCGTTGTGAAGAGCGATAGCCAGATGTCCACGCAATTGGGGATTAACGCCCTCGATATTCGCCAAAGCCGCCACCGTCGCCACCTCACGGTCCTGCCAAGTCAACACATCGCGCTGAAAGATATCGCCGAAGAGGTGGGCCTTCAAGTATTGGTCGATCGCCGGGGCAAAATCAAAAACAGGGCCTGTCACAGGTTGTCCCACTAGCCTGGTCTGGTTTTCGGTGCCAAATTCGAGGCTGTTTCGCTTCGTTGGCAGAGGACTTGATTCCCTCCCCTTCTCGTCCCTGATACCTTCTTTTTCTCGCTCGTTTATGAGAGTCATGAAGGTGCCAATGCCGTTAAGGCTTCGGGGAAAGCCGGCGTAGGCGTAAAGTTGGACCAGGATTTCCTTGATCTCACTAACCGTAAGCCCGGCATCGAGGCCATCACTTAGCGCCACTCTTAACTTGTCGAGATCGCCGTTGGCAGTGAAAGCAGCGATGGGGATCATTGCCCGTTGTTTCGCGTTTAGATGGTTTTGCATGGTCTGCGCCTCCGATATACCAGTGATCAACATCGCGATACAAGTGGATGCTAGGATAAGAAGTGGTCTCATGTCCCTCATTAACTCCTCAGCGGCCCGGGGGCTGTCATTTCAGTTAGCGCCCCACCCTCTTCTGCAGGTGGGCAGGGTATCTATCGCCACGCACCTCTATTTTTGCTAAGGCACGCGCGATGGTGCCGAGATCCGTAGACGACAGCTCAACGTCGGCTGCGCCAAGATTTTCCACCAGACGTTGGAGTTTGGTGGTACCCGGTATCGGCACAATCCACGGTTTTTGCGCCAACACCCAAGCTAGAGCAACCTGGGCAGGTGTCGCTTGTTTATCAGCCGCAATTTCCTTTACGAGGTTGACCAGTGCCTGGTTGGCATCAAGATTCGCAGGTGAGAAACGCGGGACGATGCTGCGAAAATCTGAGCTGTCAAAGGTGGAGTTTTTGTCAAAGCGACCGGTTAAAAAACCTTTGCCGAGCGGACTGAAGGGCACAAAGCCTATGCCGAGTTCCTCAAGGACAGGCAGCAGTTCGTCTTCAGGCTGTCGCCACATCATGGAATACTCGCTCTCGACCGCTGTTACTGGTAGGACCGCGTGGGCGCGGCGGATGGTCTCGACGCCGGCCTCTGATAGGCCGAAATGCTTCACCTTCCCCTCGGCAATCAAGTCTTTTATCGTGCCGGCAACCTCCTCGATCGGGACATTGGGGTCAACCCGGTGCTGGTAGTAGAGATCAATGGCCTCGACCCGGAGTCGTTTTAACGACCCCTCGGTGACCTCACGGATATACTCCGGCCGGCTGCAGAGAACCTGTCGGTTGTCTGTGCGCCCGAGTTCGAATCCGAACTTTGTGGCGATCACCACCTCTCCACGCAGAGGTGCAAGGGCCTCGCCCACGATCTCTTCGTTCTCCGCGCCGTAAATCTGTGCTGTATCGAAGAAGGTCACGCCTCGCTCGGCGGCCGCGCGTACCAGCTCAATAGCCTGCTGCTTGTCGGTTGCCGGTCCATATCCATGACTAAGCCCCATGGCACCGTAACCTATGGCTGAGACTTCCAAATCCTTTCCTAGCAATCGCTTCTTCATGGCTATTCTCCTTTAACATCGCTCGAGCAGAAACGGTTATGGCGCCCCGTCGAGGCGATGAGCTGTTGTGGGGTCCTATGTGTTAGAGATCGAGTTTTCGTTCACCCAACCACTTGACCATCACAGGGTCGCGGTGATCGAAGAAGCTGCTCTGTTTCTGGTCCAGGGTCGCGATTGCCGCCATGTCCTCGACGCTGAGTTCAAAATTGAACACATCGAAGTTTTCCCGGATGCGGTGAGGGTGCACCGACTTTGGGATTGAGACTACGCCACGCTGGATCAGCCAGCGAAGTACAACCTGCGCGATACTTTTGCCGTATTTCTCGCCGATGGACCTCAACAGCTCGTTGGCGAACAGATCGTTCTTCCCCTCTGCAAATGGCCCCCAAGATTCGATCTGGATGCGGTTCTCCTCCAGGAACTTTTGGGTCTCGACCTGCTGGCAAAACGGGTGGGTTTCGATCTGGTTAATGGCAGGTATCACCGAGTTGTGGACGACGAGGTCCATGACCCGGTCCGGGTGAAAGTTGCTGATACCAATAGCCCTGATTTTTCCGGCCCGGTAGAGTTCTTCCATTGCCCGCCACGAGCCGTAGACGTCGCCAAAGGGCTGATGGATCAGATAGAGGTCCAGGTAATCGAGCTGCAGCTTGTTGAGAGATCTTTCAAAAGCCTGCTTGGTGCTATCGTAACCAGCATCTTGAACCCACAGCTTTGTTGTTACGAAAAGCTCCTCTCTGGTAACGCTGCATTTCCTGAGCGCATTGCCGACAGCTTCCTCGTTCATGTACGCAGCCGCAGTGTCTATCAGTCGGTACCCCGCCTCGAGGGCATCGCAGACGCTCCGCTCACACTCCACTGAGTCGGGCACCTGAAAAACGCCAAAGCCCAAGATAGGCATTTCTACGCCGTTATTCAGAACAACTTTTTTCATGATTGAAACCTCCCTGTGACGCACACCGTTTTCATTTTCTAGAGGGTAACAGCAACACAATCGACAACAGGCAGCCGACGCCGCTCAGCACAACGACCAGCCCCAGCGGCCAGGGAGTGCCGTCCGCCCACAGTCCAACGAGTCCAGAACCAAAGATGCCACTTCCGTACTGAACAGCACCCGTCAATGCCGAGACGGCGCCGGCCCGCTGTGGGAAATCGGCCAGTGCGCCGGTGATAGAGTTGGCGACAATGAGTCCCGTCGTGGAAGCGAACAGAAACAACGGCATCACGAGTCCCCAAAGCCCTCCCAGACCGCTGTGCGCGGCGAACCCGGCCCATATGCCAGAGGCTGAGGCCGCAATGGCTCCCACCACGAGAATCCGGTCATAGCCGAAGCGCCCAATCAGCCACCGGTTCACGATGTTGGCCCCCATTATACCGATGATCCCCATGCCAAACAGCAGACCATACAGGCGAGCAGGGAAATGGTAGTAGCTTATGTAGACAAAGGGTGTGCCCGCAACGTAGGCGAACATACCGGCATACAGAAAGCCACCCGCTCCCAAATACCCAAGCAGCCTGCGATTCTGCAGCAGCTCAAAATAGCTGAGAAGCGCCTTACCGAGCGGATCTTTGTTGCGGCTGCTTAGGGGCAGGGTTTCGGGGATGGTGCAAAGCGCCCCAAGGGTAAAGAGCCCGACTGCAACCAAGCACCAGAAGATCGCGCGCCAACCCGACATCGAAACAATCTGCCCGCCCAACAGGGGTCCTACCAGGGGCATGACGGCCATCACCGTAATCAGCGTGGACAGCATCTGAGCGGCTTTAGTCCCCTGGTAAAGATCACGCACCATGGCACGGGAAAGAGCAACACTTGCACAGGCGCCCAACGCCTGCACCACCCGCCATCCGATCAACGTCAGGACATCGTTGGAGAGTGCACAACCAATTGAGCCGAGCACGAACAGGATCAACCCGCTGCCGATAGCCAAGCGACGACCGTAGCGGTCGCTGAGCGGCCCCCACAACAACTGCCCAAAGCTGAATCCGACCAGATATCCAGAAATGGTCCACTCTATCATCCCGGTATCGGCGTGCAGGGAGCTAGTCATCAACGGCATGGCGGGTAGGTAAAGGTCAGTCGATATAGATGCGAAACCCATCAAAAGGCTGAGCACGCCGAGCACATACCATCCCGGTCTGGGTTCCTCAAAAACTGAAACCTCGCTATCCACCCACAAATCAAGTTGATCCACGTCTTCCATTTAAAGCTCCTAGGCTAAAGACGTAACCCCGTTGCAGTCCGCCGGTTCCGGTTCGGGGTTACGTCTTTTGTGCCTTTGATGGTTCACATGCAGTAGTTGTTGCTAAGCCGGCTGTTCGCCGGTCCTTTTCCCTTCTACCTAATGCAGCTCAACTGCAACTTTCGGGAAAGGAGCAGCGGCAGAGGCTGCCGCAGTGCCCCTGGCAAGCCAGGCGATGGTCTGGCCGAGATGCTCCATATTTTGAATAGCCTCTGCGTCTTCATGCACCTCTTCCTTGGCACAGCCCACGCCGAGATTCCAGTAGAGGGAGCCAGGCACGATCATCGATGAGGTGAGGAACATGTGGTTGATGGTGTCGAAAACGTGCGTCCCCCCACCGCGGCGCACCGCCACCACTGCAGCACCGATCTTGCCGCTGAAGGCGCCGCCATTAGCCAAGGCAACGAAGCCTGCCCGATCAATCAGGGCCTTCAGTTCGGAGGTGACATCGGCGAAGTAAGTCGGCGAGCCAAGTATGATCGCATCGGCGGCGAACATCTTTTCGATCACCTCGTTCATGCCGTCGGTTTCTATGGCGCACTTGCCGTTCTGTTTCTCAACGCACTTCATGCAGGCTATACAGCCCCTAAGGGGCTTCCCGCCGATACGCAGGTACTCAGTCTCCCAGCCGGCGGCTTCTAACGGCTCAAGAGTCTTCTTGAGCAGGATTTCTGTATTGCCGCCCGGTCTGGGGCTGCCGTTTATCGCAATTGCTTTCATTTCATTATCCTTCTACTTTGGCTTTAGAATGCCATCTGCATGATTTGAAGCGCCTCTTCCTTACCAATCGATGTCAGTATGCCCAGTTTCCCGTTTTCCACAGCTTTGGCTGCCATCATCTCAAGGTCTTCTTCCTTTACCCCTGCCTCGCGCAGGTTCGCCGGCATCTTGATGACGGAATAAAAGGCTTCGAGCTTTCTAACGCCTTCTTCTGCCGCTTTAGCATCGTCAGCTTCACGGACATCCATCACATTGCGGGCGAACTTTGCGAAGACTGGCAGGTGCTCCGGAGCTGTAGTCATGGTATGACGCATCCAGGCTGGCGTCAGCAGCGCAAGAGTGACACCATGGGTCATGTCGTACCTGCTGGAAAGCTCGTGCCCCATCCCGTGCAGCGGGAAGGGAAATCCAGGCTTACCGAGCACAAACTGGAATCCAGCCAAGGCCATAGAACTGGCCCACATGATGTTGGCACGGGCGTCGTAATTCTTCGGGTTAGCAAGGATCTTCGGTGCCTCCTCCAGAACCGCCTTCATGACCCCCTCGTTCATGCGATCCTGAACGGTCGTCGCGGCCTCAGGAGTAAAGTATTGCTCCATCAGGTGGCAGAAGATATCGGCGACTCCGGCCATCGAATGATATTCAGGCACGGTATAGGTGTACTCGGGGTCAAGGATGGAAAACTTGGGATTGAGTAGAGGATGCAGGACGACCTTTTTCTTGTGATCGTCGCCAACGGTGATGACACCCCCCATATCCAGTTCCGACCCAGTTCCCGCCATGGTCAGGATAGTCGCCAGCGGAGCAACGGCAGCGATCTTTGACGAGATGCCCGATTCATCGACGAAAAGATCCGTCACGGGGCCATGGTATTTCACGCCGGCAGCGATGGCCTTGCAGGCGTCCAGGGTCGACCCGCCCCCTACTGCCAGGATGAAGTCACAGCCACTTTCACTGTAGACCCGAATCCCTGCCTCGACGCTTTCGATCCTCGGGTTGGGTTGGATCCCGCTCAGTTCCACATGTGCGAGGCTGGCCTTGCGGAACTGCTCAAGAATCACCTCGTAGATGCCGTTTTGCTTAATGCTCCCGCCGCCATACGCCAACAGAACCTTGGATCCGCCATGGTTCTTGATAGTTTCACCGAGGACCTGGATTTGGCCCTTTCCGAAATAAGCCGTGGTGGGAATACTGTAAACGAAGTTATTCATGTTGATTCTCCTGTTCATTATTAGTGGTCTACAAAAATATCTTGGTGGCTACCGGCAAACGTTCCTTCACTTTGGAGCTAGTTCGCCGTACCAGTAAGCAGCGGTTACACCGCCATCCATGAGAAAATCGCTGCCGGTGATGAACGTACCCTCCGGTCCCATCAGCAGGGCTGCGACGGCGCCCACCTCGTCCGGAGTGCCGATACGCCCAGCCGCGGAAAGTTCGATCATGCGCCTGTACCCGGGGCCGCGGGGGCCGGCCAATTCGTCCTTAGCAAGAGGTGTGCAGATAATGCCGGGGCTAATGGTGTTGACCCGCGCACCACGTTTGCCCCATCGCACCGCCTCTGCCATAACCCGTAGCGAATTACCGCGTTTAGATAACTGATAAGCATTAAGCGGGTCGGTCACCACATCTAGCTGAAGCATGGGCAAGGCGAGCAATTCTTCGGTCGGTGTAGTTGCCAGAGCCTTGTTCTGTTCAGGCGACAGTGCTGGAAGGCGGTGTCCCGACTGAGAGGCTATCACAATGCCCGCTCCGCCAGGGGCGATGACACGGCCGAATTCTTCGAGCACCAGTGCGGTGCCATAGAGATCAACCTTCAGGATCGTCTCCGGAGCCGCCTGCGTAGGGGACACACCTGCAGCATGAACGACTCCGGCTATAGCGCCAATCGCTGTTGCAGTTTCGACAAGTGCGTGGACCGAAGCACGAGACGAAACGTCAACGGTTGCGGTGCTCACCTCGAAACCGGCATCGCTTAGGACTTTCGCTGCAACCTCAACATTTCCCTGCCGCAAATCTGCCAGCAGGACGTGTTTGCCTGCGCCAACCCGCCGAGCGATAGCTTGACCGATCAATCCAGCACCAATGACTACGATGACGTTCTTCATAATTGACTCCTTCATTGAGCAATGCCTGACAGGCTTACTCCTCTGAGAGTGACAGCAACTCCTTGGAAAGCCGATCTCCTTGAATGGAGATGCCGGCGAGCCGCTCTTCTATCTCCTTCAGGTCGGCCGCAGTCAGCGCCAGATCAGCCGACTTGATGTTGTCTTCGATGTATTCAAGCTTGTCCATCCCGGGAATGGGCACGATGAACGGCTTTTGAGCCAGCAGCCAAGCCAAGGCGATCTGCACTGTGGACGCGCCTTTGCTGCGGGCAATGTCGTTCAACATTTCAACCAGAGGCATGTTGGCCTTAAGCGCTTCATGGGTGAAACGCGGGAAAGAAGCCCTGAGATCTGTTGCGCTGTCGAATTTGGTGTCCGGAGTAATGGCTCCTGTCAGGAAGCCTGTCCCAAGGGGGCCCCAGGGGACAAACCCAATTCCCAGCTCTTCACAAACCGGCAGCACCTCCTTCTCCGGTTCTCTGGTCCAGATCGAGTACTGATTTTGGACCGCGGCCACCGGTTGAACAGCATGAGCGCGGCGGATGGTGTCTGCTCCCGCCTCAGAAAGCCCGAAGTATTTGACTTTTCCTTCCTGTATCAGCTCTTTTACCGCACCGGCAACATCCTCGATTGGGACGTTGGGGTCGACCCGGTGTTGGTAAAACAAGTCGATATAGTCCGTTCTCAGCCGTTTCAGGGAAGCTTCAAGGACTTTTTTGATATGCTCGGGCCGACTATTGAGGCAGCCCTCCTCGGAGATCATGCCAAACTTCGTGGCAATGATGACCTTCTTCCGGAAGGGCTCCAGGGCCTGACCAACCAACTCCTCATTGGTGAAAGGGCCGTACGCCTCTGCAGTATCAAAGAAGGTGATGCCTTTTTCGTATCCAGCACGAATGACCTGAACTCCTTCGCTGATATCTACCGCTTTCCCGGTACCAAAGCTGAGGTTCATGCACCCCATGCCAATAGCGGAAACTTCAAGTCCATTGTTGCCCAATTTTCGCGTTTTCATTTTTTTCTCCCTGTAATCATAATTCCGACTGTTGAAATTATAAGTTAACTGCCACCGACTCCGTTACCCCGATCCTGCTTGATATTTGCACGATTCTACGATTTGTGCCTTTTTACTAGAGGCATTACAGCTATCCCCGGATGCCACCACGACCTAACACCGTCGAATTATTAGCCTGTTAGAAGACTACACGACGCTCGTCATTTTCCACTTCCAAGCCAGGACATTGCCTTATTGCCCATGGCCTTTCACTATTTAAAATATACATAAGTTGCAGACAGGGGGATATTTCGATCCTGTCTCATTTTTGCCTGATCGTCCGAATCGTTATAAAAAGTCATGCGCAGGGGAGAGAATGTGGCAATGGGAGGTCGCAACTACGGGGGGAGCGCACTACAGCTAGAGTCTCGGTTTACAAACAATTGCCCGGAGGCTATGGAGGCGAATGGGCTGGTCAGCCTAAAGAGGCCTACGGCTTTGAGCGAAAGAGGATACGGAGGAAAAACGGCAGGACAGCAAGTACACAAAAAATGGAGAGACCTCTGCGGTGTCCCTCCATCCGAACCGCCCCCCCTGCTCAGAACATTTGAGGTACTTATGCTGCTGCAGCGGTCTGCCGCATTCGGTTAATGTCCCTCAGCGGAGGCGCACCAAAGACGCGGCCGTACTCCCGGGAAAACTGCGAAGCACTCTCGTACCCTACGTTAAAGGCTGCCGTTGTAGCATCGAGTCGCTCGGCCAGCATCAGGCGCCGGGCCTCGTTCAGGCGCAGCATTTTCTGGTATTGCAGCGGGCTCATGGCAGTTAGGGTACGGAAATGATGGTGGAAAGTCGAAGTGCTCATGTTGACTTTGCTCGCCAAATCTTCGATTCGTAATGGGCTGCTGAAATTCCCCTTCAGCCAGTCGATCGCCCGGGCTATCTGACTGCTCTGGCTGCCAGTTGAAGCAATCTGACGTAACCGCTCTCCCTGATCCCCCGTCAGGAGGCGATAGACGATCTCCCTCTGGATGACTGGGGTCATAATGGGGATATCCATAGGATCATCAAGCAAAGCAAGCAATCGCTCAAAGGCCCCGATCAGTTGCGGCGTGACCTCACCGGTCGCCATACCACGACTGGTTTGTTGAGCACGCGGTTTAGGGAGGTTGGAGTCGAGCATCAGTTGTGAGACCTCCCGCAAGTCGAGTTTCAGCCTGAGTCCAAGGTAGGGCTTTTCAGGGCTCGCCTCGGTTACCCTAACCAGCGTCGGTATATGAACAGCCGTGATCAGGTAGTGCTCGGCGTCATAGACCAAAGACTCTTCACCAAACTGGACCACCTTTGCTCCTTGAGTCACAACACATACGCTCGGCTCGTAGATGCCGCTTACCGGCTCGGAAGGTTCCTGCCGCCTAAACAGCGCAAGACCGGGGATCGCAGTGGTGTGCTGCTCGCCATGTTCGGTCCATCGAGCAATAGTATCGTTTAAAGACTCCATCTTCTTTTCCATAAGGTCCTCCATTTTCTGCATTTACTTAAGTGGTTACCTAATTCCAAACTCTGCCCACATGTTACTCCCCCCACATACAGCTTTCAACAACATACAGTGCATCAAGCGGATTGGGCAATAATACAACAGAATCGTGATATTACTGCGCGATGTTCCTGAGGTAATATCACTCTGCACCAAAGCCGGGACCCCGACGACCTGGATGATACTCGGGTGGTGCACTAAACAAATGGAGGGAGAAGCCCACATGGACAAAGGAAAAATCTTGATCGCCTACTATTCGCGCGCCGGCAACAATTATGTCGGCGGTGACATCGTCAATCTGGCAGTTGGGAATACCGAGGTTGCCGCTCAGATCATCCAAAAGCTCACCGGTGCCACAGTACATAAAATCGATACGTTAAAAAAATACCCCATTGACTACCACGAGACGACGGAGGTCTCCAAAAAGGAACTAAAACAGAATGCACGTCCGGAACTGTCTTCGCACCTGGAGGATGTTTCGGGGTATGAGGTGATCTACCTCGGGTTTCCAAATTGGTGGGGAACCATGCCAATGGCCGTCCTCACCTTTTTAGAAGAGCATGATTTCTCAGGAAAAACCATCGTGCCATTTTGCACCCACGAAGGTAGTGGAATGGGTAGCAGCGAGAAGGATATTCGGAGGGTTTGCCCCGGTGCAACAGTCATGCGGGGGCTACCCATCGTGGGTGGCTCTGTTCGCTCCGCGGAGGACCGGATCCGGGAATGGATCGGGCTTCCACGCCGCTAGAACCAAAAGTACCACTTTATGGGAGATCCGATGCTTCAGAAATATCAAAACCTCCTTAACAACCTGCGCACCATGCAACGCGTAATTGTGGCCTTTTCGGGGGGAGTTGACAGCACCCTTTTACTCTATGCTGCTCGTGAGGCCCTTGGCGACGAAGTTCTAGCCGTGACTCTTGCCCCTCCTTACGTTCCCCAAGCCGAGGTCCACGAAGCAAGAAAGGTCGCGGATCACGTGGGAGTCCGGCACCTCGTTGTCGACCACCCCTTCCCTGAGGTGATCCGCAACAACCCGCCTGACCACTGCTACCTGTGCAAGCACCACCTGTTCTCTTTACTCAAGGGAATGGCAACGGACCTTAGGGCCAATGATGTACTGGAAGGGACCAACCTCGACGATCTAGACGATTATCGCCCCGGCTTCAAAGCGCTCAAGGAACTCGGGATCAAAAGTCCACTGTTACAAGCAGAGCTCACCAAAACTGAGGTTCGTGCGCTCCTAAGGACATTCGGGCTCCATGGATGGGATAAACCGGCAAAAGCCTGCCTCTTGTCTCGTTTGCCGGTTGATAGGAGAGTTGACGAGGCTGAACTACGGCGGGTTGAAGCAGGAGAAACTCTGTTGGCACGAGCGGGTTTCCCCTCCGCACGGCTGAGGAGTCACGGAGCTATCGCCCGTATAGAAGTCGCGGTGGAAGAAATTCCTGCACTGGTCGCGGCCTCCATCGAGCAATCTGAGGGACTTGAAGAAGCTCTGAGGAGTCTAGGATACCGTCACGTCACTGTAGATTTGGCAGGTTACCGTATGGGAAGCATGAATGCTCTCCCAACCACACCGTAGTACACCAATTTAGTGCACGACTCGCCAACAACAGCACTATCGGGCAATGATTGCGTAGGATCAGGCTAACCGTTTCCATTTTTTTCGCACATAGTGTGATGACAAGCAGCCGCTTCCACCCATGTCTGTTTCAATCTGCACTGCTGCTATTCCCCAGGAGGTGTTACATGGCCAAAGATATTTCTCGTCGTCGGTTCCTACAAAACGGTGCTCTCGCCCTCGGAACAGTTGCCGTTTGCAACGTCCCTGGGATGCGCTCAGTTTTTGCGGCCCAGGAAGAAAGGGCTCCCGTCTTCTTTACTCAAGAGATTACTCCCGAAAGCTTGGTGAAAGTGTATTCCCGGATAAACCGAAATATCTCGGGGAAGGTTGGGATCAAGATGCACACCGGCGAACCGCACGGTCCCAACATCTTGCCTAAAAACATTGTGAAAGCCCTCCAGCAGACCATTCCCAACAGCAATCTTGTCGAGACCAATACCCTCTACAAGGGAAAAAGATTCACCACGGCTGATCATCGAGAAACCATCAGGATCAACGGCTGGGATTTTTGTCCAGTTGACATAATGGACGAGAACGGGGCGACGATGCTCCCGGTGCGTGGAGGAAAGCACTTCAAGGAGATGTCCATGGGCAAAAACCTGCTCAATTACGACTCGCTTGTGGTGCTGACACATTTCAAGGGGCACGCCAGTGGCGGCTACGGCGGTTCTCTCAAGAATATTGCCATAGGTTGCGCTGACGGGACCATCGGCAAGAAAATGATCCATGGTGCCCCTGACAATGTTCGATATGAGCTCTGGCTCAAGGGCGAACCTTTCCAGGAAAACATGGTTGAGTCGGCTAAAGCCACCATGGATCACTTCGGGAAAAAGATTGTGTACGTAAATGTGATGCGCAATATGTCCGTGGACTGTGACTGCGCCGGCACCAGCGCAGCCCCGGTAAAGGCACACGATCTTGGGATCCTGGCATCTACCGACCTACTCGCACTGGAGCAAGCCTCCATCGACATGGTTTACCGGTTGCCTGAGGCTGAACTTCACGACCTCCGGGAACGGATCGAGTCACGTAAAGGCCTACGCCAGTTGTCCTATATGAAAGAATTGCGGATGGGCAATGACCGCTACGAGCTCATCAGGATTTAAAAGATGAATAACATTCTCTTCGACCACGGCCGTACTGCCCGCATTGGGCTCCCAGAGGCGGTTTTCTGTGAGGGGAAATCTAGGGAAGCACTCATTGAACTGCTGTCCCGGTTCGTCAAGGGATCAGGACAGCCTGTTCTTTTTACCCGGCTGGCCCACGACTTGTTCGCTGAACTTCCCGAAATGATCAGATCCGGCTACGATTATCACCCCCTTTCGCGCACCGCTTTCGGGACGGCTCTGCCAATGCACCCCGAAGGTAAGGTTGCCGTGGTATCTGCCGGGACAGCCGATGGCTCAGTGGCTTGGGAGGCAGCCCGTACCCTTACCTATCTTGGGATACGCTGCGACGTTTACGAAGACTGCGGAGTCGCCGGCCTGTGGCGACTAACTGAGCGACTGGACGAAATCAACGCTTGCGATGCGGTCATCGTTATTGCCGGGTTGGATGCGGCGCTACTGAGTGTTATGGGTGGGCTCACCGCCAAGCCGATCTTCGGAGTCCCGACGTCGGTCGGGTACGGAGTGGCTCGCCAAGGGCAGGCTGCGCTAGCCAGCATGCTTTCAAGCTGTGCGCCCGGGGTGGGAATCATGAATATCGACAACGGGTACGGAGCGGCCTGCGCCGCGGCAAGGATCATCAACGC
The DNA here is from genome assembly GCF_004917065.1 of Geomonas ferrireducens. Classification (NCBI taxonomy): domain Bacteria; kingdom Pseudomonadati; phylum Thermodesulfobacteriota; class Desulfuromonadia; order Geobacterales; family Geobacteraceae; genus Geomonas; species Geomonas ferrireducens. Next base: position 838,899 of record NZ_SSYA01000002.1, read on the forward strand.
ATTATGAGGAGAGGAAAAATTACAAACCATATGGACCGCCACCATAACCACAGCCATGCAGGAGAGCACTACCATGCCCACTTGAAGTATGGTGAAACAGTCTTGACTGTACGGGCACATTCCGGTCTGTCTGGAGACATGCTGGTGGCGGGACTGATGCGGGTTGCCGGACCTAGCGACGAGGAGATCGATCGACTGCTCGCCGCAATTCTACCTGAGCTGACAGGAACACTACGCCTTACAAAACGGAAGGTAAACCAGGTCACAGGTTGGACTGCTACTGTTGCACTTCCCGAGGAGCATCAGCACCGATCGCTACGCGATATCTGCACCGTCATCTCCCAAAGTGGCCTCACCGATCAGGCAAAGCAGTTGGCCACAGACGCCTTCACGCTGCTAGCTCGAGCCGAGGCTGCGGTCCATGATAAGAATCCGGAGGAGGTGCACTTCCACGAGGTCGGAGCCCTAGATAGTATTCTCGACATCTGCCTGGCCGCGGAGCTGTTCACTCGCCTTGCTCCTGGACGTTTCGTGGTAAGCCCGCTGCCGCTGGCCGACGGTCATGTAACCTGTGCCCACGGCGTGCTGCCTGTTCCTGCTCCCGCAGTTCTTGAGCTGTTGGAAGGCGTTTCTGTTTGTCGATTCCCCGGGAACGGCGAAACCATCACACCCACGGCGATTGCGCTGCTACGAGCATTCGGCGCCATTTTCGGGGGATGGCCCGATATGCGCGTGGAGAGGCGAGCTCTCGTTTACGGCAGCCATGATTTCCCGAGCGCCCCCAATGGGGCAATCTTTGCCTTTGGGCCCACAAAACAATAGCTGCGTGATGGCCTAGGTGCAATGCCCCCCCCTCACAAATCCAATCATTATTTGGTTCGCAAGCGCCCTCTTCTTCCCTGCCCAAAGTGAACCTTCACTGACATAACTTTCGTTCGGCAATGCGAACGCACACAAACAAAAGCGGCGCCCCCTTCCCTCCTTCGCCCCACGTGCCTTCCCTCTTGGAAATGAACAGTATTTATGATCGAAGGTCACCTCGAATCCCATACCAAGAGCCTTAAACAAGTCCACTGTTGAAACCTAAAGTACCGCTTAGATGATCGCGGCGTAGTCGCCGGTCGGGCCCAAGCGGCAACTCTTCCTATCGCTCAGCTTATGACGCATATCTTAACTTCACCTTAGCGTAACTGTACGCTAAGGTGAAGTAAATTCAATATGTTACGTTGCTTTCCACATGAAATATTGTATAATAGTGCTATGGACAGAAAACCTAGATAGAAGGTTGCTGAATGTTGACAGGAGAGCGGAACGGGGTCTAACACCGAGCACATAGACAACTCGGTAGCAGGGAGTTCATTTTGTCTTGGGGGAATGGACCATGGCTAGAAGAAAATATGGTCTTAATGAGCAGAAAATCCTGAGATTTATGAAGGAAGGTAGAGGGACGGGAGTTGGACGCAACTACAAACCCTGGTTCACAGTTTCGGATGTCCCCTCTCGCGGAAGGAGTCATCGCGTATTTTGGTCAATAACCGAACGGACTCACCATCTTCTCAGCGACACCGAATATCTTGTATTCCTCCATCTTATTTGGGGCTCGGACCTACTCGAAGACATGCAGGGCGAATTACAGTTGCCAGGAGAAGGGACGGCATGGGTGGACGACATCAGGGAACAATTTCCCCTGCCGAGAAGGGCCACAGTTCGCATAGCGAAAATGCTGGGCATTAGGCATCCCATTGATCCGCAATCAAAGGCTTTATGGGTGGTTACAACAGATTTTGTGGTCACTATCAAAAACCAAGGTAAACCACTGATGGTAGCAGTGGCAGTAAAGACAAGCGACGCTTTCGCAAAACGAAGGGTTTTCAAAAATCTTGAAATCGAGAGAATGTATTGGGAAGGACGTCACATACGTTGGTTTGTAGTATCTGATACCCAGGTAAAAACCAGAGTAGGAAGGAACCTTAAATGGATATTTGACGGGAGTTCTTCACCTAACTGCATCACTGACTCTGACAAAAAAATTTGGCAAATGCTGGCTAAAAGAAAAAATTCGTACCCTTATGTCCCGATCAAAGAGATATGCAAGTCGATCGATCAGGAACTGTCTTACGCTGAAGGAACAGCGCTTGGGACTCTGCGCCGGCTGTTAGGTTGGAAACTCATAACAGTTGATCTCCATGTGCGCCAGATACAAGATCTTCCCATACGACAATTCTACTTCCTTAACGCCATCGGTGCAAAAGGCGGTGCAATATGTCAGAGCGACACTTCTTAATAGTTCAAAACATGGTCCTAAAAATAGGTGATTCAAAGTTCAGAGTTGTATATATCGAAGTCAATAAAATTTGGGTTATTAGACTGGATAATGATGATTGGGCGGTGCCTTATGACCCAGTAATATTACAGACACAAGTAGATTGCGGGGATATAAAAATAATCCCAGACCCATTCGCCGAACCGGCATGTATTGATGAAAGCAGTCAATCATACAAAGTCGAAGTGAGACGATTCGAGTTACTGAAGAAGTATGTCACTGATATTAAGAAGCTTGTTTATAAACCCGAACGCATTCGGATCATTGTATCACTGCAAAGTACAAGGCAAACAGCGACTCATCTGATTAAACAGTACCTCAAACGGGGAATGAATCAGAATGCGCTCCGGCCAGATTTCTCTAATTGTGGGGCCAAAGGCAAAAGAAACCCAGCCGTAAATTGGAAGAAAATTGGGGCGCCACGAACGATTAGCCCAGGTACAGGCATTAATATTACCGAGGAGGTCAGAAAACAGCTTCAGTTAGGCGCAGACTTATGGTTAGTATCCAAAGATGCAACTCTTAAAACAGCCAACGATCTGGTTATTGAGACATATTATTCAAAAAAACTTATTGATCCAAATAGTGGGATTGCAGGGTTCAAGACAGAAGAAGATAAAAAACCGACAGTAAGACAACTTCAGTATTTTATTAAGACTGAGTACCCTGAGGAGTACACACGTCGCAAACGCAATGGCGAAGTCCAGTATGAGATAAATGAAAGAGCGATCCTGGGATGGGCTGATTGCACGGTACAGGGCCCAGGGGATGAATTCCAAGCCGATGCAGCCGTTGCTAACATCCCATTGGTAAGCCAATTCGACCGACGAAGAATAGTCGGATATCCCGTGATTTATCTTACGACTGACACTTTCAGCCGGTTAATAACAGGAGTAAGCGCTGGTTTTGAGGGTCCTTCATGGCCTGGCGCAATGATAGTCCTCATAAATATGGTAACTGACAAAGTAGAATTTTGCAGAAGATACGGAATAACAATTATAAATAGGCAGTGGCCATCACAACATGCACCTAAACTATTACTAGCTGACAAAGGTGAATTATTCAGCGTTAAACTAGGTCAAAACATAGTTAACAATCTTGGAGTCGACATAGACAATACACCGTCTGGACGACCTGACTACAAGGCATTTATTGAAAGAAGGTTTGGGGTGGTGAAAACTGAATTTCGTTCCTTTGCCCCCGGATACGTAAAACAAGAATTTAGTACCGTACCTAACATGAAAGATTCACGATTGAAAGCTATTTTGAACATCTACGAGTTTATGCAGGTACTAATACGAGCGGTGTTAGTTCACAACATGACACCAATAAGAAATCTTATACTTCCTCCTGAGATGGTTGCAGAGGGACTGTCCGCGACGCCGTTAGACCTATGGAACTGGGGTATTGCTAATCGCTCGGGTTCCCTTCACCAATTGAGTGTTGAGAAGACGATGATTAACGTAATGCATAGGGATCACGCTAGGGTCACGAGTAAAGGCATCTTTTATCGTGGAGCGTATTACAAGTCTGACACGAGCATCAGGGACGAGTGGTTCGCTAAGGCTCGCCGCCACGAATGGACAGTCGAAATCGGAATAGAACCGTCCAATCTGGGGAAACTGCTCCTTTTCGACAAAAAACTGCCACGAGGTTATGAGTTATGTGAATTGATTGAATCCAATATCGATCATACCTTTAAGACTCTCTACGAAATCGAAGAGTTGGAGATGGCAAAAAAGAAGAATAAGGCGGCAACAGAAGATAGGATACAATCGGAACGCATAACACAAGAACATGAGATAAGAAACATCATATCGTCAGCTGTAAAAATGAAACAGCAACTCCCGGACACACGGTCTAATACACAAAAGTTAAGTGGTATCAGAGATAGTCGGAATGAAGAGAGAGCAGCACAGCGCAATAATACTTCAATTATTACAAACCTAACTGTTACTGACTATGATGAAGATAACAAGAAAATATTGATGCAAGAAGATTATTCGACTTTTGAGGAAGATATTTTAGAGCGCCTGAACAAGGAAAAGGATAGTCGTGATCAGGAGGCAAACCATGACCGTTCCAAAAAGAAATGAATATCCTCCAAACATGGTAGTTGCAGAGTATAAACAAGCAGAGATACTAAAACAACAAGGGAATCCCCTCATCGAGGCCCTGCGGATCAGTGATCGAATAACTGACATAACATCATCATTTGGACATTACCCTGACATGTCACCACAGCTATCCGACTGGGGACGAATGCAAATGGCCGATTTGCTCGACCAGGAATTTTTCCAGCCGCTACCCTATCACTTTGAGGTAATCCAACAGTTATTTTTATCAATAACCTCTGGATACACCTCAAAAAACCCTGCATCGAAGGAATATAGAAAGTTACTGGTAGGATACTACAGAAACGTAAGAAAAGGTGAAATACTGCCGCTCTATCCCTGGCAACCACCGAACCTACTAGGTTTTGCTCTGCTCGGGTCATCAGGAGTAGGAAAATCCGTAGTGATAGAAAATGCTTTAAAATACATTCCGCAAGGAATAATCCACCCAAAACACAAACTAGCACAGGTTGTATGGATAAAACTGGATTGCCCAGGCGATGGATCATTAAAACAGTTTCTGCAGTCGGTTATTAAAGAATTCGATAGAATTTTGAGCACCGATTATTACGGTGGTTACAAGCGTCTTGGTACAGATGGATTAATCCAGGGGTTGGGTTCCTGTCACTAAACCACCACCTCGGCATACTAGTCATCGACGAAATTCAAAATCTTTTGGATGCCAAAAGAAACAGTGATGCAGTCTTATTGAACTTCTTAGTGTCCCTGTCGAACGCAATTCGTCTTCCTATCGTAACAATTGGAACTATAAGAGCTATGGAATTGTGCCAAATGGCATTCAGACAAGCTAGACGTACAGGTCCACCTTTTATATGGGACAGGTTGCAGAGAGATAGCAAATTATGGTCTTTGTTACTGGAAAACCTTTGGAGGTACCAGTGGAGCCAGCCAGTAATTTTATCTCAGGAACTATCTGATAAAATGTATTTTCATACGCAAGGAGTTCATGCCTTGGTCGTACTATTGTTCAAACTGGCTCAGATAGAAGCTATTCGTAATAAAACAAGTATAAGCATTAAAATAATTGATAAAATTGCGAAGGAAAGGTTTGTGTTATTAGAGCCAATGTTGGATTCCATGAGGAGATTTACACAGGGCCCACTTGAGTACGAGAAGCAGTGTATGAAAAAAGAGGCAAAGCTTTACGAAGATCTTCTTTACAAGGTTACTACACAACCAGGTGTACCCATATCCGAACAACCACCCGTTCGCTCGAAAAGTCGTGAATTGGACCTCACCTTTAAATCATTAAAACAAATGGGATACGAAAAGTCACTATTTGAACCTTTTGTGCTTTCGCTGTTTGCTCAAGACCCGAGCCTAACGGCAGATATAGCTGTAAAGGAATTCATGGTTGGAGTTGAAGAAGCTGATCCCCAAAAGCCCCCCACCAGGCGCTCATTACAGGAGATCACCGAAGCTGCGATAGCCTCGGGAAAAACCCCATTGGAAGGGTTGCAAGAAGCCGGGTTGTCACCGAGGAAGAAAATGCACGTAGGCTCGAGGAGACGTAAGACTTAAAATTTCTCGGAGGACAGGGACATGTTTACTTATCTCCCGGAACCATATGAAGACGAACTGCTTTTCAGTGTCGTGGCAAGACATCTTGCCTATAGGGGAAGCAGGAACACTATAAATATAATTTCTTCGCTCTTTGGGAGAAAATGGGAGCACAACGTCGGCCTTCCAAGAGGCTTGTCAATTGTTGCCGAGCAAACGTGGCCTTTATGGCAGATGACTGGACGTGACATTGCCATAGGTTTAACAATGTATCCTTTCTATGTTGCATTCCTCCCACCAGATGAAAAAGACAGAGTGATGGAAGCCATACTTTATAGAAGTCGTTCCGAACCTGTCATGTATCTCACAACATTAATGCCTAAAACTTTGCGTATTTGCCTAAAATGCAGAGCAGAAGACCTACAGAGCAAACAGGAAACGTATTGGAGACGAAGTCATCAGATTAAGGGGATCGTTTTATGCCCAATGCATGGCGAAGAACTCGTCAACAGTGGAGTACAGAGAGATCACAAGCTAGGCCATTTCACTGATGCAACAGACGCAATTAATGCTGTTGGAGAGCCGACTCTCCAACTGAATTTTCAAGAACGAAAGCAGGCGTGGGCGCTGGCACGACGGTGCCAGATGATACTGAATGGCCGACTGGAAAAACAGTGGGGGGGCGCCACGCCTTCTTTGTATAAAAAGATTGCGATTGAGAAAGGTTTTTTCCAAGACCGCTCAAGTGACTTAGAAAAATTTGTGAAAGCTTTCCAAAAGATGTACAGCATCCAGTTGATGGCCACTACAGAGCTACCTCAAACCTCACCCACAGCCTTGTGGCTAAAAAGAATTTTAAATCCGCATCAACCGTACGTCTTTCAACCTATTGCACATGCCGTTTTACAAGAATTTTTATTGAACGTACCTCAACAAGCGGTCAGCACTGAGCTATATGGCAATGGCCCTTGGAAATGCCCTAACCCATTTTCGAAACACAACGATCCACTGCCTATAAAAAAAATCAAGATGGTGCGGGACGGACGTACAGGTAGGCCCATCGCACAAGGAAGATGCTGCTGCGGTTTCTACTTCTCTTTCTTTGGTACTGAGAAAGCTGACGCATCTATGCCTATCGTTCATAGAATACAGCAGCACGGGCCAACATGGAAGCGAGAGATAAATCGCCTACGTAATGCTGGTTTCACCGTAACGAGAGTATGCAAGCAACTAAACATAAATGTGAGAGTGTTCTATTCGATCCAAAGAGGAACCAAATTTCAAGAACACCTTCAATCTCTTAGAAAACAGTGGCAAGACATTCTCGTCCATACAGAAAGCAAGAATATTACTGAAGCTCGACGCCAAAATCCGCACCTATATCGGCAACTTAAAAGACGCGACCCTTGTTTTGTTTATCTTTCAACCAAAAGGAAACCATTCTCACATAAGAAAAGGAATATGGCAGGTTATTGGAAGAATCGTGACACAGTTTTGAGTTCACAGCTAAGAACAAAAGTTCGTGAAATAATGGAGTTGAAACCGCCTGTTCGAGCAGCAGCTACTACTATACTGAGCAAATGTGATTTTTTAATGATTTTCAACATCCATCGCCGTAACCTGCCAATATGCGAAAAAACGCTTAAAGATGTGGCCGAGACCGCAGATGCCTTTCAAAAAAGACGTCTTAAGTACGTGCTAGAAAGGTCAAATAATGAAGATAAGTCCTTAACAAAAAGCCAACTTTTTCAGAAAGCAGGAATTAGGCGAAAGGAGGATAAACAAAGACTAGAAAGTTATATTAATTCATTGCAATCAACACAGAGGAAGCAGAAATGATCCGGCCACGATTCATTTACCTTCCTTTCCCATATCAAGACGAACTGCTTTATAGCGTGTTAGCACGATACTGCTCCCGGTCCAATCAAAGACCTCATAAATTAGCATGCCTCATCTTTGATAAATGTTTTGTTATTCTCCGCGCTGACCTCCCGTGTGCCCTTTCTGCAGTGGCCCGGAAAACCAAGCCGACATGGGGAATGACCGCAGAAACCATCCTGAAAGAACTGACCCTCTTCCCCTTCTACGAGCCGTTTCTACCAAAACCAGTGCGAGATAATCGAATGCATGCTCTTCTTTTGGGGCCATGTCGGTGCAACATAGGAACCAAAGCTTACCGTGTAAAATCACCTATATTTTTACGCTTGTGTGTGAAGTGCGCTGAAAGCGACCGGGAGGAATTAGCAGAGACCTACTGGCGCAGGGTTCACCAGTTACCCGGTGTAATCGTCTGTCCGCAACACGGTACACCACTCGTTTCTACTTTGGCGCGTATTCAGCCAGGTCGTACCGAATGCGTAGATGCATCGTCGGCTACGTTTGGCAATACTGAACCTCTGGACAATCTTGATATAGAAATCATCCAGATGATTGCAATGCGGTGTAAGGATGTCCTATTTGGCAAAAAAAACGAATGGGATGGCAAGACATCTGCCACAGACTACCGCGACGCTGCTTTGAAAAGGGGAATTCAGAGACTACCTGGCATTTGTTCACCCAATTTGTTTGTTGAAAAATTTCTCGCCCACTACGGAGCTCCTCTGCTCACGAAACTTGGCATGCTGGGGGCCGAAGGCAAGGCACCTTGGTTAAGGAACATGTTTCAGAATAACAGCAAGCAAATCTTCCATCCTATCGAGCACATACTTGTACAGCTGTACCTGGAGTCTTTGCCAGAGGTAGCATCAGCATATCCCTTCGGGCTAGGTCCATGGATGTGCCCCAACCCCTACGCCACTCACACAGAAAAATACCCTATCCAAAAATTGTCGATAAGGAGCAGGCAGGATAAGACCTATTATGGTCGTGCCAAGTGTTCGTGCGGTTTCACCTTTACTACCCATGGAACGGAAAGGGATAACCCTAGAATGCCAGTTGTGGAACAAATATCCTCGTACGGCTGTACCCGCTACCTGTACGCACAAAAATTATTGAGAGGAGGCTCTAGCACTGATCAAATCGCCAAGATACTTAAGGTTAATCCTTGGTATTTACAGTGCATTCTCAGAGCCGGAAGCAGGAAATGTGAAGATCCGCGAGGTAAGATCCTCAAAGCACGGGAAGAGTGGCTGGACCTCCTTAAACAGGACCCAGAGTGTCGGGTAACTGTCGCTCGAAAGAAACATTGCGGTTTGTACCAGTTTTTAAGAAAGTACGACAGGGACTGGCTTCTCTGTCAGAAGGTTCCTCATAATGCTCACATTGATTGGCAAAAAAGAGACGTTGAGTGGAGCAACCTGATCGCCACCACGATGAAAACGCTAGGCCAAGGAGTTGCCAAGACGACCATTGCCAGAGTTGCAGGGCTAAATCTCAGAATTTTCAACCAGTTTGGAAAGCTGCCATTATGCGAGCAAGCCTTTAATAAAGCGAAACACTGCGGCAAAAGGAGACAAAACGATGAAAAATGAGAAAGATGTCCTAGAGGAAGCTGGCGGAAGCATCTGGAAAACACCACCGGTGTCAGAACAGCCATGCGTTTACCTCACACGATGGTCTGTGATGGAAACCCAAGATGGGGCACGCCATTTGGTCGGTTACAACTCCGACAATTTCGAAGGCCGTGTAAGCACGCCTATCAAGAGCTTCGACTCCGTCACAGCTCGTGTTATCACGCAATCAGGTAGAATTTATGAACTTGTAGGCCCGCCTGGCTATGATCCTGACGCGGACTGGGTTTGGGCAAGATATGCATCAGCGATGAAGATTAAATGGCGTGACGTGACAGATGAGTTTTCTCAGTACTGCCCGAAAAGAGAGGCGTAGAAACTGTGATATTCTGGCTGCCACCAGTGGCTACTTTGCCGTAACCCATCCTAATTGAGGTCAAAATGAGCACTAATAAAAGAGAAAAAAAGAACGTTTCTCGAGTGTATCTTTCACGACGGAACCTACTCACGCTACTGTCAAAGCTGGATCGCAGAGCATCAGGCCAGCAAACAGCATGTACGATAGTAAAACGCGACAATGCCAACCGCCTTTACCCACAAACAATGAAAAATATTGAAGTCATTGCTGTTGAAGATGAAGAATATTACAAAGAGAGGGATCCAGGTCCTGTACTTGATGTAGATACCCCTGCACGAAAACGGTCATGAATCCTATATATTGCACTTACGGAATACTGCGAATGGGGGAACGCCGCCGCTTAAATGCTGTATTTGAATAAATGTTCATGGTATAAGGCTTATGTCTACTGTGGCTACCTTCTAGGTCCCCAAAAAGGAGGGCATATTGTACCTGCACCGCATCTACGCCGAAAATTTCCGTGCCTTTGGTGATGGCACATCTTCTCCAGTCTTAGACTGGGAATTGAATAAAGGCCTTAACGTCCTCATTGGCGAAAATGATGCAGGCAAGTCAGCAATAATAGACGCAATCCGACAAGTCCTATGGACGACAAGCTTCGAAATAATCCGCATCTTAGATTACGACTTTCATGTGGCGGGTGCTGATCGCACTGACACTCTCATCATCGAGGCGACTCTTAAGGATCTTTCTCCTGAGCAAGAATCAGCAGTCCTAGAGTGGCTAACTTACGAGACGGACGGGTCGCGTAGCCTCATCTTGAACCTGGAAGCCAGGAGGTTACCTCCCCAAGGCAAACGACGCGGACGGGTGCAGACGGTTGTCCGTTCTGGAAAAAGCGGGACTGGCCCTGAAATCGGTTTTGCAGTAAGGGAGCTTGTACGGGCTACATATCTTCGCCCCCTTCGAGATGCTGAGGCTGAACTCAAGCCCGGCCGTCAGTCCCGTCTTTCCCAGATTCTAGGGGCCCACGAGAAGATAGCGGAACATGAAGAAAGTGATTTTGACCGTTCTGCCCCAGAAACGGTCCCCAAAACGCTTGTTGGCCTTATGGAGCATGCCCAACACCACATCGGGGAGCACCCAGTTATCTCTGAAGTCGCGGGTGACATAAACGAAAACTACCTTAGCCGAATGAGCTTTGCCGGCGATGAACTGGCGTCCGCGATTCGCCTTGCGGGTGACACGAATCTCAATCAGATTCTCCAGCGATTCGAACTCACTTTGCTTCCGCCTGGGAGCGTTGCACCAAACGAACATTGTCAGCGGGGCCTCGGGTATAACAACGCTCTGTTTATGGCCACCGAATTGGTGCTGCTCCGCAGCGGGGAAGAATTAGGGTTACTCCTCGTGGAGGAACCTGAAGCCCATCTGCACCCGCAGTTGCAGGTCAGGGTTATGGAGCTTTTACACCAGCCTCCGCAGGCTGATGAGTACCAAGTGCAAGTGGTGATGAGTACTCATAGTCCAACCCTTGCTGCTGGTGGCAGGATAGAGTCGATGACTCTGGTGCATAAGGCAAGGACATACCCTCTACGGGCCAACTGCACACGCCTGGCTGCTTCCGATTATGAGTACTTGAGACGTTTCATTGACTCGACCAAGTCAAACCTCTTTTTTGCCAGAGGGGTAGCGATTGTAGAGGGACCTGCCGAGGCATTACTGCTTCCTGCTATCGCAGAAATGGCAGGTATTGCATTTTCTACTCACGGAGTTTCCATCGTCAATGTCGGGGATGTCGGACTCTATCACTATGCCCGGATCTTCCAAAGAAAGAAGCCTGAAGAATTTATACCAATCCCGGTAGCATGCATCACAGACCGAGATATCGTTCCAGACATTGCCAACAGCTACGTGGGAAAACCAGCCAAAGGGAAGCGCTTCCATAGCGATTATACTGAACTTGAGGCAAAGGCTGTCGTCACGCGCAAGATCGAACGAGTCGAGTCACCTGATGACGAAGGCGTAAAGGTATTCGTGTCCGATTTCTGGACCCTTGAATACGATTTAGCAGAGGCTGGACTGGCTGAACTGATGTATCACGCCATAGCACTGGCGCGAAAAACCAGTGAAAAAGGGCTGGATGAGGCTACTGAAGCCACGATCCTGGCAGACGCTGCAACAGAATGGGCGAAACTTCTGGCGATGAAACTTCCCACGGAAACTCTCGCGGCCATGATATACCAACCGCTTTATGAGAAGGACGCATCAAAAGCGGTGACCGCACAATACGCAGCGAAATTGCTGCGAACGGGCAAGTACGGAACTGGGAATGATCTACTTGAGTCGCTCCCTAGGTACCTACAGGCCGCCTTAGTTCATGTCACAGGTACTTCTTTAGAACAGATTCCAGGTGCCCCTGGAGAACTGCCATGACGATCCCAGTTATCGAACAGGCTGATTTAGAGCTTCTGGCCACAGCCTATCCTGATCTGGATTTTACAGATCCAGAGCGGCAAGCTGTTTTGCTAGAAAATGCGACCAAAGATGTCCAGGCAGCTCCGGGCAGCGGCAAAACAACACTATTAGCAGCAAAGCTCTTCCTCCTGTCACAGAAATGGTGCCATAGTAATCGTGGGATATGCGTCCTTAGCCATACAAATGTGGCAGGAGAAGAAATCAAGAAGCGCCTCAGCGTCACCCCCACAGGCGCTAAGCTTCTTGACTACCCACATTTCATTGGGACAATTCACGCCTTCGTCAATCATTTTCTGGCCTTGCCGCTTCTTCGGAGCCAAGGATCATCCGTCGATGTCATAGATAACGATATATTTGCAGCACGCGCCACCTCTCTCCTGCCAAGAAAATTCAAATTACATGAATGGGTAAAACGCAATCCGAACCAAGGTCCGGACGCCATAAAAACACTCCATTATGAAGGTGCTGATTTGAAACTGGCGTGGGCGACCGGTAAACTACCAGGTGAGGGCTCAGCCTCCCACCGTTTAGCCTATGATCTAAAAAACGATCTCGCAGGACGTGGGGTCTTCTGTCACGATGACATGTTTGCCTTTGCAGAGCGGCTCTTGCGACAGTGGCCTGACATCACAAAGAGACTATCCTGGCGATTTCCACTCCTGCTCATAGATGAAATGCAAGACACGAGTTGGGCACAAGAGGACCTTCTAACCCGCCTTTTCGACGATACTGTTGTAATACAGCGATATGGAGATCGCAATCAACGCATCTTGAGTTCAGCGAAGGACTCCAATAAGCTCAGTTTTCCGAAGGCTGAATTCTTGAGTGTAAAGACAACAAAACGATTCCCGAAATCGATTGCAGAAGCGGTGAGTGCAGTCCAAGAACATGGTGAGGCAGTAGAGGCTGCCCAGCGTCATAACGCACCCTCGCCGGTGCTTATGCTTTACGAGACGCCATCAGCAACCTCGGTTATCGAGCAATTCGGCAAGATAGTTCTAAGAACGTTACCGGACGAAACTTTAAGACTGGGGGCGGTAAAAGCAATTTGTGCTCGTAAGCAAGGCGCCGCAAACGCGGACCCCGGACGGCACCTTATGGATTACTGGCCATCCTACATGCTCACGGGGCCCGCGGTAGCAGGGGAGGAAAGCGCATTTCGGTTGCTTTCTGCCCCCCCAGCTATGGGGGTATCACATCTCAATCTCGATCGCAGAGCCCGCGACGTGAAAAGGGCAATTCTTCTGGCTTTAAGAAAAGCCGGAAATAAGGCTGTCGCAGATGTGAGAGACGCATCCGGCCTTATACGAGCCCTTGAAGCTGCAGGTGAGGACTCCTCATCTGTTCGGCTACTGTGTCACGAATTGGCAGTCGGACGAGGACATGCGGTTGATGCTACGAGTTGGTCTGCCACATTGGATTTGATGTATACCAGACTCACCCCTCTACTGCCGGCCGGCTTGAATCGCATCGGTTTCCATGCCCTTCCCATCTTTGAAGTCCCCCAAGCGACCCCAACAGCGGCATTACCTGCTAATGAATGCGTGGCTAGAGTAGGCGACCGACAAGTCCGCGTGCAAATAGGGACTGTGGCATCGGTGAAAGGCGAAACCCATGTGGCAACCCTCGTCCTTGAAGCACATGGCGGCCTTGCCCGCTGCTTCGATCTGCAAACAGCGCTAGGCAATATTAGCGACGGAAACCGGATTGACGCGAGGACAACGGACACAGTGAGGGGGCTCTATCGAAATCTCTACGTAGCCATGTCACGTCCGACACACTTACTATGCTTGGCTATGAATAGGGATAGAGCCAAAAAACAACACGTCGACAACTTGGCTGCGAAGGGGTGGACTGTTGTGATTGTCCCGCCATAACATCAGCCCCTATGAACGGCAGACACCGTAATTCAAGCGGCCATTCGCGCCTTGTCATGAGATATGGACGTTTCAAAAGGTGCATAGGATTGCAGAGCGGGAACTGTAAAGCACGGTGCGCAGACGGCGGAAACCACCATCCATTTTCACACCATCACTATGTTTACATCGCGATGTAAACGCTCAAGGCGCCTCCCCCTCACAACAAGAGATTGATAGGAGAAGCTGATGTCATTAGCTGAACTGCGTCGGGTGATCGCCACCCCTCTGAGCAGGTAAGGATAGATCTTGTGCTCTGGATGCGGACGGCTGGTGTTGGGTCCCGGAGCCATCCCTGCGAGGCCCAGAATGCGCATCAATCGCTGTATTCTCTTACGGTTGACGATGTGCCCCAATTGGACCAGAAACACCACCATCCGTCGACTGCCGAAGAACAGAAGCCGAAAGGCTATATGGCAACAGAATAACAGGCTACTCGATACCAACTGTAGAATTCCGAGCCGTTCCAGCGCCTTTCCTTCAAAAGCTTACGGTATAACAGCTACGATTTCCGTATATTCAGCAGTTTACTCGGGACGTAAAGTCTTATATAACGTCGTTGAGTCCGTTGAGTTACTGCAGAAGAAACATGGAAAGCGGTTAATATTTTTTTCTGCCCCATAACCGTCCCGAATGCGGAGTAAATAGAAATGCGATTCCTTGCGAATGGTCCTTCTATACCAGATGAGCTCCTGGTTGCCAGAGATGAGGGACGAGTCATTTTTTTCTGTGGTGCAGGCGTGTCTCGTGCTCGTGCAGGGCTGTCAGATTTTTTCGGATTAGCTGAAAAAGTGACGGGTAACTTGAGGGTCCCCGCCGGCAGTCCGATACGAAAGCTGATTTCCGAAGCACGAGAACTTGATGAAAGGCTTGGAATTAGCGGACTTATTTCTGCGGATAGGATTTTCGGGCTCCTCGAGAGAGATTTTCTCGTTCGCGAAATAGAAGCATCAGTCGCAAGGGCACTGAAACCAGAACCTGATGTTGACCTTTCGGCACATAAGATCATACTCGATCTGGCTAGGTTCCATGATGGGAAAACGACGCTAGTAACGACCAATTTCGACTTGCTTTTCGAGTCATGCGACACTTCAGTCCCCTACCACAAACCACCTCGTTTACCTGACCCGCAGTATACCGATGCCTTTGAAGGCATCATCCACCTACACGGACATGTCGATAGTGAGTATTGCACCTCGTCTGACGGCTTCGTATTATCAAGTTCTGAATTCGGTCACGCTTATCTGGCGGATGGCTGGGCCACCGAATTTATCCGCTCCGTTCTCGAACGATACACAGTAGTTTTTATTGGCTATGCTGCAGATGACCCACCAGTACTATACCTACTGGAGGCTTTGAACAGGCATAGCAACGCTTCATACGTAATGTATGCCTTCCAGGCTGGTTCCCCAGATACTGCGGAAGCAAAATGGCGTCATAAGGGTGTCACTCCCATACCCTACGAAGAGGCTGGCGGCCATAAAAGCCTGTGGGAAACCTTGGGTGCTTGGGCTACCAGAGCAAAGAACCCAGATCAATGGTATGAAGATGTGATAGATATGGCCAGGAAAGGTCCCGAGGAACTACTTCCACATGAACGAGGGCAGGTGGCTCATGTTGTATCAACCCTTGCAGGGGCAAAAAAGTTCGCTTCTTCTGAAAATCCCCCCCCTGCCGCATGGCTATGTGTTTTTGACCCCCTCCTTCGCTATTTAAAGCCAGGCTATCTTGGGTCATACATAGACCGAGGTCCATATTTTGATCCTTTCCAGGCTTTTGGATTAGATAGCGATCCGAGACCTTCGGAAATTGATCCTGAAGATTACGGAGCCAAACGAGAAGTGCCGAAGGGTGTATGGGACTGTTTTGCTATTACTAAGCCTGACAGGCAGGATCTTGGTGAGGGGAATTTCGCTACATTAAGAGGCCATTATTCAATCAATACAGCTATTTTGCCTAATAGATTACGGCAAATAGGCCTTTGGATAGGGGCCGTTTCATACCAGCCAGCGGCACCTTGGTGGGCATCTCATCAAACTGGAATACACCCCGATATACAAAGGCATGTAAGATATGAACTTGAGCGAAGGAAGCTAGATTCCACACCGGAAGTCCGGCGGGCATGGCGCTACATTTTTGCGGGATGGAAGAGCCCGAAGAAAAATTACCATGATTGGTTTCAACTAAAGCCATCCATCGATCTTGATGGTTGGTCGGACGCTGCCGTAAGAGAAGTTGCCTTAATTTGGCGACCATACTTAAGCATCGGATGGCCTTATAGCAGCGGTCCAAAACCACCTTCCACCACTGAAGATATCGACTTTAGACATTTGGTAAATGCAACGGTGGAGTATCCCGATTTCCATGAAACGTTGGAGATACCCAACGAACATCTTCTAACCATTGTTCGTGAGTTTAGAAAGAATCTCGAATATTCTGTATCCCTTGAAAAGGAGCTCGATACCCTCTGTTTTCTCTCCTTGTGCCCAATAGAAGCTGACCCGGATCTGGAAGGTGAATCATCCGAGCGGCATTACGGACTCTCACGGCTATTTCTCTTTTATGTCGAACTTGTTGATCGACTCACTCGATTGGACCCGAAAGCAGCGAAACGCGAGGCTCTGGCATGGTGGCAAGAGGATGAAAAAATCTTCGCTCGCTTACGAATTTGGGCCGCCGGTCGGCAAAGTCTCTTCTCCACCATAGAAGCTGGCGAACAACTTTGTAGCCTCACCGATGAGGTCTTTTGGGATAGTTATCACCAAAGAGACCTTATGCTTGTTCTTAGCCAGCTATGGAATCAATTACCGGTCCGTTTCCGAAAACGGCTTGAGAGAAGATTGCTTCGGGGACGTCGGCGTTGGACGGGGGAAAAAACAAGTGAGCACCGCGTTAGACGTGCCTGGAATATTTTAAACCGCATACATTGGCTCTCTGACAAGGGCTGCAAATTTAGTTTCGATATTGAAAAAGAATCGCTGAAATTACAGGATTTAGCGCCAGAATGGCAGCAACAATATTCAGCCAAGGCTGCGGCGTCCTTCGAAGGCCGTGGTGGAACTGTCGCTACCGATACAGACTATATAGAACTTCTCAACGAGCCCTTAGCCACTGTTCTCGATAGAGCTAGAGAGCTGAGTGGGCGATTCTCTGAGCGACTAGTCACCAAGGATCCATTCGCCGGCTTAGCTGCTGAGCGGCCTATTCGTGCCTTTTTGGCACTTAAGTTCTCAGCTAAGAAAAGCGGGGAAATGCAAGAATGGGCATGGAAAAAATTCCTATTTTCCCCGGCCAGAGAGCATGACAGACCACGTTTCTCTGCCTTAATTGCCCGTAGACTGGCAGCAGCGGGCGCAAATGCTATTGCAGGACTGACATATGCGATATCTGATTGGTTTGTGAAATCTTGTCAAACTCTTTTTAGTCGGGACCAAGAGGGATTTGAACAATTATGGTCTAAGATACTGAATGTGCTGGGGATAAACGTTGCCGTTGCTAAAACTGCTCTCGTCGGGGGGAATAAAGAACGAGCGTGGGCTACCGAGGCATTGAATTCCCCTGTCGGAAAACTGGTACAGGGCATAATGTTGCATCCATTGAAAGAAAACTTGGTTGGAGGGAAAGGGCTGCCTTGTAAATGGACGAGCTATGCTGAAGACCTACTTGCGCTGCCTGATGACCATCGACGCTATGCAATCGTAACTTTTACGTACAACCTCAGTTGGTTCTTCTTTATTGATCCAGAGTGGACGGAAAAACATCTTCTTTCTGCTCTCGAGGGCGACAAGGAGGATCTAGAGGCATTCTGGGCTGGTTTTTTCTGGGCCGGCAAAGTCCCAGATATCAGTCTTTACATTCGGTTAAAGCAGGCTCTATTACAACTTGCATTAAAAAGGCCGCTAGTAGAGAAACGGGAGGCTAGCACTCTTCCGGCAATTCTTCTAGCCGGTTGGGCAACCTTACATCCTGGAACGGACGAGCGCCTTATCACAAGCGAAGAGATGCGTAATGTCTTGCTTTCCGCGGGTGATTCCTTCAGAGAGCAGGTACTCTGGCATTGGGAGCGGTGGTGTTCTGGTGGGAAAAATCCGGCGTGGAAGGCAACTCTCCCTCTATTCCTTAAAGAGGTTTGGCCACGACAGAAACAGGCAAAGACCCCACGGACATCTGCAAGGCTTTGTGACCTAGCATTCTCGAGTGAAACCGACTTTCCTACCATTGCCGACGCCATCTTACCACTGATAAGCAAGATTGATGTGGAAGAAATTATTTTCCCTCATCTCAGAGGTGCTAGTAACCAAATAGTCGAGAAATACCCGGAGGGTACCCTCACACTTCTTTGGGAAATACTCCCTGAAAATGCAACGAAATGGCCGTATGGGCTTGGTGAGGTCTTATCGAAACTTGGTGAAGCGAATTCGTCTCTGACAAGCGATAACCGTTTGGCGTTATTAAAGCATCGATGGAACAACAGGTAACCCTTTGGCAGTGTAGTTTTGGCACTGAGAGGGGGACGCCCCTGCGTTATGCGTTCCCGTAACCACACGGGCGTTAGCCTCCGTTACCCAAAACGTAAGGACTTTATTGTCTTGGGAAATGGCCCTTTAATGATGGGAACAGGGAAAAAGTAAGGACTTTGCATTAGGCACGACGGGACAGCTATCACCGAAAACCAAATACCTAGACCATCTTTTTGTTAAGGACCTAATTGCCTCCCGACACGTCTCTGTTGTCGTATCGCCCCCCTACCCCTTTTCCCCCCCCTAATGCCTATAGTGGCCGAGCTCCGTGGTCCGACCACGTTCTTCGTCATGACGACCTTGTTCTTCAACGACCGCGTTCTTCGTCCTAGCGACCGCGCATCACTACGCTCTCCCCTTCGCAGAAATTCTTAGCACCCTTCCACCTGAGGCCCAACTGTTGACACCGTAACCAGAGGGGCTATCATCTTCGCTGTCTTAAATAAAACTAACCCATAGCATTTAAGCCAGGCGGTCCCACTGCGACATCGGATCAACCCAAATCCAGGGAAATGATTATGAAAACCGAGGAAACCCAGATCAGACAGGATGCGGCTTTCAGCGCCAGAGACCTGCTCGTCATCCTTTTCCGGTTCAGATACAGGATGCTGATGGCGTTCACAGCGACGACCCTCGCACTGACCGCGCTCCCCCTTTCAAAGCCCCCCGTCTACGAAGCGAAGTCCACGCTGCTTATCAAGATCGGCAGGGAGTTCCGCAACCGTACCGAGGTGGACGGTGGCAGGCAGTTGACGATCAGCCAGGACGGAATCATCAATTCCGAGATCCAGGTCCTGACCAGCCTCGATTCCGTGAAGAAGGTGATCAACACCATAAAGCTGGAAAACCTCTACCCGGAACTCCTCGACCTCCCAGACCAGAAAGACAGGCTGGAGGCCGCAGCCTTGAACTTCAACCGGAGTCTCACGGTGCAGGAGGTTAAGAATTCCAACGTGATAGAGATCTCCTTCAAGCACCAGAATCCCCAACTCGCAGCTCTCGCGGTGAACCTTATGGTGGAGGCCTTCAAGGAGAAGCATCTCGAGGTCTTCAGCGATGCGGATACCGCATTCATCGAAAACCAGTTGGCCCGCTACCAGTCGAAACTCCTCGATTCGGGCAACACGCTGCAAAAGTACAAAGAAAGTAACGGCATCGTTTCGCAGGAAGAGCAGGCGCGGCTCCTGCTTACCAGATCAGCTTCGATCGAGAGTGAAAAGATAGAAGTAGAAAACCGCATCAATGCGCTGGCAGCCCGTGTTCCCATCCTCAAATCCAGAGCGCAAAAGGTGCTGGCGTTGGGTTCAACCGCCTCGGAACCAGGGACTCAGAGGCCGATGGACGAGGCTGAGGCAAAGCTGCTCAACATGCAGCTGGAAGAGGAGCAGTTGCTGGCAAGCTATCCCGACTCAAGCCCGCTGGTACCGATCGCCAAAGAGCGACTGGCAGCGGTGAAAGCATCGCTTAAAGAGCTGGAAGCCAGAAGAAATCGCAGGCCGGGAGAGGCGGACCCGGCGTACCGGAGCGCAGAAGCGGAGTTGGTCAACGCGGAAACCGAACTCAAGGCGCTGAGGGCAAAGCTTGTCGCGTTGCAAGAAGAAGGTAAAAGCGTGTCCCAGCGAATTCAACTGTTGGAACAGAGTTCTGAGGAAATCCAGAGGCTGAAACGACAGCAGGAGATCGATGAAAAGAACTACCAATCATTCGTTGCCCGTGCGGAAGAGGCCCGCATCTCCAACGCCATGGACAGACTTAAGTTAGCCAATGTAAGCGTGATACAGAAGGCCAGTGTTCCCGTTGAGCCGGTAGAGCCCAAGGTCTTGAAGGTTCTGTTGCTGGGCCTGGGCCTCGGCCTCGCGGCAGGGGTCGGGCTTGCCATCGTGTCGGAGTTTTACACCCCCGGTCTCGCCACCCCTCAGGCGGTGGAAAGGCGTTTAGGACTCAAGGTTCTGCTGAGCATACGGCAGCGGCTCTAGCCGCCAAGCGATGTCAAAGGAGCGAGATTGAAGATGATCCATTGGCCATGGCAGCACGACAAAAAAGTTGAGCCGGAGGCCTGCGATTGCCAGGAGCAGGGCGCCGGGCCGATGAAAAATGCGGATAGCTGGGGCAGGTTCACGACGGACACGGAGATGCTCACGCTTTGTCGCAGCATCGACAACCTTGTGCCGGCGCACGCCCCGAGGGTCATCCAGTTCATCGGCATCAAGGGCAAGGAAGGCGTTTCCACCGTGGTCCGCGAGCTTGCGGTTGCGGCGACTCGCATGCTCAAGAAGCGGGTTCTGATCCTGGATGCGGCACACCACGCCCCTTCACAGCACGCCCACTTCGGACTGGATGAGCCATATGGCTGGATCGAGGCAATGGCAAATGGGGAGCCGGTGACCAGGGCCTGCTATCCGGTTGAAGCGGAGGAGCAGTCCCTTCATCTGGCACCGATAGCCCCCAAAGCTTCACTCCCCCATTGGTGCGCGGACGGCGCGACACTCGCTCCACTTTTTCGCGGACTCAAAGAGAGCTTCGATCTTGTCCTGATCGACTCGGCACCTGCCCTACTCTCTGCCGATACCCTCGCCACCTGCCGGTTCTGCGACGGGGTGATCCTGGTGTTCGCCGCGGAAGGGAGCTGGCGTCTAGCTGAGGCCGCGAAAATGAGGATCGCCGAGCATGGAGGCGCCATCCTCGGCGTGGTCTTCAACAAAAGGACCTTCCACATCCCCGAGTGCATCTACAAGCGTCTGTACTGAACGGCTGCAGTTGGCCTACCGGAGGGAACCGATGCAATGGAAGCTGCCACTGACCGTGCTTTTCGCCCCGATCGAGCGGGCGATCAGTTCACGATGGCCCATCCAGGTGCTCTTCGTGGTGCGGGGTGATCCCCTCGACGCTCCGAGCAGCAGGTACCGCGTCTTCCAGTACCTCCAGGATTTCGACCGAAACGCCATCTCCTACCGCGTCGTGAAGCCCCCCAGGCGCAAGAGGGTCCATTGCCACCTCTGGATTCCGTGGTTTTGGCGCACCTTCTTCTGGGGGCTACGCAGCAGGTCCATCTTCATTCAGAAAGACATCTTCTGGCTTCCGTTGTGGAGTTTCTTCAAAAGGCTCGGCAAAAGAGTCCTCTACGATTTCGACGATGCCGTCTTCGCCGAGCAGCCCGGGCAGGTTTACAACCTGCCGCTGGAGCGCAGGCCCGGGTGGGAGACGGTAAGAGAAATGGTGCGTCTGAGCGACGTCACCATGGTCGCTAACGACTACCTCGCAGGTTTCGCCCGTCCCCATGGGGCGAACGTGATGGTGGTCCCCATGGTGCTCGACCTTGAGAGTTACCCGGTAAAGACACATCGCCCAGCTGCGAAGGTGATCATCGGGTGGATCGGGTCCCCGCAGACATCAGGGTTTCTGGAGCTGGTGCAGGTTGCCTTGGAGCGGCTCGGCGAAAGGCTGGGCGAGAGGGTGGAAATAAGGATCGTAACCAACGGCGAGGTGGCGCTGCCTCGTGTGCCCCATACCCGCATGAGGTGGGAGGCAGCCAGGGAGATGTCCGATCTCCTCTCCTTCGACATCGGTATCGTGCCGCTGCCGGAGACCCCCTTCACCCTCGGAAAGAGCAGTTTCAAACTCCTCCAGTTCATGGGGTGCGGTCTTCCCGTCGTCTGCTCACGGATGGGCTTCAATGTTGAGGCGATTAACGACGGGGAGAACGGTTTCCTGGCGGACGGTAGCGAGGAGTGGTGCGAGAAGCTATCGCTGCTGGTAACCCACGAAGAGATGAGGCGGGCCATGGGGGCTCAGGCGCGCCGCACGGTCGAGGAAAGATATTCGCTGCAAAGCCAGGCCCCCGTGGTACGTCAGGTAGTGATGCCCGTCGATGCCAGACCGGCGTAGCGGCATGGCAACCGGGGCATAATCATGATCAAGCCGATACTATTTCTCGCCATCTTCGCCATCCCGATCTCCATAGACTACACGCTATTCGAGCCGTCCAGGGACGCGTTCAGCGGATGGGCCGGGGGGATGCTGCTTACCCTGTCGGACCTGATCTTTCTGAGCCTGCTCGTGGCATGGAAGCTTGAGACCCTGCACCTCCCCCGCCCCCGCACGAGGATCGTCTTCTGGCGCCCGATCGCCTTTTTCATCGCAGCCTGCCTGATCTCCGTCCCCGGCTCGATCTGGTCCGTCTACGGATACATCGCCGTGTTCCAGCTCGGAAAATTGGCGCTGATATACTACGGCATCAGCCGGGTCGTGCTCCAGGATCGCAGGTACATCCCGATCGCCTGCTCCGCACTCATCGCCGCACTCTTCTTCCAATCCTGCCTGGCGACCGTGCAGTTCGTCACCCAGGATTACTACAGCTTCCTGCGCACCGGATCCCATGCCGCTCTCACGCGCTTCGGCGACCTGATCCGCAGCCATGGCACCATCGGGGTCCCCAACGCGCTCGCCGCCTTCATCATCCCGGTTCTGCTTCTCGTAGTGGTGAAGTTGCTTCTTGATGATCAGGCAAACCGGCCAGCCTACTTTTTCATCCTCTGCATCGGCTCGGCGGCCCTACTTTTCACCTTCTCCCGGAGCGGCTGGTGCACCTTCGCTCTCAGCGCTTTGGCCCTTTTCGTGCGCAGCGCCCGCTTCAAGCGCCCCCCACCCTACGTCTACCCGCTGCTGGCGATAGGCGTCGCCGTGGTGCTTTTGTCCGGCATCGTCGACTCACGCATTTCCTCGGACGACCAGGGGTCCGCCCAGGACAGATGGTATCTGATGCTGATCGCCGCCCGGATGATCCGCGCCCACTTCGTGACCGGTGTCGGCATAAATAACTACTGGTTCGCCATGAACCACTACATCCCCCCGGATTACGGTTGGTCTTTCGTCTATGTCGTGCACAACGTATTTCTTTTGGTCTTCGCCGAGACCGGCATCATAGGGTTCATCGCCGTCATCCTTCTGTTCGCGACGCCGGTTATCAGGCTTTACCCGCTTGCCCGGAGCAGCACCGACGAGCAAGGACGCCTCGCGCTCTGGATCGTCACCTCCATCGTCGGTATCGCCTTTCTGAACCTGGTCGAATTCACCTGGGCCTCATCGATCATCTGTTCCTTTTATTTCCTGATGCTCGGACTGGGTGACGCCCTGGTGAACACGGCAGAAGGCGCCGCCAAGGAGTGATCATGAATGACACGAAGGGACAACAAAGACGCGGCGTGCGGCGCCTGGTGCACTCATCGGCGGGGATCACCCTCTGCACGCTTCTCTCCACCGCCATCGGTTTTGCCACCCAGGTGATCCTCGCGTCCTACTTCGGCACCACCGAACAGATGGACGCCTACCTCGTTTCGCTGACCATCCCGGCCATGGTGGTGGCGGTCTTCGGCGGTTCACTGAACTACACCTTCATCCCCGTCTTCGTGGAGAAACTCTCTTCCGGGGAAGAGTCCGCGGCGTGGCGCATAGTGAACGACATGTTCAGCATCTCCCTGATGGTGCTCCTGCCGATCACCTTGTTGAGCTCCCTCTTGGCGCTGGACGTCATCGGGGCGACTGCTCCCGGACTCGCCAACTCCACCAAGGGAGAGGCTGCCTCCTTTTTCCGTGTGCAGACGCCGGTTATCGTCTTCTCCGGCCTCTCAGCGCTTCTGGGCAGTACCTACTATGCCCGGAAACGCTTTCTCTACCCCGCGTTCGCCCAGGTCGCAAACAGCGCCACCATCCTGCTCGTCGTCTCGCTTTTCGCCAAGGGGTTCGGCATCAGGGCCGCCGCATGGGGAGGGCTTGCCGGCAGCGCGCTCGCCTTTTTCATGCTGGTCCCGGTGCTGCGGCACATACCGCGCTTTCGTCTCTCCCCTTTCCCCCTGACCCAGGGCACCCGCAGGGTGATCAGGCTCATCATGCCCCTTTTATGCGGCGCGCTCTTCTACCGGGGAGACGACCTCATTCAGCGCTTCATCGCCTCCTCGTTCACCGCCGGAAGCATCTCCTCGCTTGCCTACGCCTTCAAGCTGGTAACCACGTGCAGCAGCCTGGTCGTCTCGGGGATATCCATCGTTTTGCTGCAGCACGTCTCCGAGCTCGCCTCACGAAAGGAGGAGGGTGAGATCGGCGGCACCTTCGGCGGTACCTTCCGCTGGCTTACCTTCTTCATGATGCTGGTGATATGCTGTGCCGTGGTGAGCGGCGAGGACGGGATCGCCGTTCTTTTCCAGCGGGGCAAGTTCGACGCAGCCTCCTCGCACCTCACCTGGCAGTGCCTCGTTCTCTACGCCGGGGTCATGTACGGCGGCGTCATCGGCGCCATCACCACTCCCGTCTTCTACGCCTACAAGGACACCATGCTGGTGGTGAAGGTCGGCATCGCCGGGGCGCTCCTGCAACTCGCCTTCTCATTTCTTCTCTCTAGAATCTGGTCGGAGCTTGGGCTACCCCTGGCCTATTCCCTCTCGAGCCTTGCCACCATTTCGGCCTTCCTGGCGATTCTGAACCGCAAGTACGTAGCCCTCCCCTTGCGTGAGATGGGACGATCTCTTCTCACTTCTGGGCTCGCGGCGGCCGTCGCGATGCCGTTTTTGCGCCTTGCGGGAAACGCCTTCCTCCCTCCCCTCGCCCCGCTGGCGAGGCTTGCCATCATGGTTCCCCTCACCTCCCTCGCCTACCTCACCCTGGCGATACTCCTGAAAAATGAAGAGGCCATGCAAACCGCACGGGGAGCCGCCATGATGCGGCAGAGAAAACCCGCGCGCTCCCTCCTCAAATGAAGAATTTCGGCTGCGGGCGATGAACAAAAAAGAGGCCCCGAAGTAAGTTCCGGGGCCTCTTTGGTCTGTGCCGGCGGCTCGCGCCGCCTCAATCGGCTCTCAACCGGTTATCAGGATGCGGAGAGAAGTACCGGGGCGGAGGGGGTCTTGGCGGAGGTAGTCGGTGCCTTGATCACCCCGATGTCGAGCTTCTGGTTCGGCCACGGCATCCATACGCCTTTGCCGCTCTGCCATGTCGCCACCGTGGTGAGGGTGACCTGGTTAGCGCTCGGAACGGAGGCGATCTGGTACCTACCGCTCCCCTCGATCTGGATGGTGTCGCCGGGGCGGAAAACCATGCGCGCGTCGATGTCGGAGACCAACTTGTTCAGCGTGATGGTCGTGCCGGACCCGGAGGCCGAGGTGGTGAAGGGGAACACCCCCTTGTTTAACGCCGGAGAACTCGACTGCAGTTGCAGGTTCGTGGTGTCCCAGGTCGACCCGAGCAAGGTGTAGAGCGGGTCGGAGGACATGCAGGACACCCCATTCCATCCACCGGTTGCACTGACTACGTTGGATGAAGTGTAGTTTGCAGACTTGTCGGTGACCACGTAGCCGCCATATGTGGAGTTGAAAAGGCTGTTGTAGTATTTGACCGAGTAACTTCTGCCGGAGTAGTCGTTCTCCACCTGCACGCTCTTGCCGGTGTCGCCGGAAGAGACGTTGTTAATCAGGTAGATGTTGTAGGTGCCGGAAGCGAGATTGTAATAGGCACCCCACCAGGCGATGCCGTAGCCGAAGTCGTTGCTCGCGGCGCTTGTGTTGTTGATGAAGAAGACCCTGTTACCCCCTTCGTACACCTGGAAGTTGCCGTCCCCCTTCTCGCTCTCGGCGGTATCCCAGGCGGTGTTGTTGATGAAGTAGATGTCGCGGGAGGAGGAGTTGGAATCGAAGTTCTGCTTGTAGTTGCTGTAGCCGATGCAGTCCCTCACCGTCACATTCCAGGAGTCGTCGCGGTACTTGTTGTCACCGTCCTTGGAGACGTCGACCCCCTGCTCGCCGTTGTTGTGCACGATGCAGTTAAGCACCCAGCTGTTGGTGCAGGAGCCCAGGTGGATACCGTCGGAACCTGTGTTGGAATCATACGCGGTGCAGTTGGAGATCACGGCGTTGTTGACGTAAGTTAGGAAGATGTTGGCGGCCCAGTCGTCGTTGATCCCGGTTTTGTGGGCGACGACGCGTTCGATGGTTGCTCCCTGCAAGAAGGTGGTCGGGTAGCTGGGGGAGACGAAGATCACGTTCGCCCATATCGAGTTGTACACCTCCACGTTACGCAGGGTGTTGTAATTGCCGGTGGTCTGGAAACCGTTGTAGCCGGAGTTCTGCACCTTGATACCGTTGGCCCCGCCATCGAAGACGATGTAATCCCTTTTCGAGATGTTGACGAGCCCGGACCAGTTGGGGACGGTAATGCCGGAACCGTCGATTATGCTCTGTCCGGTCCCCCAGGTGGGGTCCCCCTTGATGGTGATCGGGCTGGAGGCTGTGCCGTTATCGTACCAGGTGGAGTCGATCTGGATCATGCCGCCGCCCTGCGAGGTGTGCTTCGTCCCTCCCTTCACAACCAGCACGTCCCCGGCCACCAGGCGTTTCCAGCCGCCGGCGCTCAGAAAGCCGCCGTTGCCGGTGGTTTTGGTCCCGGGAATGTTCTTCCAGCTCGAGGTGGTGGCGAGGCCGTTCGCGGCGTCGCTGCCGTAGTCGAAATCGACGTAGTAAGTGGTTGCCTGGGCCTGCTGCAGGTAGCCGAACAGCATGAAACCGAGCAACATCATGGAAAGTCTCAACGACTTCTTCATCTTTTCTCCTTCTGCCGCAGTTTTCACAGCGGTCAAGTCTAGCGTATTTTCCTTCATCTTACAGGCTGCAGGTTACTGGATGTACATGCTAGCGTTGAGGAGCTTGCCGCCCCACCTTCCCGAGGGTAATGCCGCGGGAAGCCCGCTGCCGTAAGAGTTGGGCGCCTCGTACCCGCCCGTAGTCGACCCGCAGGCGAACCGGTACAACATGCTTGATGCGGCCTGAGCAGCTATGTAGTAGGTCGCCCCTTGGGTAACGTATGCCGCAGGAACGGACACAGTGGCATAGCCAGCCGCTGCGACGGTCATGGTCCCCTCAGTGAGCTTCGCGCCGCCCGCCGAGTAAAGCGCCAGCCGGATCGCGGTCGGGGCACCGTACTGGTAGATTCTCACCCGCAGTGCGGTCACCTTGCCGGTAGTGTCGGCCGTCATCGGGCTGAACTCCATGTAACTCGGTGTGGCGTCCTGGTAAGCGGAGGTGCCGGTGGTGATGTCGTCCCAGTGCCCCGTCGGAGTGGTGGTCGTGGTCGAGGTGGTGGTCGATGCGAAGGTTGCCGATACCGTATGGTTGGCTATGACGTTGCTGAAGGTGTAGCTGGAGACCGCGCCGACCGAGGCACCATCAACGGTGACCCCGGAAATGGCGTACCCCGATGCCGGAGCAACGGAGAGGCTAAGGCTGCCTCCTTGTGGTACCGAGGCGGTCTTGATGACGGAGCTGCCGCTGGTGGCAGTACTTACGCTGACGCCCGAGGGGAAGTTGATGCTTCCGCCAGGCCCGGAGGTGGCCGTAATGGAATAGGTCGCACCGAAAGACTTGGACATCTCGTTGGAATAGGCGCTTTCCGTTTTGGCCCCGTCATAGGCGGTGACGGCGAAGTAATAGGTCGACCCGTTCACGAGGTTTGCGAGCGTGTAGCTGGTCTGATTGCCAACGTCGACGCTTTGCGTGTAGGACCCTTTCGCAGTGCCCTGGTAGACCTTGTAGCCGTTCACCGTCATCGCGGTGCCGTCGGCGTAGGTAGAAGGCGCAGACCAGGACAGGGTGGTCTGAGCGGCGCTGGCTTTTGAAGCTGGGATGAGCGAGATACACGCGAGGAAAAAGGCGGCAATGGTGAGGAATGTTACAGGGTTAACTGGAAAACGTTGCCACAGTGGCAGCTTACACTTCTTTGTTTGCACTTCTACCTCCCTGGTGCTGGGTTTGTCCGGGAGGTACCTCGTATCGCCGGGGACGGAGCCGTCGGCCGCAGTTATTGAAGGTAAAGGAATTGTCCGTAACGGGCGGGGGGGTGTTCCCGAGCTCCAGATGGACCGAACCTGATCTGCGGCGGCAGACGTGAATCGTCTGAGGGCGATAGTTCGGCATCCCGGCTGTCTCGGTGAGACCCTATAGGCTTTCCGTCCCACCCTCGCGGGTGGTCTAGTCTTATCGTTATCGGCGTATTCGTTTGTGTTCGTTGCATGGGTACCTTAGTAGACTTTCGCGCCCCCGCTGGTGACGACCGTCACACTTAGGGCAGCTTTTTGGACCTACGCGGCTGGTGAACCGCTGCTCACTTCCGAACCGAGAACCATCGCCAGGGCTCTCTTGACACACTGAGGGGTAAGGATATACTCGCCACGGTGAATTTATTTTAATCTTTTTTAGCCGTCATGAATGAGGGCCTATCGTCATCCAGCGGTGCTGGAAGATCCCTTTGCGGGCTGACGCTTCGCGGCCGGAGGAGGAACTCGATGCAAGGGTCGAAAGAGAAACAACTGCGGGCCTGCTTCGTTTACTACCAAAGCTTCTCACAACTCCTTTATCGAGAAGCTATCACGCTTAAAAGAGGTGGGTTCTACGTGGACGTCATCTGTCTCAGGGCGAATCCCGGTGAGGAGGTCGACAGCCTCTTCGAAGGAATGCGGGTGCGGAAGATAGTGCCGCGGTACGGTGCCGAAAAAAGCACCTTCGCCTATTTTGCCAGGCTCATCTACTTTTTCACAAAGACCTTCCTGCTGCTTTCCTATCTGAGTTTCAGCAAGAGATACCATCTGATTCACATCACGGCACCGCCTGACGCCGCAATATTCACCACAGTGATCGGGAAGCTGCTTGGCGCAAAGGTCATCCTCGACATCCACGATATCGGACCGGAACTCTATATGCGCAAGCTGGGTGTCAAGGAAAGTCATCCGGTAGTACGCATGCTGAAGGCAATGGAGAAAGCTTCCGCATCTTTTGCAGACCACGTAATCACGGTGACCCATCTATGGCGAAACGCACTCATCTCTCGCTCGACCACTCCGGAAAAATGCTCGGTCATGCTGAACGTGCCGGACAACGGGATTTTCCGCTTCGTCGAACGCGAGCCACGTGCCGAGAGATTTAACCTCTTCTACCACGGCTCCGTCGAGGAGCACTTTGGAGTCGACACCCTGTTGGACGCCATGCCGCTCATCAAGCTGCAAATTCCGCATGTGAAGCTCCACATCTACCCGGCCAAGAGGGGAAGACTGCTCGAATCGCTTCAAACCAAAAACGAGGCCCTCAAACTGCAGGACTCCGTTTTCTTTCACGAATCGGTTCCCTTCTACGAGCTTCCAGGGGTGCTCGCAGACGCGGATTTAGGCATCGTCCCCACCAAAAACCACATATTTTCCGATGACGCGGTGAGCAGCAAGTCCTTCGACTACATCTTCTCCGGCATCCCCATCGTCATATCCAGGACCGCCGGCCACAGCTTCTACTACACCGATGATATGGTGAAGTTCTTCGAGCCGTGCAACAGTGCGGATCTCGCGGCTGCAGTGACCGATCTATACAGGAACAAGGAAATGCGCCAGAGACAGGTGCGGCAATCACTTAAATTCATCGAGGACAACAGCTGGGACCGCATTCAGTTGAGCTACCTGAACATAGTTAAGGAATTGATCGATCCGGCCGCCCCTGGCGCCGACAGGACCTAGGAAATGACTGCGGAAAAAGAGATATCCGTACTGCTCTCCGAGGCACGCAATTTGATCAACATCCTCCCTGCCCCGGTCGCCACCATGCTGGTCTACCACCGCATCGAGGACGGTAGTGCCCCCTCGCTGCCCGATTCGGTATTGCTTACCGAATTCCAGGAGCAGATGAGGTACATAACCGAGGAGGGGTATTCTCCGATGACCGTGCGGGAACTGGCCGCGCTGGTGGAGGCTGGCGAGGAACCGCCCGAGAAAAGCGTAGTGGTTACCTTCGACGACGGGTATCTCGATACCTACACCCACGCGTTTCCAGAGCTCGACTTCTTCAGAATGCCAGCCACCGTCTTCCTGGCGACCGGGCATATCGGCGCCTCCACACCTTTCCCATGGCTTGGTGGCAACGGCGGCAAACCGATGGATTGGCAACAGGTCAGCAAGCTGCACAGGGCGGGGATCGAGATCGCCTCCCATACCTATTCACACCCCTTCACCCCGAACCTCACAAAAAGGGAGCTGTGCCTCGAACTTGAACGCTCGAAAGGGAAGATCGAGGAAAAGCTCGGGGCCCAGGTTCATTCGCTTGCGCTCCCTTACTCTTTTCCGCTGCGCCATCCACGCTGGCCGTCTTTCAAGGCCCGCCTGAGGGAAGCGCTGAACGCCAACGGCTACGTTTGCTGCTGCACGATGCAAAGGGGGCACATTAGTCCCAAAGACGACGTGTTCGCACTGAGAAGGATACCCGTGGGCCGTGACGATGACCTGCCGCTGTTCCGGGCCAAGCTCGAGGGTTGCTTCGCATGGACCGCCCCGCTGCAGGCCTTCTACCAGAGGTTCCTCAAGAGTTATCCCACGCCATGACAGAGCTTTCGTCGGCGCAGGCAGGCCGGCCGCAATCCCCCTCAGCTCGACGGAGACCGCATGAAAAGGCTCGCCTACCTCGCCAATTACTTCCCATCCCTCACGGAAACCTTCATCTATCGCGAAGTTATAGAGCTGAAAAGGCGCAACGTCGCGGTGACCCTGTATTCACTACGTAAACCCGGTGAAACCGAAGTCTCCGAAGAGGCCCTAAAGCTGCGAGAGGAGACTTCCTACCTGCTGCCGGTACCAGCCGGCGAGCTGCTGGCAAGCCATGCGTGGTTTTTCAGCCGCGCGCCTCTCACCTATATCGGGACCGTGTTGAAGATGGTCACCGGCACGCACAACAGTTTCCGCGACCGGGTCCGCAGCCTCACTCATTTCGGGGAGGGGACGGTGCTCGCCCGCCGCATGTTGCGCGAAGGAATCACTCACATCCACTCACATTACGCCTCGCAGTCCACCTCCGTAGCCCGGGTGGTGCACCTGCTGACCGGCATCCCCTACAGCTTCACCGGCCACGCCCACGACATCTGGCATGACCGGCTGCTTCTTCCAGAGAAACTGAGGGAAGCCGCCTTCGTGGCGACATGCTCCACCTTCGCCAAAGAGTTCATCGCGCGGGAAGACAAGACGTGTGATGAAAAGATCCACGTCGTCTACCACGGCCTGGACGTGAGGAAGTTCACCCCGCCGGCCGGGGAGAAACTGAGGATTCGCAACCGGATCCTCAGCGTGGGGAGCCTGGGACCTACCAAAGGGTTCCCGGACCTGATCAGGGCATGTGCCATGCTGCGGCAAAAGCTGACTGACTTCGAATGCGTGATCGTCGGCGAGGGACCGATGCGGGAGGAACTGGAACGGCTCATCTCCGATATGGGGCTTTCCGGGACGGTCCGGCTGGTAGGGAGCGTACCGCAGGAAGGGCTCATCGATTTTTACCACGAGGCCTGGATCTTCGTCCTTCCCTGCGTCATAGCCGATGACGGTAGACGCGACGGCCTCCCCAACGTTCTCATGGAGGCGATGGCGACAGGACTGCCGGTCATCACCACCAGAAGCACCGCACAGGAAGAGCTGATCGAAGAAGGCAGGCATGGGATGTTGGTAGCGCCGCACGCCCCGGAGGAACTTGCTTCGGCGATCTGCACGCTTTGTCGCGACGACGGGTTGCGGGAGAGCCTGGGGACGGGGGGACGCAGGAGGATAGTGAGGGATTTCGACAACCGGACCACCATCGAGCCGCTGCTGAGACTTTTCGACAAGTACGTTTTCGGTGCGGACAGGAGTTCGGCGGGGGTGCCATATGAACGCTAACGGCAGGGAGCGGGGGATCGTCTTTCTCAAGTGGTTTCCCTATGACAAGAGAAACGAAACCATCGCGGCGGCTCTGGGCGCGGAATGCCATTTCATCTGCTCGCTGAAGAGGAGAACGCCCTGGAACGCTCCGCTTCGCTACCTGGTGCAGATCTTCAAGACGTTGTTTTTATTGTGGCGCAAGCGTCCCGGAACGATCCTCATCACCAATCCTCCCGTATTCGCTGCCGCGACGGTCGCTTTGCACTGCGCGATCTTCGGTGGCCGTTTCATCATGGACAGCCATTCCGGCGCGCTGGCGGAGCGATGGCGCCTCTTCCAGGGACTGCACCGCCTTGTCGCCCGCAAGGCGGCTCTCGTTGTGATCACCAACGAGACCTTTCAGGCTGTGTACCGCGAATGGGGTGCGCAGACGCGCATCATCTCCGATATCGTGATGAACATACCGTGCCGCAAGCCCACCGCGCTCGGCGACGGCTTCCATGTCATGGTCATCTGCTCCTTCGATCCCGACGAGCCGATCGCCGAGATACTCGCCGCCGCGGCGGGGCTTCCCGAGGTCTCGTTCATGGTCACCGGGAACTTCGGGCGCCTCGACCCGGAGCTGATTGGAAGCAGTACTCCGAACGTCACCTTCACCGGTTTCCTGCCCGATGACGCATATTTCGCCCTTTTGCATGCCTGCAACGCGGTGATGGTCCTCGTGGACACGGAGGACACCATGCAGCAGGGAGCCTACGAGGCGGTCTCGGTGAAAAAGCCCATGGTGCTCTCGGACTGGCGTCTGCTGCGGGAGAGTTATCCAAGCGGCGCGGTCTTCGTGGCCAACGAGCCAGAGGCGATCCGGGCCGGGGTGCTTCACCTCATCGAGCAGTACGACGAGTACCTTGCCGGAGCTGAGCGAACATACAGGGAACGTGTCGCGATCTGGGAGGAGAATTGCCATTTCCTGGCTGGTTTTTGCATGGAAGCTCCCGCCGGTAACAGGGACACTTCCGCGACCTCGCTCGACGCCTAGGGCGCATACTCCTTCCAGACGAGCCCGGTGTCTGAGATAAATTTGGTGACCCCGTCGGAGTCCTGCATGCTGCCGGTAAAAGCGCCATCGTCTTCCCAGACGATCCCATCCGGCATGAGCACCCTCGCCACCACGGTCTTGCCGGTAATCGCCTTGGAACCAAGCCGTCTGGTTTTCCCAGTCTTGCTTTTTTCGTAGACCTTCACGATGCAGCTCGCCTGGGCAGCGCTTCCTCCTTCACCTTCTGCGACAAAGGTGTAGATACCTTCCGCGGTCTTCTCGACGATGGCCTCCTCGGCATGATCGGGGGTCTTCACGACGATGGGGGACAGCTTCTGCTCGCGCCGCGACTCGTTGCGGGAAAGCGGCCTGCTTCGTTTCGACCTCGGGTACTCCCTGAAAAGAACCGTGAGCTTTAGATCGCCGGCACTCTGCACGATGACTTTCAAGTCCCCATAAATGATCGGCAATACAAGCCCTTTCTCCTCAGCAGGTTTCGGTTTCTGGGTAACGGTTTCCGCCGATTTTGATGCCGGTTTGGGAGGCTGCGATGCCTGTTTTGGCGCGGTGCCGGAGGCAGAACCGGAAACTGCAGGACTGCTGGCCTGGGCGACACGCAGCTTGCGCTCCATTGCGGCAACACGTTCCCGTTCAGCTTTCTCGGCCGCAAGACGCTCGCGCTCACGGGCGAGACGCTCCGCTTCCGCCTTCTGTGCAGCCTTTCTCTCCTGTTCCGCCCTCAACCTTTCCTGCAGCGCCTGCTCGGCCTGTCTCTTCTTCTCAAGGGCGGCACCCCGCTCCCGCTCCGTCTTCTCGGCGGCTAACCGCTCGCGCTCACGAGCGAGACGCTCCGCTTCCGCCTTCTGTGCCGCCTTTCTCTCCTGCTCCGCCTTCTTCTTTTCCTGCAACGCCTGTTCGGCGGCTTTCTTCTTCTCGAGCGCTGCAACCCGTTCCAGCTCCGTCTTCTCGGCGGCAAGCCGCTCGCGCTCACGGGCCAACCGTTCCGCTTCCGCCTTCTGTGCAGCCTTCTTCTCTTGTTCCGCCCTCAATTTTTCCTGCAAAGCCAGTTCTTTGATCTTCTTTTTCTGTGCTGCGAGGATCCGCTCCTGCTCGGCCTGTTCTGCCGCCGCCCGCTTGCGCATCCGGGACAGCCTCTCTTTTTCCTCTCGCTCCGCAGCCCTCTGCTCCTGTTCGGCGAGGCGTTTTTGCAACTCCTGCTCTTCCTGCCTTTTCCTCTCCGCCGCCGCCAAGCGCTCCAGAGCAGCTTTTTCCTCAGCGCGCACACGCGCGAGCTTTTCCTGCTCAGCACGTTCGGCGATTCGTTGCTCCTGCTCCAACCTGGTCTTCTCGCGACGCGCCAGCTCAGCCTTTTTGGATCGATCTGAAGCAGCCAAACGCTCCTGTTCAGCCTTTTCCTCAGCCATACGTTCACGTTCACGGGCAATACGTTTCTGCTCCGCCAGTGCCGCAGCTTTTCGTTCCAGCTCCGCCATCCTCTTATCCTGCAGTTCCTGCTCGGCACGCTTTTTCTGCAGCGCCGCGGCACGCTCCTTTTCCGCCTTTTCCGCGGCGACCCGTTCCCTCTCCTGGGCAAGCCGCTGCCGCCGCTCACGTTCCGCAGCCTTGCGCTCCTCGGCAGCTTTTTTCTTCTCTTGCGCCTGCTGTTCCTTGCGCTGGCGTTCGGCTGTCTTGCGCTCCTCTAACGCCCGGGCCTTCGCCGCCGCAGCCGCCGCGCGTTCGGCTTCTTTCTGCTCCGCATCGGCCTTTGCTGCAGGAGTCTCGTCTTCGGTCGTCGCTTCAGACTGCTCTTCGTCCTCTTCTTCATCGGTGGACTTCGCGGTCAGTGCAGCGACCTTCTTAGGCTCAGGAGGCGGCGCTTTCTGCAGCAGCGCTTTTTTAACCACCAACCGCGTGGTCGTCACCTCCATCGCCGGCTCAGCATCAGGAGTATCCTGCTGCAAGAGTGGGTCGGATGCAGGAGGAGTAGCCGCCGTTTCAGATGTGGCCGTTTCAGGAGGTGCCACGTCAGTTTTTTCCGACGCATCCGCCGCCAGAACAGCATCAGAGGAGGCCGCCGTTTGGGAAACCGGGGTAACATTGGGAGCGGGTGGTACTTCGGATGGAATAGACGAGGCGGAGAGCCAGAGTACATCGAACCTGGGGGTGTTGCCGGTCTGGGGATAATAGAGGGAACTGACCGACGCCATGGCAATAAGCATCGTGTGCACGGCAATCGATCCCAAAACCGCCCACCACACGTCTTGTCGCGCTACCCTTCTTGTGAGCCAGACACGGTCTTCCATAGTTCCCCACAGCTAAGGTGCCACCCTTTTCAAGAGATAGCCGTTAGATGATGGGGCGAATGGTTAACGCCCCCCCTAACGTGTCACCTCAAGCAGGTTCTTTCTTGTCGTCCACGATGACAGGCGTCACGGCGGGGTACCTGTCGATCAGATTTTTATACTGCGGGATGTTCTTGACGAAGATGTTGGCAGCCCGGTCCGCATAGATCAGCTTCCAGTCCCTGTTCTTCAGCAGATAGCGAGACAGGTGCGAATCCGCCTCGAATATGACCCACGTCATGCCGTACTTCTCAAAAACCTTTTCCCACCCCTGGTGAAACCCCGTCACTTGACGAAATTCCTTCAGGCGGTCTGCGCCGTACATATCGAGCCTGCCGTCAACGAACACCTTGTACGCCGGAGCGGCCGCGTAGATAAGGTAGTCCCCGAACTCGTCGCTGTTAAACATGTTGCCGGCTATTCGCTCTTTTTTTATGAATTCGGTGGCAGCCACCGGCTTGCTTTTCGGATCGAAACCGTAAGTGATCCTCCCGGTTGCAGCGAAATACGCGACAAGAACAACAGAGGCCGCAGGCCACAGATACCTCACGGCCTTGGCATCGAGTCTGGAGATGTTCTCCGACCGCCTTTGCATGAAGCGGGAGAAGCGATTGTCTTTTTCGTAGAGATTATCGTTAAGCATGCCCGAAAGGATGCGAGCGGCTACGATGGCGAAGAGCGGGATGTATCGTGCGGAGTAGAGTGACATGTGCAGAAAGAGAGCGACCAACATCACGTCGATGAAGTCGAGCTTTTTCCTCGACCAGGCAAAAGCCGCGACCAAGAGCACCAGGTAGAGCTCGAATCCCTTTGCGTACTTCTCGTGGAAGTTGGGAGACATGAATTCGGATATTGAATCCATGAGATAGCCGGAGGATGTGAGTTTGAAGGGGAAAAGAAGTATGTAGTAGCCGTAAGGGTTCACAAGACATACCGCCAAGCACGCTGCTGCCGCTACCGCAAGCGCCTTGAGCCTTACCAGGGCCGTTTGCCTATCTTCGACGGAAAAGAGCGCTTTGATGGCGTTCCCCGCGACGAAGATGAAAAGCACGATGAAACCGCCCATAAATCCGCCATGGAGGTTGACCCACAAAAGCATGAGCAAAGGAAGCGCGTAGAGCAAGTTCCTGTTTTTGTACTGGTACAGACAAAGGATGTGATACCACGCAAGAGTGAGGATAAAGGAAAAGATGTGCGGCCTAGCGAGCCAGTGCAGTCCGGAAGAGGCCGTAGCCAGTATCACCACCGCAAGAGAAATAAGGATGTTCTTGTCCCTTGCATGGATCGTTTCGAAGAGGAGCATGGCGGTCAGGGCGATGAAAAAGCTGAAGAAGACGACGACTCCGGTCAGGCCGAAGGCGCTGTGGACGAGGGCCATGATCACCTCGGAGAGCCATTCGTGGGCGGTCCAGGGCAAGGGAGGCGTCAGGTAGGAGAACATGTCGTGCTGCGGCACCTTCATCGTCTTCATGATGTATTCGCCGGCGCGAATGTGGTATCCGGTGTCGCCGTCGTTCAGCAGGCTCTGTCCCAAATGCACAGAGACCAGCAAAAAAATCGCGACAAAGAGAAAGTCCGCGATGGACGGAAGCAAAGAAGTGCGTTTGGTAGTCTCTGTAGTGGTCAATAGAATCACCTTTTGCAAAAGATTGCGGCAACGGTCGAGGTTAACCTTGCAAAGGATCTCGTTGTGTCAATTGACGGGGCGCTCTGGGCTTTCTCCACCCCGCAACAAGCCCGAATATCATCCTGCTCCCAACCGCCAGGGCCTTCAGATTACTGGAATTTCCGCCTTTGCTGAGGCCGACCCGGTTGTGGAAGGTGATCGGACACTCAACGACCGCGAGACCTTGAGCCAGCGCGGTATCAAGAAAATGGGCGTTGAATTCCAGGTTGATCTCAGGGTTCAGGTACGGCATGAGGACCTCAAGCGCCTGGTTCCTGCAGAGCTTGTAGGTGGTTCCCACGTCGGTGAAAGTCCCACGTCCCAGATGCTTCACCTCGAGCAGCTTTCCAGCGAAGAAATTGCCGTAGTACATGAAGGTGCTGAGCTGCGTGCGCCGCTCGCGCAGTTGCTCGCTTATGCGTGTTCCGTTGACGATATCGGCGTGCGGCAGGTATGCCAGGAACTTCTCGATGTCGTAGGCCCGGAAGGTCATATCACCTTCGCATAAAAGGGTCAGCTCGGTATCTTTAAAGCTGAGCCCCTCGCTCAAGGCGCGATAGACGCAGTTGCCGTACCCCTGGAGCGGTTCGTTCACGACGAGCGCTCCTGCGGTTCGCGCGCATTGTGAGGTTCTGTCCGAGCTGTTGTTGTCCACCACGATGACGCGCCTGACCAACGGGTGCGCTTTGAAGTCCTCAACCGCGGCACCGATGCTGAGCTCGTCGTTGTAGGCCGAAAGCACAACGGTCACGCCGCAGTTGGAGGGTGGAGCCCAGCGAACCGGCGTCGTGCGGCGCTTGGAAGGGAAGAGCACGAAGAGGTCGTAACAGATGAGCAGTCCCCCGGCGACCACGGGCATGCCGCTGTACCAGACGACCCGATCGGCCACCCATAGCCACTGCCCGTCGCCTTGGCACAGCAGTCTTAGGAAACCGATGAAAACGCCGGTCAGATACACGCACATCCCGGCCAGCGCGAGCAATATCCCGTACAGAAAAGCGGGAAAGGTCGCAATTTGGTGCAGCGCGGACTTTAGAGGGGAGTGTTCTCTCATCGTCTTTTGTACAGAAACCACATGTCTGATTCGGCCGCGAGGAAAAACCTGTGGTCAAGTCCGGACCGGTAGTTCTTGAGTAACCCGTCAATGGGGGAAGCCGGCCGCTTCGGAACCATGACGATGTCGGCATCGCCGAAATACCACGCCTCGGATGGGCGATGCCCGTCGCTGAAGGTGTAATTGTAGGTCGCAGCAGCCATCCCCCCCCTCGGAGCGCTTCTTCCCATGGAGTACGGGAACGGGTTCATCATGTCCATGGTCAGGACCTTGTCGGACGGACGGGAATGCTCAAGCAAGATGCGGATGCCGCTGTTGACGTATTCCACGTATCTTTTCCCGTTGCTGTTTGGCTCCCACTTGTCGTCATACATAAGCAGGGGACTCAGGCGCGGTTCGGTGAACCTCACGAGCGAAGAGCTGTCCGAAGGCCAGGTTTTCTGTACAAGACCGTAGGCGAGACCGTAGAACTGGGTGAAGAATGAAATGAAAAAGAACGTTACGCCGGCAACCAGCGCGAGCCTTTCCACACGAAACGGGGCCTTCTTCCGCGCACGAAACTTATTGCCGCTGCGCCGGTGCACCTCGATGACCAGCAAGAAGGAGTAAAGAACGGTGAGAGGCAGTTCGGTGTATTGCTGGTTGCTGCAAAGAAGCACCATGTCCAGTGCAAAAAAGAAAAAGCCCAGCAACACATAGGTAAAGCCGGGAGCATCGCTGCCTTGACGGCTCATCGTTATCGAGCTTTGCCAGGACAACAGGACGATGAAAAGCAGGTAGACCGCGTTGCCTGATAATTTGATCAACAACTCCTTATAGCTGAAGCTCATCGCTCTGGCCCCTGCCGCAAGCTGAAGATCGTGATAAAAGGCGGCTGCGTCGAAGTCAAGGTACGTCAGAAAAGCCAGAGACGTCAGGAAGAACCCGAGCGTCATGGCAGACAGACGCGCTTTCGAACGCCGGCCGAGCAAAAAGGAGGCCCCGATCATCAGCACCACCACCCCGAAGTAATTCGCCTTGAGAAACAGCAGCAGTGCGGCAACCACCCCCGTCGATGCACCGCCGATCTTTTCCTCCCATTCAGTAGCCGCTCTCAGCCGGAACGCCTCGATCATCACAAGCCCCAGCAGTACGTACCCGTAACGGTTGTAGTACATCGCGTGGCTGGAATTGACCGTCCCCCACCCGAGAGGATAGGGAGAAACCAGCAGCAAGGCGAGGTAAAGGCAGATGAAGAATCTAGGAACAAACGAAACGGCATCGCGGCTCAGGCGATACCCCCAAAGTGACAGGACAAACGCGAAGAGCGCGTTAGCGTACCCGATCGCGTTCACCGAACCGTGCGAAAGGGCCATCCCGGCGCCCACCACCAGGAAGGAGAGCGCCCCCCATGGGCTGGTGAAGTCCAGGTGCGGACGCTGGCCGTTGAACACGCGCCACCCATTATCAAGCAGGAAAAAGAGGTCGTGCCCGAACTTGCGTGTGGGAACCGCGCCCACATACGCGGCGGCAGCGCACACCGCACCGAGACAGGCGAGAAAGAGCACATTCCGGCGTTGCCTGGCCGCGCCGTAACCGTCTCGTGATGGATTTGTGAGGTCACTGCGCATGGAGAATGGTACCTGCCTCGCGGAGTCTAAGTGATTTCAATCCGATTACCGATGACGGTGGCGGCGGCGTCAAGGACGCCGACGGGGAGTTCGAGGACGCTGTAGGCCTTGACCGGGGGAGCCGATACCCGGCCGGGTCGAAGCCCCTTCGTCATCGCCACCACCCGCATGTCGCGATCCAGGAACACCACGTCGATGGGGAATTTCATTCCGAAGCTGTGGACGCTGCGGCAGGGCCTGATCCACATCGCTTCTCCAGGCGGGAGCTCCTCCCTGCCGAGGAGCCCCTTTAGCCTGGAGAAAAAAGTGTCGGCGACCGCGACGCGGCTGGCGATCTCTCTCCCTGAGGTCGCGTCGATCGCCCTCATGTCACCTGAACATGTTCTCGGGGAGAAAAAGCCTGACACCTACCGCGCCGAGGAAGCTGGTCGGATCATACTCACTGGCAGTGCCCTTGACGTCACCCTTCGGCGCGAAGACCCCCTTGACTTCAGCGGTGAGCGCGACCCCCTTGGTGACGAAATAATCCACACCCGCATTTATGTGCCCACCCGTGGTCCACTCGAAATCAAACTTCTGGCCGGACTGGTACTGGAAATCGCCGGTGATGAAATCGACTCCTGCCCCGAGGTAAGGGAC
The DNA here is from genome assembly GCF_004917065.1 of Geomonas ferrireducens. Taxonomy (NCBI): domain Bacteria; kingdom Pseudomonadati; phylum Thermodesulfobacteriota; class Desulfuromonadia; order Geobacterales; family Geobacteraceae; genus Geomonas; species Geomonas ferrireducens. The sequence goes on from NZ_SSYA01000002.1 coordinate 879,618, forward strand.
CAGGCGGTTATCCGGGTTGAACCGGTACTGAAGCCCGAGGGAGACATCGGTGAAAGCAGCCTCGCCGACTTTCAATCCGTTCACCTCGAGATCTATGGTCGGCACCTGGGTGATATCAAGCTCGGCCGCGAGGTTTTTGCTCAAGCCGTAGATGAGACCTCCTCCTGCAGCCAGTCCGGTTTTCGAATCGGTGGCCCCGGTGATGAAATCGTCCTGCAGAGGAACGGCGAAACCGACCTTTCCGGTGATACCCAACCTGCCGTCAATGTCTGCCGCCATGACACTCCCCGCCGAGAGTGAAAAGATAAAAAATACCAAGAAAATGAATTTGCGCATCATGCCTCCTGTAGCTGTAGGTTCAGAGGGAAACTTACGGCGTGGTCGCAGCCGCCTTCTCCTGGGTGAGCGAGGCTATAAATCCTCCATAAGACCTCAGTGTTATTCCATCGACGGTGGCCGTCGCCTGGTAAATGATGGACTCAGCGTTGAACCCACCAGGTCCTGGCGCCTCCAGCGACACATTGCAGGTGAATATTCCCATGCCGTGATCGTCGGTCCTGACCGTTACGATTAAGGGGTCGGCGCCCGGGTATGTCACAGGCAAGCCCGGCAGCGGCGGTATCAGTTGAATCAGGGTATCCGGATTCCTCCCGGTGTTGTTTATCTCTATGGAGACGTCGAGATTCGGCAAAGGAACACCGTTGTTGTCGAGCGCCTGGAAAGGCACGAGTTGCTTGAAGGTGAAAAGTCCGGCGGCATCGGCGGGCAGGGACGCGGAAAGCGTGTTCAGGGTGCCGTCGGGATCGGTAGGCGCTTTCGAGGTGAGGAAATTTATCACATAGCTGTTCTGACGCACGACTTCGATGGTGGTGTACGCGGTCACGAGAGTGTCGTTCACGGTTGTGGTGGCCTGAACGATGATACTGGAGCTGGAATTAACGGTTCCCGACCTCAGGCGGCAAACCGCATTGCCAACGGAGTCGGTGCTTGCGAGGGTGGCGACACCCTGCGCCAAAACGTTGCCTGAGTAATCCACCATGTTGCCCGGGCCTGCCAGGACTTTGAAGGAAACCTCCTTGTTTTGCACCGGCTTCGGAGGAGACTGCAAGTCGGTGACGGAGGCGGTTAAAATGACGTCGCTGTTGACACCCACCGAAGCCTTGTCGCTGACCAGCGTCATCTTGATGATGGACGCGGACAAAGGCTGCGTTGTTATCTGCACCGGCGCCAACGCCGTGACCGTGGTGTTATCAATGGTGGCTGATGCCTGCAAGATGACGGCAGAGGTAGAGGCGGGGTTTAATGCGCGAATGCGTGCGAAGCACTCGCCTGACGAACCAGTGGTGGCGGCGGCGGTTATGACGGAGGCTTCGCCGGTAGCGACGCTGAAGTTGACCGTTTTGCCGGGAACCGGGGTTCCTCCGCTGTCTTTCAGAAAAGCGGTGACGTAAAACTCCTCGTTGTTGTCTACAACCTGCTTGCTCGGAGTCATGGTCAACCGGTAACTGACCGTCGAGTTCGCCGTAGGTACCACCTGGAATGGAACGTTGGCGACGATCTGATCGGTATTTACCGTGGTCGTCGCTTCGACGATAACGTTCGCTACGGCTGACGGGTTACCGGCTTTCACTATCGCCGTAGCCTGACCGTTGGAATCGGTGACGGAACTTGCCGTGAGCATCGTGGCAGGTCCGGCGGCGACTCTGAAGCTCACGGGGAGATTGGCAACCGGATTGTTCGAGCCGTCGCGAGCGGTCGCGGTGATAAGGAGTTCCTGGTTGGGGCTGACCGCGCTGGAACTGGTGGCAAGGGACAACCGGGCGCTGTTGAGGTTGACGTCCGCCGGTGAGACCTGGAAGCTTCCGTAGCCGACAACGCTCTTTCCGGAAACGGTGGACGCTCCCTGAACTATGACGTTGGTCGTGACGGCGGTTGCGCCGGCCTTTATGAAGGCCAGAGCGACGCCGTTGGAATCGGTCTTGGCGGATGCGATGACAGCCGTCGCGGGTCCCGCCGCTATGGAGAAGTTGACGGTCTGATCGGCAACGGGACGGCTGTTGGCGTCCTTAAGGGTCGCCGTCACTATCATCTCCTCGTTGACCAACGCCGCTGTCTTGGCCGGAATAAGGGTCAGAGTATAAGGGGCGGTTCCCGTGTCGGTCCCGCCGATGGTCCCGCCAGGATTGAACGGATCGGCATTTCCGCTGGAACTACTGCCACACCCCGCCAAAGTCAGCACCAGAACCGGCAACAGTAGCAGTGCCGCCCTCACTATGTATCGCATGTCCCCTCCTCGTAATGCAGTTGAACCTGCAAAAAGTTACTTCCTGCAAAGCCGCGAATAGATGAGAGCCAGTTCCACGGCGATAACCAGTAGAATTACGCTGTCGAAATCGATGTGCATCGTGTGCGCCTCCTTTCTAGGTGCAGTTCCGTCATTTAAGCAGAGTCCTGCTGATCTGTACGTAAGCCGGCCCGAGGATGACAACCAGAAGAGCGGGGAAGACAAACAGGATCAGCGGGAAGATCATCTTGATGGTGGTCTTTGCGGCGGCCTCCTCGGCGATCTGCCTCCTCTTGGTGCGCAAGGTGTCGGCATGGACGGCAAGCGCCTGGCTGAGGCTTGTGCCGAAGCGCTCGGTCTGAGCCAGCATGGTGACGAAGGACTTCACGTCGTCGACCATGGTCCGCTCTGCCATGTCCTTTAACGATTCTATGCGCGGCTTGCCCGCCCGCGTCTCCATAGTCGCCACCTTGATCTCTTTCGCCAGAGGGTCTTCAGCGAACTGCGGGGTTTCCGTCGTCTTGATGAGGGCGGCGTCCATGCTGAGCCCCGCGTCGACGCAGACGGTCAGAAGATCGAGGATGTCCGGCAGGGTATGGAAGATCTTCAGCTGACGTTCGTTGTACTGGTGGTAGAGCCAGTAACTGGGTGCCAGATACCCCACTATCGCGAGGATGATGAGAACCAGCAGCAGTTGCAAATCGAGCTCGAGCCCCTTGGCCATGACGTAGACCAGGAAGAAAGCGCCGGGCAAAAGGCAGGTGAGCAGCAGCTTCGCCCCGAAGAAGACATAGACGCTCTCCTTGCGGTAACCGGCGGCGACGAGCATCTTCGAGTACTTCCCCTGCTCCTTGGAGGAGAGGCTCAGCATCTTCCCCAGCTCTCCCAGTTGGTCGTACCACTGCGGGGCTTCCTCGACCAGTTCGACCTTGCTCACAGGCTTCACCTCAAACTTGTCGAGCCTGTTCTGTACGATGCTGCGCCGCGACATGTACGGGTAGACCAGGGCCGCCGTCAGGAGCAGTATGGCGATGAATACCGTTGCGGTAATTGCGTAGACCATCGAGCTCCTCCTAGATCCTTATCCTGATGATCTTTCTAATGACGAACAGCCCTACGACCTGCAGGCAGACGGCAAGGCCCAGGACGTAAAGCCCTCTGGTTTCCTTGTATAGGACCGACTCGTAATGCGGGTTCAGGATGTTGAACATGAAGAAGGTGAATACCGGCAGAACGCCGAGCACGTACCCGGTCATGCGCCCCTGGGCGGTGTAGACCCTGACCTGCCGCCTTATCTTCAACCGTTCCCGGATCGTCTTGGCCAGATTTTCCAGGATCTCCGAGAGGTTGCCGCCGACGTCGTTGTTGATGGCGATCGCGGTGGTGAAGAACCTGAGATCCAGGCTCTCGATCCTCTCGTTCATGTTGTTCAGGCTCTCGGTAATCCTCAAGCCCAAAAGCTGCTGATCATATGCGGTTTTGAAAAGCTCACCCACGGGGTTCTGGATCTCCTCACCCACGAGTTGGATGGCGCTCGTAAAGGAGTGCCCCGCGCGCAGCGAGCGTGAGATCATGGTGAGGGCATCAGGAAAAAGCTCGGTGAACTTTTCAAAGCGCTGTGTGATCTTGAAGTTCAGGAAGATGAACGGAGAGAGCGAGAACCCCACCGCAATGAGCAGGGAAATGAGGATGGACTTGATCATAAAGAGCGAGATGACGAAGCCGAACAGGATAAGCCCGGCCGTCAGCATGACAAAGCGCGACGAGGTGATCTCAAGGCCTGCGTGGTCGAGCTTCTTGTCCAGGTCACGGGTGAGAGGGAAAGAGGCAAGGATACGGTCTAGGGGCGGGGTCTCCCTGATGATCTCGGCGCGCAGATCCTCGGGTATCCCCTGGGCGTCTGTATCGCGGGCGAGACGCTGCAGGCGCCTTTTGAGCTCGTACTTGGGCGAGGTCCTGACCGCTGCGACGCCGAGATAGACGGTGAGGCAGAGGCAGAAGACCGCCAGGAAGGTCACGATCACGATCGGTAGCAGCAAGGCTCCCTCCTCCTAGTTCTCGAAGATCCCCTGGGGGAGTTCGAAGCCGTAGACCCTGAAGCGCTCGGCGAACATGGGGCGCACCCCGGTCGCGCGATACACGCCGACCACCCTCCCCTCCTTGTCGATGCCGCGCTGGTCGAAGACGAATATGTCGTGCATGACGATGGTGTTTCCTTCCATGCCGGTTATCTCGGAGAGCTTGACCACCTTCCTGGTCCCGTCCGAGAAACGCACGAGCTGAACGACTATGTTCAGTGCCGAGGCCACCTGTTCCCGGATGGCGCGTTCCGGCAGATCCATGCCGGCCATGAGCACCATGGTCTCGATACGTGCGAGCGCGTCCCTCGTGGTGTTCGCGTGGACCGTGGATATCGAGCCGTCGTGACCGGTGTTCATCGCCTGGAGCATGTCGAGCGCCTCGCCGCCACGGATCTCGCCAAGGATGATACGGTCCGGCCGCATCCTGAGGGCGTTGCGCACGAGATCGCGCTGGGTGACTTCTCCACGACCCTCGATGTTCGCTGGGCGCGTTTCGAGCCGCACCACGTGGTCCTGTTTCAGGTGGAGCTCGGCGGAGTCCTCTATGGTGATCACACGCTCGTCATGGGGGATGTATTCGGACAGGACGTTCAGCATGGTCGTCTTACCGGTACCGGTACCCCCGGAAACGAGGATGTTGAGCCTGGTCTTCACCGCCCCTTCGAGCATTTTCTCCATGCGGGCGTCGAGCGTGCCGAGGTTCAAAAGATCGCTCATCTTGAGCGGGTCCTGCCCGAAGCGGCGGATGGAGAGGACGGGGCCGTCCAGGGCCAGCGGCGGGATGATGGCGTTCACGCGCGAGCCGTCAGGGAGCCTCGCGTCGACGTAGGGTGAGGACTCGTCGATGCGCCTTCCCACCTTAGAGACGATACGCTCGATGATCTGGAGCAGATGGGCGTTGTCCTTGAAGCAGACCTCGGAGCGGACCAGCTTGCCGAAGCGCTCGACGTAGACCTGCGAACTTTTGTTCACCAGGATATCGGAGACGTGCGGGTCGGCGAGCAGGGGTTCCAGTGGGCCCAGACCGAAGGTCTCGTGCTGGATCTCGACGACCAGGCGGTCCCTCTCGAACTGGTTGAGGGGAACCCCTTCCTCGATGATCAGGTTTTCAATGACGAAACCGATCTCCCGGTTCAGTTCGTTGGCGCCAAGCAGGTCCAGTTTGGCGAGGTCGAGCCTCTCGATCAGGCGCCGGTGGATGCGGCTTTTGAGGTCCTGGAAGAATTCCTGGTCCTTCATGCTGCCCGGCATTTGAAATGGGTTGTTGGGAACCATAGAAGAACCTCTCGTTTTCCGGCAGCCGCGGGAAGCCTCACCTTTGGTGAGGCCGCGGGCGCTACTGTTTCGTCATCATCTCGGCCAGGTTGAGGATCGCCTTACTCACGGCGGAGCCGGGGGAAATCCTGACCACGGGCATCCCCTTGTTGATCGACCCCACCACATCCATGTAATCGTTGGGTATGGTCTGGTAGACGGTATGGCCTAGCACCTTTTCGGCGTCCTTCACCTGGATGTCCGCCTTCGGCAGGTAGCGGTTCACCACGAGCTTCACACGGTCCTTTCTCAGCCCCTTTCTTTCCATCGCCGAGAGGTAACGCTTGCTGTTTTTGAGCGCGGGGAGGCTGAGCGTAGTGGTGAAGAGAATCAGGTCGGAGGATTCGAAAATCGCCATGTTGCATCCGATAAGCGGGCCGCCGCAATCCACGACGACATAGGTGAAGACCCCCCGCAGGAACTCGAGGATGCGGCGCACCTGGTCCGGGGTGATCAAGATGGCGTCGTCCACCTCGTTGGGTTCCGTGAGAACGAAGGGACCGGAACTGTGCCTGGTCATCACCGTCATGAGGAAGTTCGCGTCGAGTCGATCTATGTTGCTCGTGACGCTGCTCAGCGTGTAGGTCGGGCTGACATCGAGAAAGGTGCTGATGTCGCCGGAGTAGAGGTTCAGGTCGACAAGGGCGACCCTGGTCCCTTCCGAGGCAAGGCTCGCGGCGAGGTTTACCGCTACCGTCGTGGTACCTACCCCTCCGGTCGGGTAGTAGACCGAGAAGATCCTCCCCCTGGGGGTGTCGTCGGCGCCCTTGGCGAAGAGGAAGCGTCCCACCTTCTGCAGCGCCTGTTTAAGTTCCTCCTGGGTGATGGGGCGCAGCATGTATTCCACGGCACCGGCGCGCATGAGCGACAGGATCCAGTCCGAGCTCTTCTCGGCGGCGCTCACGATGACCGAGGTCCTCGGGAACTTGGCGCAGATGAGCTGCACTTCCTGCATACCCTTTTGTATGTCGTCCACCTCGAGCATGACGACGTTCGGGGATGACTTCTCGATCATCCGCAGCCCCTCGGAGAAGTCGCTCGCCGAGCCGACTATCCCTATCGTTTCCGAAAAAGGGCGCAGGGTGGCTTCTATCGCGGTCCTGGCGGAGTGATCGCTATCTATGATGACCAGTGAGATGTGTGGCTGCATGCAACGGTCCTTTTGGCTGCGGCGTTATTTCACGAGTACCGGAGATTTCCCCATGAGGGAGGGATCTCCGCAGGGAAGACAATCGAGCCTGCTAAAGGTGACCCCCGGGGTGGCACCTCGGTCCACGTCGACGATCCAGGCGATGGCGAAGGTGTTCAGCGGGTACGGGATGGGCTGATCGCCAGGCGGGCAGGAAGGAACCGGCGCCCCGTACTTGTCGACGCCCGGGCTAAGTATCGGGACAATGACCTCCCATTTGCCGTCGGCGTCTTTTTGGCTGTTGAATTCATCCTGCAGTTCCTTAACCGCCTCCCCCACACCGTTGTTGGTGTAAATCCCCTTGTTGCAGACATCGGCAGGGTGCATTTCGCCGTGGATGTACTTGGCGATGTCGCTTTGCGGCCCGAGATCGGTCGCCGCCGAGGTGAAGGAAAAATCGGTCCACCCGACGGTGAGCTCAGGCGGGGGTGCGGTGGCCCCGGACTGCTTGAAGAAGAACTTGACCGGCGCCGCAACGCTCGGAGGCGTGGGCATGCTGCACGGCGTCAGGCAAAGGGCGATCGGAATGGTCGGCCTCGGCGGCCGCATGGCAATCGCCTCTGCGGAAGCGGACATCTCGGGCCACCCCTCCCCTCCGCCCGGCAAGAGGGCGAAGATCTTGCCGAAAAAAAGCTGCACCTTGCCCTGTTCAGCGGCGCTTGCTCCGGCAACCGTCCTGCGCGCAACCACCCGGACGGCGTTGATCGGAAATCTGGCCGTTGAGAAGCTCGGCGTCGCGGTGGCGGTCCAGTTCCCGATGGTTACGTCCCCTTCGGTGACCGCCACATCGTCTCCCGCCGCCTTGTTCTTCGCCGCGAATTCGATCGCCTTCTGCTTTACCGACGCGCTGTCGCCAAGGTTCATGGCAGCACCGGCCAAAGCCGCGGCATCGGCAGCATTTTGCAGCTGCCCTCGCGTCACGTACATGTAGCCCAGGTCGACGGCGAGACTGACGAAGCCGACCAGCACCACGATCATGAGCGCAAGGTAGACGACGGCAAATCCCCTATGATCGCTTTTTCTTATTCGCCTGTTGGCATCCATGACAGTTCCCTCTCCTGTTCAGGAGTAAGCTTCTTGTCGGTAGGCAGTGCGGTCTTTACTCCCGGCGCCGTCGGTTTCACGATCTTCGGTGTGATGAAGAAAACAAGTTCCTTCTCTTTCATGTCCTTGGTGCTGGAACGAAACAACGCGCCCAGGATCGGGATATCTCCGAGCAGCGGGATCTTGGACATGTTCTTGATCTCCTCCTCCTGAAGCAGCCCGGCAAGGACCAGGCTCTCGCCGTCCTTGAGCTCCACGCTCGTATCCACGTTTCTCGTATCGATGATCGGATACCCGTTCACTGGGAGATATCCCTGGATGCTGCTCACCTCGGCGGGGTTGATCTTCAACGAGATCAAGCCGTTCTCCATGACTTCAGGCTTGAACTTGAGCTTGATGCCGACCGTCTCGTACCGGATGGTCGTTGCCGCGGTACCGTTGGAGCTTTCGACTACGCTGAGAGGTATCTTGGTCCCGGCAAGGAAGTTCCCCTCCTGGTTGCTTTTGACCAGCAGGTTCGGTTCCGCCAGCACCTTGGCCAGCCCCTTGGTGCTAAGGGCCTGGAGGACCGCGCCGATGCCGGCGGGAAAGTAGGAGACCCCGGCCTGGAAGGCCCCCAACGAGGCGAGGTCTCCCATGGCGGGTGAGGTTCCCGTAAGAGCCCCGTCAGGCCCGGCAACGAGGTTCGAGTACCCCTCGGCGGAACTTCCTTTCACCAGGAAACTGATGCCGAGTTTTTTGAGGGATGTTTTGTCGACCTGGGCCACTTTCACCTGAAGCAGCACCTGCTGTGGCTCGTTCACCGTGATGTTGTTGATCACCTTCCCCGAGTAGGCCTTGGCGAGCTCGAACGCCTTCGTCCTTGTCTGGTCGTTGGCGACGTTGCCGGAGAGGACCACGGTGTCGTTGGCGTACTGGACCTCGATGCCGTCGCCGGGTGCCATTTCCTTCAACTGGGCCTGGATCGCATCACGGTCGCCGACCACCCTGAGGTCGAAGAAGGTCGGGACCGGACGTTCGTCGCCGTCCCCCTTGGTCCATATGATCATGCTGGTGTTGCCGATGGAAATCCCGTCCAGTTTCAGCACGTACTCGGACAGGATCTCGGGCACGACGAACTTATTGGTGTTTCCCGCATCCGCTTCGGAACTTCTTTTTCTCGCGGCGGCGGCGGGGACGACGTTAGATGCGTCGGCAGTCCCGGGTCGGGCGGCGGCCACCGTCACTTCCGTATCCCTGTCCGTCGCCTCTTTCCTCGTGTTGGCCAGCGTCACAAGCACGATCCTCTTGTTCTGGCTTTTGAAGTCCACCAGGATGCTCTTGTACAGGCCGACCTCCAGGGGAACGCCGGCACGCGCCACGGTCACATATGTGCAGGTCACCAACAACGCCCAGACCAAAAGCCGCAGTTGTTTTTTCAGGACGGTTATCATCAATGCACCTCATTTGAGCTTATGTGGTTAGCACCTATTGAAGAACGAACTCCTTGGTCGTGCGGACACCGCCGTCGATCAAGGTGACGGTGTGTCCTGACCGCTGCGGCTGGACCTGCACCTGGGCCTTGGGCTTTGGCGCCGATACCGGGCGCGGGGCCTTGCGCACCGGGCGCTTGGCAACTGCCTTCACAGGTTGTGGTGCGGCCGGGGGGGCCTCCGCCTGAACGGGGGGCATCGAGGAGCCGGCAAGAACCTTCGCTACGGTGGCCCCCTTGGCGTAGATGGGGCCGGTGTCGGCGATGTTTCTCAACAGAAGCTGAAGCGAGCCCTTGCTGCCACCGACGACGAGTTTCTCCGCGTCGTCCGGCACGAGGTCGAGGGTGACCGTCGGGACGACGACGGGCTTGCCCTCTTTCTGGTCGGTGATTTGCCCGGTGGCGAGCACCGGGATGTTCTGGAGGATGATCTTGCTGATGTTCTCGCCTTGAGATCCTGGCAGGGGGGTGGTGAGGACTACGTCGACGCGGTCATTGGGCGTGATGAAACCGGCGACCCCGGCGACCTCGTTCACAGCGACGGTAACGGCTCGGTGCCCAAGGGGGATGATGTAGGTCATGAAGCCGGACCCGGGAACACCGGCCCTCGGCTTCAGCTTCTGCTCGGTTACCGCGTCACCGCTTGAGATGGGGCGTATGGCCACGCGCCCGACCAGGGACTTTACCTCGGAGCTGCTGCCGGGGGGAATGCTGTCCTTTGGCCAAGTCGTCACCTTCAACTGCGGCTCGGTAATGGTGCCGCCAATGGGGATGTCACCTGCGGCCACCACGATACTCTGTGGCTGGACCGCCTTGGTCTTATTCATCTCCGTTTGCAGATAGTGGAAGGTGAGCCAGGCCGCGATTCCCGCGAAAACAAGCGCAAGAACCGCTACAACGATTACCGCCTTCGGTCGAGTCATAGCACCTCCTGAGGGTAGGCAGATTATTCATAACGCATCGAGGCCTCACCGGTGACAATGTTGGTGATGGGTATCAGTTTGGGGAGGATTGCCTCGTATTTATCCCAGGTTACTTCTACGCTGACGCTGTCGCCGGCGCTAAGCCCCGCAGGAGTCGCCAGTTCGGCATATGCGATATTGACGACCACTTCGTTTTTCGGAATGCCATTGTAGATGGATTCGCAGATGGTCTTGTACACTGCACCATTGCCGGGGGATGCGACAAACTCGGCATCGGTGCAGGACAGGGTGTGGGTGGTGGCACTGGCCGCCATGCCATCCTTATGTGTCGTTGCGTCGTACTTAGGGGTGACGACCGCGGTCCTTGCCGCCGCCCGCGCGGCATTGTTGAGCGTGTTCTTCAGATACATGTATCTGCCGAACTCGAATAGTCCCATGATCAATAAAATCAGCACGGGAAGTATTATTGCTGTCTCAACTATTGCTTGACCTTTTTGCCGGTTCATTATTTTTCCCTAACAACATATGTCGGCTACTGTATTTGTATTGGTAAACTTTTATACAAATAAACAAAGATGTCAAGTGATATGGGACAAAAAAAGGAGAACCGGACTTTATGAAAGATTAATACTCTCTCAGTACGTCCAGTTCTCCGTCTTGAGTGATAGGCCCGTCAAAAACAGTCGTCAACGACAGGCTATTTGACAGTCATCGAGCTGTCGACCTTGCTGAAGACCTGACTCGTCTTATTCCCCAGAGAGGTCATGATGGCGATAACCACGACCGCGATGAGCACGAGGATGAGGGCGTACTCGACAAGCCCTTGGCCCTTCTGGCTCTTAAGGGCTGCAAATCCGGCAAGCAGGCGAACGTACAAAGCTTTGATCCATTCAGTCATGGCACATCTCCTTTTCGGCTTGATATATTCCGCACTCAAAAGTTGAGATGCAGGCGAATCAGGTTCATTTTATAGTGCTTGCCACACTGGAGTTGATGACCTCGTATGTGTCATTAACTCGGTTACCGAACCCTAAGACGGCAAGGAAAACGGTTACGGCTACGAGAAAGAGAATCAGCGCATACTCAACAAGTCCCTGCCCACTACTGTCAAACCGAAAACGCGTCTTGGCAAATTCTTTGAGGTTGACTGCTGGCATAAATCTCCGTGGTCGTGCGCGGCTGCCGGTTCGGGTAACTTGTAAATCAGTTATTAAATTAAGTCAACTTAGTGGGCTAAAATAATAAAATTATTTTTTTATAATATCACCGTATACGACTTATATTTTATTAAATATGTTTAAAACTGTACTGTAATTGTTAGATTCAGTATATCCTGAGCACATTGTGTGCCGCCGAAGCAGCGCACCGAACAGGTACACGGCAAGCCACTGATATCATGCTGTTTTACAGTTGATAAGTGGGGATGAGTTTGAAAGAATGACCAGGCGGGTGTAAGCGAACTGTAACGGAAAAGTGTAAAGAGAGTGTAAAGCTGTTGTAAACAGCCCCAGCGGCGTCGTTACTTCGCGCCGTCCTTTTTTATGCCGTATTTCTTGATGAGGGCGTACATGCTCGGTCTGCTTATCTGAAGCTGGCGTGCGGCCCTTGCGACGACGTAGTCATTTTGCTCAAGCGCACGAACGACGCTCTCGCGCCTGGTCTCAGCACGGTGAGGCCCCGGCTGCGGATCAGGTGAAGGCTGCGCAGCAGCATAGTGGCAGTCCTCTTCCAGTTCCATGCACGCAGGCTCGATGAGCCCCTCGCTGGCCATCAGGAACCCCCTGCGCACCTTGTTTTCAAGCTCCCTCACATTACCCGGCCATCGGTGTTGACGGATCGCCTCGACGGAAGCGGCGGAGAAATCGATGCGCCGGTTCTCGGCAGCGGCAAATCTCTCCAGGAAATGCCTGGCCAGGCGGATCTTATCCTCGCCTCTCTCCCTCAGCGGGGGGAGCTTGATGGTAAAGGAGTTCAGGCGGTAGTAGAGGTCGGCCCTGAAGCCCCCTTCGGCCATCGCCTTCTGCAGGTCGCGGTTGGTTGCGGCGACGATCCTCACGTCGATCTTTCTGGAGCCGGAGCCGCCGACCCTTTCGATGAGCCTGTCTTCGAGAAAGCGCAGGAGCTTCGCCTGGAGCGTCGCGGGGATGTCGCCGATCTCGTCGAGGAAGAGCGTGCCGCCATCGGCGGCCTCGAAGCGCCCCTTTTTCGTGGCGTAAGCTCCCGTGAACGCGCCCTTCTCGTAACCGAAGAGCTCCGCCTCAAGCAGGGTTTCAGGGATGGCTGCGCAGTTGACCGCGACAAACGGCCCATCCCTGCGCGCGCTCAGGTCGTGCAGGGCCTTTGCCGTCAGTTCCTTCCCGGTGCCGCTTTCGCCAAGAAGGAGGACACTCATCTCGGTCGGGGCAACCTTGCGGATCATCGCGAAGACGGAGAGCATCCCCTCCGAAGTGCCTATGAACTCGCTGTCGGGAGAGCGATGTTTGATCTTCAGCAGCTTGGAATCCACGAAATCGATGATCTTATCGATGTGCTCGAGGTTGAGCCGATTCAGGCGTATGTTTAGGCGCTGCGCGAAGGTGTTCTCGATGTGGCGTTCCAGGTAGCTGTCCTTGCCGAAATTGAGGTACAGGTTGCATCTGTCGCAGGAGCCTTCACGGGAATCGTCGGGATGGCCGCAATACGGGCAATCATCACTCGGCGCGAGCTTCCCCTTGATGTGCTCCCAAAGCGCCTGCATGGTTTTCTTGTCGGAATAGAAAATACGGATGGCGGCGCCGTTTTCGCTACGTCGCACCAACCTGGCCCGCAGTTCCACCTTGCCTGCTCCTGGCAGTACCGGTCGGATGGCGAAGAGCTCGGGGAGCTGGGTGGTGAGGCCGGACACCAAAGCCCCGCTGAGGCTCAGCTCCTTGATGGTCACCGCTTCGCAGTGGCGCTCATCCCTTGAGATGTATTGAACGACAGAGTCCAGGTTAGTCCGGACTCTCACATCGAGTCTGCCCATATGGTCCCCGCACGATTTCACTGTATCAGGTGGACGCAAGCGTTAAAATATGTCAACATATCTCTCGGCTTTTGTGTACCACGTTAAGACAGGAATCAGCCGACCCTGTCTCACACCCTTTACATATAGCGGATTTGATCTAGAATTCTACCCGTCGACACAGAATTATCCCCACATTTGAGGACACCAATGCTAGTACTCGGCGAAAAATTGCTTAAGGAAAACGTGATAACGAAGGCCCAACTTGATGCGGGGGTGGAGAGACAGCGCCACTACGGCGGGAGACTGGGGCAGAACCTCATCGCGCTCGGCTTTGTGACTGAGAGAGACATCAAAAAGCTGTACCAGAAGGACCCCCCTCCCCCGCGCACCGTTGAAGACACCGGGCTCGACCTCTCCTTCATCGCCGACCTGATCACGAAGCACATCCTCTTCATGGGGGAGTTCCGGATGGCCGACGTGGTCGAGCGGGTGAAGCTCCCTCTCTCCGTGGTGGGGGCGGTGCTGGAAGTGCTTAAGCGGGAGCGCCTGGTCGAGATCAAGGGAGCCACAAGCTACGCTTCGGCAACCTACACCTTCAAGATCACCGAACTCGGACAGAAGAGGAGTTCCGAGCTCATGGAGCTCTGCCGGTACGCGGGCCCGGCACCGGTATCGATCGAGGACTACCGGAACATGGTGGAACTGCAGACGATAAGATCGGTGGCGATAAACGACGCCAGCCTGCGGCAAGGTTTCTCGCACCTCGTGTGCAGCGAGGACCTCTTCAAACGCCTTGGACCTGCCGTCACCTCGGGCAAGACCGTTTTCATCTACGGCCCCCCAGGAAACGGCAAGACCGCCATCGCCGAGGCGATCGGGCACGTACCGGAGGACCTCGTCTACGTCCCGTACGCCATCGACATAGGCGGGCAGATCATCACCGTGTACGACCCGGTGAACCACATGCCGGTGGTGCCGGTGCTGCCGCAGGAAAGCGTCGACCAGCGCTGGGTCCTCGTGCGCCGGCCGGTGGTCATGGTGGGGGGCGAGCTCACCATGAGGATGCTCGACCTGGACTTCAACGTCATCTCGAAGTACTACGAGGCGTCGCTGCAGTTGAAGGCGAACAACGGCATCTTCATCCTCGACGACTTCGGACGCCAGCAGGTGGAGCCGAGGCAGATCCTGAACCGCTGGATCGTCCCCCTCGATCGCAACATCGACTTCATGACGCTGCACACGGGTATGAAGTTCGTCGTTCCCTTCGACATGCTGGTCCTCTTCGCCACGAACCTCGACCCGAACAGCCTGCTGGACGAGGCGTTTCTGCGCAGGATCAGGTACAAGGTCGCCATCGACCGTCCCACAAAGGAGCAGTTTCAGCTCATATTCAAGATGGTCTGTCAGGGCGCCGAGGTCCCTTACGACCAGGCGGTGTTCGATTATCTGATGAACGAGTGCTACCCGAGGTACGGGGCGGTTCCGAATGCGTGTCACCCGCGCGACCTCATCGAGCAGATCGTGGTTGAATCCAGGTACAACAGCGTCCCGGCGAGGCTCACCCGGGAAAACATCGACATGGCATGCGCCAACTACTTCGTCAAAGGCGGCGTCGAGTGATCACATGAAGCTATCCGTTCAGCAGGCCTACAGGCAAACAGGCTGACAGGAAAGGAGTTGAACATGGGGGGCAGGTTCCAACCGTCATCTAGCACGTGGAGCTTCGCCCCCTTTGTCATGCCCGCAAAGCGCCCGGGGGACACCGGTTACCGTCATGGATAGCGAGATACTGGCAAAAGTCGTCGCGGCGGAGCGCGAGATACAGAAGGGTCTCGAAGCGGAGGAACTTGCCGCAGCATGCATGCTGGAGGAGCTTCGCCAGGAGCTGGACCGGCGGACCGGGCAGGAAGAGGAGGCACTCGCGGCCGAGCGCGGCGAGGCACTGGCGGGTGCGCGACGCGATGTGGCCGCAAAAGCGCGGCAGACGATCGCGGAGGCGCGGCAAAAAGCGCGGCGCTTGGCAGAACTCCCCGCCCCGCTCCTTGAACGCCACGTGCTGCGCCATATAGTGGGCATCATTCCGGAGCGGTAGCGATGATCGCCAGAATGGTAAAAGTCGAGATCGTGGGCCCGGCGGGCCTGGCGGTCGAAGTCCTCTCTCTTTTGCGGGAACTCGGCGTATTCCAGATCGAGCCGGACAGCGCCGCTTTCATCTCCGTCGAGGACCGGGACAAGGTGCACTCGCTGCTGCTTGACGAGAAAACCATGGGCGAGCGGATGTACTACGAGGAGCTGAAAGAGAGGATCGACGAGCTCTTCGCCTGTCTTCCGCGCGGCGAGCCCCGGCGCAGTTACCTCGCACCGCTCACCGTGCTCGACTCCGTCGCCCAGACGGTGCGCAGACACCTGGGGTTGTGCCGCGAGTGGTGCCGCGCCAGGGAGTCGCTGCAGCGGGAACTGATCGAGCTCGAGCGCTACGGCACCGTTTTGGACGCGCTCGAGCCGCACCTGGCCGGGCTGGACGGCAGAAGCGGCCTCGAATTCATCGCCGTGACGCTCACCGGCCGCGACGCGCTCGAGGAGTTCGTGCGCATGCTGGCGCACCTCACCCAGAACCGGTTCGAGATCGCCACCCCGCGCACGGACGACGGCACCCTGATGGCTCTCGTCACCCTGGAGAAGGGGGCGGCGGACAGGGTACGCACGGCCCTGGGAGAGCAGCGCGTGCCGGAACTCACCCCGCCTGCGACGCTGGCGGCGGTCCCCCTCGCCGAGAAGGCGACGGCGCTTCGACGCAGAAAGGAGGCGCTCGGCCGCGAGTTGAGCGACATTGACAAAAAGCGCGCGGCTTTTGCCGCCCAGTGGGGGGCGCTCTACTGGGGGGTCCGCAACTGGCTCGATGAGCGCCTCACACTGATGAAAAACATCCCCTACCTCATGCAGAGCGACATGTGCTTTTTCATCCACGGCTGGACCCCGGAACAGGAGCTTGAGCGTCTGGAGGAGGAAGCAGGCAGGCGCTTCGTCGGTGCCGTGGTGGTCGAGCGCAGGGAGATCCTGGAACAGGACCTGGACCAGGTGCCGGTAACCCTGCGCAACCCCCCGTTTCTTCGCCCCTTCGAACTCTTTGCAAGGCTGCTGCCCCTCCCCCGCTACGCGACCCTCGACCCGACACCTTTTTTGGCGATAGGCTTCCCGCTCTTTTTCGGGATGATCCTCGGAGACGCGGGGTACGGCCTCTTGCTGCTGCTCCTCTCCCTTGTCGTAGTGAGGCGCACGCCGCGGGGGGACCTACGGGACGCCAGCAAGATCCTGCTCATCTGTTCCTGCTACGCCATCGTCTTCGGGTTCCTCTACGGGGAGTGTTTCGGCGCGTGGGGGGCGCAACTGCTCGGGATGGAAAAGGCGCTTCTGGTCGAGAGGCGCCAGGCCATCCTCCCCATGCTCCTTCTGGCCGTATCGATCGGAGCGGTCCACGTCGTCATCGGCCTGGCGCTGGGGGTCGTGACGGCGCTGCGGCGCAGGACCGGAAAGGAAGCTCTTTTCAAGGTGGTGAACATCGCCGCCATCCTCTGCATGGCAGGGGCGATCCTTTCGCTCGTCGAGATCTTCCCAAGGGCGTTTGCGCCCCCGCTCGTCTTCGCCCTGCTCGCGCTCATACCGGCGCTTATCTTCTCCGGGGGGATCCTGGCACCGCTCGAGCTCATGAAACACGTCGGCAACATCGTCTCGTACACGCGGATCATGGCGATCGGGCTCGCCTCGGTGCTCCTCGCGCGCGTCGCCAACAGCTTCGCCGGGCTCACCGGCAACGTGGTGGCCGGGGTGCTGCTCGCCCTGCTCTTTCACGCCATTAATCTGGTGCTCGGGGTCTTCTCGCCCGCGCTCCACGCCCTGCGCCTGCACTACGTGGAGTTTTACAGCAAGTTCATGATCAGCGGCGGCAGGAAGTTCGAACCGCTGAAGAAGTAGAGCCGCCGAAACCACAGGAGGTCGACATGGAAAAGTGCTACCTGGCTCTTGCAGCCGCCCTGGCCGTCGGGCTTTCGGCCATAGCCACCGCGTGGGCGCAGTCGCGCATCGGCGCGGCCGGTGCGGGCACCATCGCGGAAAAACCCGAACTGACCGGTACGGTGATCATCATGCTCGCCATACCGGAAACCATGGTGATCCTCGGTTTCGTCGTGGCGGTCATGATCCTTGGGGGCTAGCGGGAGGGGACGTGGGGACCGAAGAGCTGCTGGCCGCCCTGCGCCAGGAAGGGGAGCGCAAGGCGCGTGAGATAAGGGACCAAGCCGAGGCCTCGGCGCAGCGCCTGAGGGAAGAGGCGAAGGAGCGGTCCGCCAACGTTCGGGAGGCGCACCGGCGCGAACTGGAGGCCATGGTCAACTCCGAGCGGCAGCGGTGCGACGCCGCCGCACGGCGGGCCGCGCGACTACTCCTTCTGAAGGGGTACGACGGGCTCGCCCGAAGGCTCTGGGACATCTCCGTGGAGCTTTTGCCGGCGCTGCGGAACGAGGGGTACCCGGAACTCTTCGAACGCCTGGCCGCCGAGCTTCCTCCCAGGGAGTGGCGCACGGTCCGGGTGAACCCTCAGGACGTGGATTTAGCCGCCGTGCTCTTCCCCGATGCGGATATCGTCGCGGACTGGGAGATCAGCGGAGGCCTTGTCGCCGTCTCCCAAAAAGAGGAGCTGCAGGTCATCAACACCCTGGAAAAGCGCCTCGAGCGGGGATGGGCCGAACTGCTCCCATTGATCCTCAAGGAGGTGGACGCGGATGCATGACGGCACGGCCTTTCTGGCGTCGCCTCCGGAAGGGTTCCCCACGGACTACCTTCTGGCAAGGCTGAAAAGAAGGCGCCATCGCCTCGATGTGTCGCAGTCCCCGGGCATCAGGGAGCGCGCCCTCACCCGGGAAACGCAGTCATCTCCGGAGGTGCCGCAGGACGGGGTGCGCGAGGAGTACCGCTGGGTCTACCGGCAGATGAACCCGTGTCTTAGAAAACGGTTCGCCCCCTACTTCCTCTGGTTTGAACTGAGAAGCATCCTCATCGCACTGCGGCACCTGAGGTCCGGGGAGAAGGAACTGGCCGACCTGTCCCTTGCCGGGAGCATGCTTTCGCCCGACGTGCGCGTACTCTTCTCCTCCGCCGCCGCTCCCTTTGCCGATGCGAGCCCCCTGATCCGCATCCTGCAGGCGCAGGTAAGCGAGGCGCGTCAGCTGGCCGCGTGGTATCGCGAGGGCAAGGGTCGGGAATACGAGCGTAAGATGGTCTCCCTTTACCTCGAAGGGGTTGGCCGGGAACAGCTTTCCCCACCCGTGGGGTTGTTCTTCGCCCTGCTGACCGACGTGAAGAACCTCGTGGCGCTCGCCAAGCAGCTGCGCTGGGGCGTCCCCGACGCCGCCGCCTTCATGGACGGCGGAACCATCCACCGGCGGCTGCTGTGCGAGGAGCTCCAAAAGGGGGGGCGGGAGCTGGGCCAACTGCTGCGCAAGACGCTCCGGCGCGGTACTCCCGAGTCGGTGCCGGAAAGGGTCGAGCACGCGCTCTTGACGCACCTTACCGGCCGGATACGCAGGGAAGCGAGGACGCGATCAGGGGAAGCGTTCATCCTCGCCTACCTCTGGGAGTGCCACCTGCGCGCGACAAACGAGGCGCTGCGCTTTCGCGCAGGGAGTTTCGGAGAGGAAGGACTGGCAACGGAGTTAATCGCATGAAGAGAATCGTGGTGATAACGCCTCCGGACGCGCTCTTTGGCTTCACAATGGCCGGGGTGTCCCAGACGGTCACCTCTTCCGACGAGGCGGAGGCCGCGGTGCGCCGCCACATCGAAGACCCTGAATGCGGCGTGGTGATCGTGGACGAACGGCTTCTTTCCGGGATCGATGAGGCGCACCTGCAGGAGATGGAGAAACGCTGGTTCGGGGTGCTGGTGATTCTCCCTGCCCCTGAAAAGGGTGCGGTGGAGGAGGACTACGCTGAACGCCTGATCCGCAGGGTGATCGGCTACCACGTGAGGCTCGCGCCGTGACAGGGCGGATCCTCGGCATAGCGGGG
Source organism: Geomonas ferrireducens (assembly GCF_004917065.1). Taxonomy (NCBI): domain Bacteria; kingdom Pseudomonadati; phylum Thermodesulfobacteriota; class Desulfuromonadia; order Geobacterales; family Geobacteraceae; genus Geomonas; species Geomonas ferrireducens. The sequence goes on from NZ_SSYA01000002.1 coordinate 898,970, forward strand.
CCGACGGTCGCCGTCGATCTGCCCGGGCTCAGGCTGTACGACCTGGTGCAGGTAGGCGAGTCGCGCCTGATCGGAGAGGCAGTGCGGCTCGAGCCGGGACGGGCGATCCTCCAGGTGTACGAGGACACGCGCGGCCTGGCCGTGGGCGAGCCCGCCGCGAGCCTCGGGCGGCCCCTCACCGTGCAGCTCGGCCCCGGGCTACTGTCCGGGATGTACGACGGTCTGCAGCGCCCCCTGGAGCGCCTGGCGCGCATCACCGGGCCGTTCGTCGCCAGCGGGGCGTCCCTCTCCCCGCTCGACCCTGAGCTGCGCTGTCGCTTTACCACGGACCGAAAGCCCGGCGACGTGGTGCGCGCCGGGGAGTGCCTGGGCGAGCTGCACGAAGGACGTTTCCGGCACCCGGTGCTCGCACAGGCATCGGGCACCATCGCCGCCATCGCGGAGGGCGAAGTGAACCCGGCGCAGGGTGTGGGGCACATGACCGACGGCAGCAGCATCTCCGCCTGCACCTTTTGGCCGGTGCGCCGCCCCCGCCCCTGCCTAAAAAAGCTCTCCCCCTCCCTGCCGCTCGTTACCGGGCAGCGCGTCATCGACTTCCTGTTTCCCATGGCACGTGGCGGGACGGCGATCTTCCCCGGCGGCTTCGGGACCGGAAAGACCATCCTGGAACAGAACATAGCGAAGTTCGCTTCGGTGGACGTCGTGGTGTACGTCGGCTGCGGCGAGCGCGGCAACGAGATGGCGGAACTCCTAGAGGAGTTCGCTGGACTGAGCGACCCATGGAGCAGCAGACCGCTCATGGAGCGGACCGTGGTCATCGCGAACACCTCGAACATGCCGGTCGCAGCGCGCGAGGCCTCCATCTACACGGCGGTCGCCATGGCCGAGTACTACCGCGATCTCGGGTGCCACGTGCTGCTTCTGGCCGACAGCATCTCCCGCTGGGCCGAGGCTCTGAGAGAGATCTCAGCCTCCCTAGAGGAGATGCCCGGGGAGGAGAGCTATCCCACCTACCTGAGCTCCCGGCTCGCCGCCTTCTTCGAGCGAGCGGGGACGGTGCGGACCCTGGACGGCAGAACGGGCTCCCTCTCCATGATCCTCTCCGTCTCGCCGCCAGGAGGTGACTTCACCGAGCCGGTGACCCAGGCCTGCCTGCGCACCGCGGGGGCGTTCTTCATGCTGGACACCTCCCTCGCCCACCGCCGCCACTTCCCCGCCATCAACTGGTTCCAGAGCTACTCCCTCTACACGGCGGAAATGGTGCGGCATTTCTCGGACGAGATCTCGGCGCAATGGGGAGAACTGCGCGGCCGTTGTCTGGATCTGCTCCAGCGCGAGGAGGCCCTGCGCGAGGTGGCAGAGATCGTGGGGGTCGAGGGGTTGCAGGATGCGGACCGGCTGCTGATGCGGCTGGCCGAGCGCATCCGGCAGGAGTTTCTCTGCCAGAACGCCTACGGCCAAGATGCCTTCTCCCCGCCGGAGCACACCGTCGCCCTGATCCGAAAGCTGGTGGAGCGCTACGACGCGGCACTGGCAAGGCTGAAAGAGGGGGCGCTGCCGGACGAACTGCTGAGCACCGAAACGGAGTGATCCATGCGTCTTTCCGAGCACATATACAAGACCGTCGCCTCGATCCGTGGGCCGCTGCTCTTCGCGGAGCGGATCGCCTGCGCGCGCATCGGCGAGGTGGTCCGCATCGCGTGCCCCGGCGGGGATACCGTTGAAGGCGAGATCCTGAAGATCGAGGGCGAGACCGTGCTCATACAGGTATTCGGGGAGACCAGAGGGCTGAGCCTCGGCGCGAGCGTCGTCTTTACCGACCAGGTGAAGAAGGCTCCCCTCTCCGATGAGGCGATCGGCCGTATCTTCGACGGCTCCTTCACCCCCATCGACGGCGCCCCCATGTACGCGGCGAAACAATGGGGCGCCATCACCGGCGCGCCGATCAACCCGACCTCGCGCGCACGCCCCGAGGAGTTCATCGAAACCGGGATCACCTCGATCGACCTTTTGAACACCCTGGTGAAGGGACAGAAGCTCCCGATCTTCTCCTGCGCCGGCCTTCCCGCCAAAGAGATGGCGGCGGCGATCCTGCGCAACGCGCGCCTTCCCGCCGGGGGCTCCTTCGTCACCGTCTTCGTGGCCCTCGGCCTGCCGCACCACGAGTTCTCCTTCTACATGGACGTCCTCTCGGGGATGCAGGGGAACTTCGTCGCCTTCATCAACCGCGCCGGCGAGCCGGTAATGGGGAGGCTCCTCGCGCCGCGCCTTGGCCTCGCGGTGGCAGAGTACCTCGCCTTCGCGCACGGCATGGACGTCCTGGTCCTCATCACCGACATGACCAACTACTGCGACGCGCTGCGCGAGGTTTCCACGGCCCGGGAGGAGCTTCCAGGCAGGCGCGGGTACCCGGGTTACATGTACTCCGATCTCGCCTCGCTCTACGAGAGGGCCGGGCGCATCAAGGGTGTCGCCGGTTCGGTCACCATGCTCCCGGTGGTGACCATGCCCGAAGACGACATCACTCACCCGATCCCGGACCTCACCGGCTACATCACCGAGGGGCAGATCGTCCTGTCAAGGGAGCTGCACCGCAGGGGTATCTTCCCGCCGGTGGACGTGCTCCCGTGCCTCTCCAGGCTGATGCAGCGCGGCATCGGCGCCGGGCGGACCAGGGAGGATCACCGGGCCATAGCCGACACGCTTTACAAGCTCTACGCCAAGGGGCGCGACCTGCGCAGGCTGGAGGCGATCGTCGGTCGCGAGGGGATGGCCGAGGGGGATCGCGCCCTCCTGGACTTCGCGGAAAAGATGGAGCGCGAACTGGTGCACCAGGGCGACGAGCGCCGCGATATCGTGGAAAGCCTTGACAAGGGAGCCGCCCTGGCGGCGAGGTTCGCCGGGAGAGGGCCATGATTCCCCCGACCCGCACCAACCTGCTGCTGTCCCGGGAAAAGATCCGATCGGTCTCCGGGAGCATCGCGATCCTGAAGGCGCGCAGGCTCGCCCTGATCCGGGAATTCCTTGCGATGTCGGCCCCGTTTCTCCGCTCGCGCGAGGAGGTGAAGGGGGCATACGGCCTGGCCCTGGCACGGCTGCATCTGGCCCTGGGGCACGAGGGGGAGGAATTCATCGCCTCGCTGGCGTCCCCCACGGCAAGGCCCCTTGACGTGGAGGTAGTAGAGCGAAGCGTGATGGGACTTTCCTACCGCGAGATCAGGGTGGCCGGGGAAACGGTGCGTCCTCCCGACCGGCGCGGTTACGACCACCTTTCGACAAGCCCACACCTGGAGGAGGCCATAGCCGGTTTCGAGGCGATTCTCGCGGAGATGCTGCAGGTCGCCATATTCGAAAGCAGGATGAAAAGGATCGGCGAGGAGATCCTGCGCGGTTCCCGCCGCATCCGGGTACTGGAAGAGCGGCACCTCCCGTCGCTGCGAAGCGACGTCAAGAAGATCGCCGAATACATCGGCGAACGGGAGAGGGAGTCGTACTGCCGTCTCAAGCAGTTCAAGCAGCTCATGATCGAGCGATGCCCCCAGGGTACCGGCTCTGAACGCGCCTGTCCCCCTTCCGGGTGAAGGTGGGAGGAGACGGAACCGAAATGACCACGAACCTTTACCAGATAGGCATGGGGCTGAGAAGCATACGGCGCCGCCGCAAGATGCTCTGGATCGTTATCGGAATCTACTTCCCCCAGATCTGGCTGACCATCGAGTTCAGTGGTTCCAACACTGCCGTCACCATCGTCTTCATCGTATGGTTCATCATGCTCTGGAACTGCGTCATGCTGGTTGCATTTGCCAAGTGCCCGAGCTGCGACAACTACTTCCACATCAAGTCCTTCTTCCCCACCTATCACAAGCGCCACTGCCTGCACTGCGGACTCTCGCTGCGCGCAGACCTCGATTCCAAGTCCATCTGAAATCCAACCAAGGCAAATCCCCCCCGTCCCCCCTTCGCGGAGGCGCTACGGGGGGCAGGCTCCCCCTTCGCAAAGGGGGGAACGCTAGGTCACCTGCGGCGCTTCGTGGACATACTTTTCGCCTGAATCCTTTTTTTGTCGGTGTAGTTGACATCTTTTCGAGTCGCGTTATTTTTAACCAATATTAATTATTTTATTCAAATCCAACTCTTCATTACCACGTCGGCACATTCGCTCGTACCTTTCGCGATGCGCAGTTTGGTCCATACGGCACCAAAGAGAGCAGGATTTATATCGTATTTCACCCAGGCAGCGCCCGGCGCAGCGAGAGAAGCCATGATATCCCACGCCCTCACCATCATAATGAACGAGCTGAACAAACATCTTCATGATGTGTACAACATGACCGACGGCGTGAACCTTGGCAACGTTTCCGACATCTTCGCATCAGGCGGGGGCAGCGGCAGCGTATCGCGGGACAAGTTGTATATCTCGGCGGTGAACGTTAAGGAGGAGAAGACGCTCAAGAACGTCCCCAACTACGTGCGCAACGAGGCAACGCTCAAGGCAACCTACGAGAACCCGCCGGTATTCCTGAACTTCCTGATCCTGATGACGGCAACGCACAGCGACTACGTGAACGCCCTTTCGATACTCTCCCGCGTAATCCGGTACTTCCAGTTCAGAAACGTTTTCACTGAAACAAGCGTCGATCCTTCCTCCATCACCACTTCCAGCGTTCCGATCAACCCACTCGATCAGTTACAGAGCTTCAGGCTGATCCTCGACATATACTCGCCGACACTGGAAGAGGTGAACCATCTATGGGGGACACTCGGAGGCAAACAGTATCCGTTCGTCCTCTACGTCCTGCGCATGCTCGACCTGAAGTTCGCCTTCGTGGAACGGGAAGAGAGCCTGATCCTGGAGATAGTGCGCAATATACATCACAAACCGGCGGTAACGGTATAACGGCTGGCGCTTCAAGCACAAAGCCTCTCACGCAAAAAGGAGGAAGCACCCATGGCCACACTTTACAAAACACCGGGAGTCTACATCGAAGAGATACCCAAGTTTCCTCCTTCCGTGGCCCCGGTAGAAACCGCGATTCCGGCCTTCGTCGGCTACACGGAAAAGGCGGAAGACGTCACTCCCGGTGACCTCACCCTGAAACCGACGCGCATCTCATCGCTGGTCGAGTACGAGAAGTATTTCGGCGGACCTCAGAAAGAACAGGACATCAACGTTGACGTCCAGGAAACACAGGTAAACAGCGTCACCGTCGACCTGAAGTCGACCGCTACCGTGGCGGAGAGCGCGCGCTCCAAGCACATCATGTACTACGCGATGCAGATGTTTTTCGCCAACGGCGGAGGCCCCTGCTACATCGTCTCGGTGGGCGCCTACAAGGCGACTTTCGGGGGTGCACTAGTCGAAACCGAGCTGAAGGCGGGACTGGACACCCTGGCGAAAAAAGACGAACCGACCCTCATCATCTTCCCGGAGGCCCAGAGTCTCTCCATCGCCGACTTCAAGGCGCTGCACGACGCGGCCCTTGCGCAATGCGCCGACCTGAAGGACCGCTTCGTGATCATGGACCTTCACGGCGACTCAATCTCGCTCTCCGATCCGGGGGCGAACCTTTTGAACGCGGTGAACAACTTCCGCTCCAACGGCATCGGCGTGAACAACCTGAAGTACGGAGCGGTGTACGCGCCGAACATCGACACCATCCTCGATTTCGCTTACGACGACACCGCGGTTGACGTCACCATAACGACGAACGGTACCGCTGCCGCGCCGGTGAAGCTGGACACCCTCAAGGGTGGTAACAACAGGGTCTATGAGCAGGCGAAGGCGGCGATCACCGACATGGCCTGCAGGCTCCCCCCGTCCACGACGATGGCCGGGATCTACGCTGCGGTCGACAACAGCCGCGGCGTCTGGAAGGCGCCCGCCAACGTGAGCGTGAACTCGGTGATCCAGCCGACCATTGAGTTCTCCAACGTGGAACAGGACCAGATGAACGTCGACCCCGTGGCGGGAAAATCTGTCAACGCGATCCGCGCCTTCACCGGCAAGGGGACCCTGGTCTGGGGAGCGCGTACCCTCGCCGGCAACGACAACGAATGGCGCTACGTGAACGTGCGCCGGCTCTTCAATTTCGTGGAGGAGTCGGTCAAGCGCTCCACCGAGCCCTTCGTTTTCGAGGCGAACGACGCCAACACATGGGTCCGTGTGCAGGGGATGGTGGAGAATTTCCTCACCGTGATCTGGCGCCAAGGGGCGCTGCAAGGAATTAAACCGGAGCACGCGTTTTTCGTGGCGGTGGGGCTTGGCAAGACCATGACAGCGATCGACATCCTGGAGGGGCGCATGATCGTCGAGGTGGGACTCGCCGCCGTGCGCCCCGCCGAATTCATAATCTTCCGGTTCTCGCACAAGATGGCGGAATCCTGATCCTCCTCCCCCCGGAGGGGGGAGGTCGGGAGGGGGGAAGGAAGCAGGGTGCCGACGCTACGCGCCCCCTCCCTGCCCTCCCCCTCCGGGGGCGGGAACATGAGTTCAACACTGAAAGGAGAAAGACATGGCGCAAGAATACCCACTACCGCGGTTTCATTTCCAGGTCGACTGGGGCGGGGCGAAGATCAGCTTCACCGAGGTGACCGGGCTCGTCATGGAGCGGGAAAAGATCGAATACCGCCACAGCGACAGCCGGGATTTCAACAAGATCGCCATGCCCGGCCTGGTGAAGAACAACAACCTCACCCTGAAGCGCGGCAAGTTCGAGAAGGACTTCGACTACAATACATGGCTCGAGGCGGTGGCCAACGAGCGGGTTGATGGGCGGCGCGACATCATCATCAGGCTTTTGAACGAGAAGCACGAACCGGTGGCGGCGTGGACCGCGACCCGCTGTTTCCCCGTCAAGGTCACCGCCCCGGATCTTAAGTCGGACGCGAACGAGGCGGCCATAGAGACCCTTGAGGTCGCCCACGAGGGGCTGAAGTTGATGAAGGTCTAGGGGTACCGTCATGGTGGACTACTATCCCCCTTGGGCCTTCTATTTCCGGGTCGAGTTCGGCATCAGCAAGAAGAAGGACGACGTCCGTTTCCAGATGGTCTCAGGGCTGTCGGTCGAGTACGACACCGAGGAATACAAGGAGGGGGGCGAGAACCGCTTCACCCATAAGCTCCCGGTGCGCACGAAGTACGCCGACCTGGTGTTGAAGCGCGGCATGCTGATCGATTCCGAAGTGATCAAGTGGTTCTTGCGGGCCTTCCGGGACCGGCAATTCGAGCCCACCGACCTGAACGTCATCCTGATGAACGAAAAGGGTGAGCCGTTGAAGACGTGGCAGGTATCGCACGCCATACCGAGGAAGTGGCAGGTGAGCGACCTGAATTCGGGGGAAAACGCGCTGGTGATCGAGACGCTGGAGCTTACCTATCGGTATTTCACCGTGGCGTAGCCGGAAATCCGTTCAGTTGTGTCCCCTTTTAAAAAGGGAGGCCTTCAAGCTCCCCCCTTCGCGAAGGGGGGAACGCTAGGGCAGATTCAGCGCATTGTGGACACTGTTACTGTACGTTCACGTGCATTCTCGGAAAGACATTGCAGGGACTAAGTGCCGGAGCAATTCATGCCCATCGAGATCAAGGAACTGCACATCCGGGTCGCGCTGACCACCTCCCCTGCCCCACCTCCTTCAGCGGGAGGCGGCGCAGAACGGGACGCGATCGTGAGCGAGTGCATCGAACAGGTGCTGCAGATCCTGCAAAACAAGGCGGAACGCTGATGGCGGACAACGGCAAGCTGGAAAAACTCCTGATCCTCGCCTTCGACACCTCGGAGGATGCGGAGCGCGGCAGCAAGGCAGAGGCGAAGGAGAGCTTCGAGGCCCTCATCAACCCGGAGAGCTACACCCTCGAGTACAAGGTGAAGACCTCGGACGGCCAGGGCCAAGGGACCAGCGGCGCACAGGCGAAGTACGAATTCACCCTGCCGGAGGAGCTCACCTTCGAGTTCCTCTTCGACAACACCGGCATCATCGACGGCAAGCCGAACAAGGAAGGGGTGCAAAAGGACGTCGACCGGCTGCGCAAGATGCTGACCGGCTACCAGGGTAAATCGCACGAGCCTTACCATTTGAAACTTGTATGGGGGAGCCTCGTCTTCACCGGCCGCGCCACGGAACTTTCCCTGACGCACAAGCTGTTCAACCCGGACGGACAGCCGATACGCACCGTCGCCAAGGTCAAATTCAAGAAGAGCATTGAGGAGAAGAAACGCGCGCGGAAAGAGGATAAGTCCTCCCCGGACCTGACCCACAAGCGCACCGTGAAGGCGGGCGACACCCTGCCGCTTCTCTGTTACCGGATCTACGGCGACCCGAGGTACTACCTGCAGGTGGCGCAGGTGAACGGGCTCGACAACTTCAGGAAGCTAACGCCGAACACGAGCCTCCTCTTTCCCCCCATCGACAAGAAAGGCGCCAACCCGTGAGCACCGAATCGACCATCCCCACTCCAGCCACGCCGGACGTCTGCACGATCGAACTTCTCATGGACGGGGCGGCGGTGCCGGGGGAATACCACGTGATGTCGGTGGCGGTCAGAAAAGAGGTGAACCGCATCCCGACTGCGACGATCCGGATCCGGGACGGCGAGGCGGCGAAGGCGACTTTCAGCGCCAGCAACGCCGACCTCTTCCTTCCCGGGAAGAAGATCGAGATCAAGCTAGGTTACCGCTCGAAGAACGACACCGTCTTCAAGGGGGTCGTGGTCAGGCACGGCATCAGCGTGCGCAAAAGCGGCAGCCTCCTCACCCTCGAGTGCCGGGACGAGGCTGTAAAGATGAGCGCGGGGCTTAAGAGCCGCTACTTCGTGGACATGAAGGACAGCGACGTCATCGAGCAGATCATCGACTCCTACAAGCTCGGAAAAGAGGTCGATGCGACGAAGCCCGACCTCAAGGAAGTCACGCAGTACAACTCGACCGACTGGGACTTCCTGCAGCTTCGTGCTGAGGCGAACGGGCTCGTGGTAATCGCTAGCGACGGCAAGGTGACCGTGACGGCGCCCGGCACAAGCACCGATCCGGTCCTGACCGTCGGCTTCGGCTCCACGCTACTTGAGCTCGACGCCGACATCGACGCGCGCAGGCAGAGCAAGGGAATCGTGGCGAAAAGCTGGGACGCGTCGGAACAGAAGGTCCTTGAGGCGGAAGCTCGGGAACCATCGGCTTCTTCCAGCGGCAACCTCAAACCCGCCGATCTCGCGTCCATCTTGGGCAGCGACCCGCACGAACTCCGACACGGCGGCAGACTGGGACAGCCCGAGCTGCAGGCCTGGGCGGATGGGAGGCTGCGGACCGAGCGTTTGGCGCAGGTGCGGGGGCGGGCGAGGTTTCAGGGCTTCGCCGCCGTCGCCCCCGGCAAGGTCATCGAGATCACCGGCGTGGGGGAGCGGTTTCAAGGAAAAGTGTACGTCTCCGGCGTGCGCCACCAGGTGGACAACGGCAACTGGGAGACCGATGTGCAGTTCGGTCTCTGCACCGAGACCTTCGCCGAGAGCTTCGAGGTGAGGCCCTTACCCGCCGCCGGTCTCATACCGGGGGTGACCGGGCTGCAGATGGGTGTGGTCACCGTTTTGGAAAAGGACCCGCAGGGGGAGGACCGCATCAAGGTGCGGCTGCCGCTCGTCAGCAAGGCCGAGGAAGGGCTCTGGGCGCGGCTTGCCACCCTCGACGCCGGAAAGGAGCGCGGCACCTTTTTCAGGCCCGAGATCGGCGACGAGGTCGTGGTCGGCTTTCTTTGGGACGACCCGCGCCACCCGGTGGTCCTCGGGATGTGCCACAGCTCCGCGAAGCCCGCGCCCGAAGCAGCCAAAGACAAGAACCACCGCAAGGGGTACGTGAGCCGCTCCAAGATGAAGTTCACCTTCGATGACGAGAAGAAGTCGGTGCAGATGGAGACCCCCAAGGGAAACCGGCTGACGCTCTCCGAGGATAAAAAGGGCGTGGTGATAGAGGACCAAAACGGCAACAAGATCACCATGGACGACCAGGGGGTGCGCATTGAAAGCGCCAAGGACCTCACCCTGAAGGCAGCCAAGAACCTGAAGATCGAGTGCGGCTCCAATCTGGATTTGAGCGCGCAGGCCGCGCTGAAGGCAGCCGGTGCCTCGAGCGCCGAGGTGTCCGGCGCGAGCACGACGATCAAGGGAAGCGCGAAAACCGTGATCCAGGGGGGGATCGTGCAGATCAACTAGAGGCAGAGCGTACAGTTGCATCAATGGCTGCACAAGCCCTAGCGTCCCCCCCTTCGCAAAGGGGGGAACGTAATAGCCGCGTTACCGCAAAAAAGCTCGCGTTCTCGTTTCAATGCCGTTTAAGGAGCCCCAACATGCTTCCTGCCGCACGCATCACCGATCTCATCGTCAGCACGGCCACGCAGGGGGTGCCGACGCCGATCATACCGCCGGGGGCTACCACCGTGCTTATCGGGGGACTTCCCGCGGCGCGCATGGGGGACTCCTGCGGCGCGGACGCCATCATCAAGGGCTCGGCCACGGTAATGATCGGCGGACTGCCTGCGGCACGCATGTCGGACTCGACCGCGGGCGGAGGGCTCATCCTCCCGCCATGCGCCCTCACCGTGCTGATCGGAGGCTAACCATGAACCTCGACTTTTTGGGCCGCGGCTGGTCCTTTCCTCCCGAATTCGACAAGTCACTCCCCGGTGTCGCCATGCTGGAAGAGGAGGCGGACATCGTCGCAAGCCTGCAGACCTTACTCAGCACCTCGCAGGGGGAGCGGGCCATGCTTCCGCAGTACGGCTGCAACCTGGACGACCTGATCTTCGAAAGCCTCGACACCGGCACCAAGGCGCTCATGGCGGACAAGATCGAGACTGCGATCCTCTACCACGAGCCGCGCATCGAGTTGGAGAGCATCAACCTGGACGATACCCGCGAGCTCGAAGGGGTCGTCCTCATCGAGGTGGTCTACCGGGTCAAGACAACCAACTCGCGCTTCAATTTCGTCTTCCCCTACTACAGGCTGGAAGGAACCGACCTCGATCTCGGGGTGACGGTAAACCTCCTGCCGGAAAACGACTAGGTCCCTATGCCTGAATCCACCGACTGCAAACAGAACAGGGATGCACTGAAGCCGCTCCGGGAAGGGACCAGCCAGGACCAGCGCCTCGCCCTCCCCCTCGACCCGAACTTCGCACCGGTGGACCAGCGCGACGTGGCGCACGGCATGGTCTTCGCGCAGGCCTACGCCTCCTTCCTGAACTACTTCAACACCAACAATGTGAAAGACGGCGACTGGACCTCTTTCTTCGGCACCGACGTCTCGGTGCAGCTGGCACTCACGGCGGTGCAGGACGTGGAATTCTACCGCGGCAGGATCAAGGAGTTCCTGGACTTCCTGAAGGATCTCGGCTTCGGCTCGGACGAGACCAAGGCGAAGGATTATCTCGGCTACCTCTTCAGCAGCGTCGGGAGCCTCGCGCGCCAGTTCGACCGACTGAAAGACACGCTCCCACAGGATCTCGCCCTGAAGGGGATGCTGCAGGGGCTCATCGTGAATCAGCTCGCCCCGGCGCTGAACCGGCTCATCTCCTACTACAAGGCGGACCTCGCGGTGACGCCCGATTCGGAGCGCCTCATCGCGGACTTACAGCCTGGAATTGAGCTGTTCGGAGCCCAGACCGTTTCCTTCAGCACGATCTTCAATTCCGGTCTGGGCAAGGAGTGGATCACCGATGCCTCCCCCGACTGGGCGAGCTACACCGGCGCCATCGCCGCAGACGCCTCGGTGTACGGGACCGGCATCGAGCCGTTCCAGAGGATCAACCACATCGCGACGCACAACATGTTCACCTCGGTCCTGGATCAGTTCCTGAAAAGCTATGCAAAAGTGACGAGCGAGGGTAAACAGGCACTGGAGAAGAGCCTGACTGATCGGGACGACCACCAACCCCATTACGCGCTGTTTCTCGCCTTTCTGCGCCTCTTCGCCTACGCGCGTGAAGCCGCCAACACACTCACCGCACGCCATCTCGACTTCTATTACCGGGAGATCCTGCGGCTGAAGGAGAAGCCGGCCCGCCCTGGACAGGTGCACCTCCTGGCGGAGCTTGCCCGGCAGGTGGAAGAGCGGCTCTTCCCGGCTGGTGAGCTTTTCAAGGCGGGAAAGGATGCCCAGGGAAAGGACGCCTTCTACACGGGTGATGCCGATTTCGTCGCGAACCAGGCCAAGGTGGCGGAGCTTAGGACCGTGTACCGTCACGGCTCGGAAAAAGTGGGACTCCTTAATCCCAGCGGCGTGGATCAGGGACGTCTCTTCGCATCCCCGGTCGCCAACTCGGCCGACGGCAAGGGGGCGGAGCTCACCAGCGAGGACAAGTCCTGGCACCCATTCCACAACAAGCGCTACCAGGGCGGCTCGCTTGCCGCGATCGAAATGCCCCGCGCCGAAACAGGTTTCGCCGTCGCCTCGCACTACCTTTTACTGGCCCAGGGGAGCCGCACCGTCACGGTCACCTTCCAACAGCCGGCGCCGGCATCGCGGGGATTTCACGGCCGACGTCATCTGTTCCTTCACCACGAAAAAGGGGTGGCTCGACAAGTCCCCCCTCTCCTTCAGCCAGGTGACTGGGGGGCTCAGCATAGTGGTCGCGCTCACCGGCGCCGATCCCGCGGTCACTCCGTACCTGCCGGAAACGCACGGCTACAACTTCGACACCCCCCTCCCCGTCCTCATGGTCAGACTCAGGCACCGCGACGACGGGAGGTTCAAGTACGAAAGCCTCGAGGACGTGACCATCACCGGCCTGGAACTGGCCGTGGAGGTGCAAGACCTGAAGGGAGCCGCCCTGGCGAACGACTTCGGACCGGTGGATGCCTCGAAGCCCTTCCAGCCTTTCGGCCCCTCGCCGCTTGCGAACAGCGCCTTCATCATCGGCTCGAAGGAGCTTTTCCAGAAGAAGCTGACCAGCGCGACGCTGCACCTTACCTGGCAGGGTACGCCCGCCCCCTACGGCGGCAAGACGGTCAACGCGGTGACCGAATACCTCCAGGGTGGGCGCTGGCACCCGTATCTGACGGCGGTGCAGACTTCGGTGACCGGCTCGAGCTTCACCCTGCTCGGGGACCCGCAATCCTCCGACGTTCCTCCCTACCTGGACGCGCCCGACCCGACAGAGGACGAGCAGTTCACGACCGGTTCCCGAAACGGCTTCGTCCGCCTGAGGCTCGACGACGATTTCGGGCAGGCGAGCTACGAGCAGGCGCTCATCGATTACATCAAGCGGGTGACCGACGCCGACCCGAACAACGACGGCACGAGGCCGACGCCGCCGACAGGACCGTTAGTCACCGAACTCACTCTCGATTACGCGGCGACCCAGACCATCCCCTTCGACAAGGCGGACGCGGACCAGTTCGCCGGGCGCCCGGCCCGCTTCTTCAATCTCGCCCCCTTCGGCACCGCCGAGCAGCACCCTTACCTCAAGGCGAGCGTCCCATCGGCGGACGCCGCCATTTACCTTTTGCCCCAGTTCGAACATCGAAACCGGGACGACCTGAAGCTCCCGCAGGGGCAAAAGGTGAAGCACGAGGCGGAGTTCTACATCGGCATCAACGGACTGGAGCCCCCCCGCAATCTCGCCCTCCTCTTCCAGGTGGTGGACGGCAGCGCGGATCCCCTCTCGGTGAAACCCAAGCCGCACATCGAGTGGAGTTACCTGCGGCAAAACGAGTGGGTCCCCTTTGCCAAGGACGGGGTGGGCGACCGCACCGCAGAACTGATCGACTCGGGCATCGTCACGTTTGCCGTGTCGCGCGAGGCATCAGCCGACAACACCGTCCTCCCCGCCGGGATGCACTGGCTGCGCGCGGCGGTGGCGGAAAACGCCGACTCGGTCTGCCGCCTGATCATGGTCGCGGCGCAGGCACTCAGGGCGACCTTCGCCGACCGCGGCAACGACCCGGCCTTCCCCGCGACGCCCCTTCCCGCCGGGACCATCTCAAAACTGGACCAGCCGGACGCCGCCGTGAAGGGGCTCACCCAGCCCTTCCCCGGATTCGGAGGGCGCGGCAAGGAGTCCCCCGGGGACTTCTACACGCGCATTTCGGAGAGGCTCAGGCACAAAGACCGCGCCATCGCACAGTGGGACTACGAGCACCTGATCCTTGAAGCGTTTCCTCAGGTCTACCGGGTCAAGTGCCTGAACCACACCCAGTACGAGCCGGACGCAAGCGGCACCGGGGTCTACCGGGAGCTGGCGCCGGGACACGTCACCGTGGTCGCCATACCGAACCAGCGCTTCACGCATCTGCGCGATCCCCTGCGCCCCTACACGAGCCTTGGGCTGTTGGAAGAGATCGCCAGTTTCGTTGAAGCGCGCACCTCCTGCTTCGTGAAGCTCCACGTCAAGAACCCGCAGTTCGAGGAGGTGCGCGTCGACTGCAAGGTGCGCCTTTTCCCGGGCCTCGACCAGTCCTTCTACGGGCAGAAAATCTCGGAGGCGATCACCCGGTTTCTTTCCCCCTGGGCTTTCCCCGGTGGGGGGAGCCCCACCTTCGGCGGGGTGGTGCGCAAGTCGGTCCTGATCAACTTCCTGGAGGATCTCCCGTACGTCGACTGCGTCACCGATTTCCGCCTCTTCCACACCTACCGGGATGAACATGACCTGCAAAGGACGGTGGAGGTTAACGAGGCAACCGGGTCCAAGGCTGTATCGGTCCTCGTCTCGGCCAGGAAGCACACCATCGCCTTCATCGACCCTGCCGGGGTATCCGCTCCCGCCGAGGTGTGCAGGTGCGCGGTATGAGCCGGGTCTCCACAACCATAGCGAAACAGCCGCCGCTTCCTCCCGCCCAGGATTTCTACCGCCTGCGCCGGGAGGGGATCGCCTTCATCGAGCAGATGGCGAGCGCCGTTTGGACCGACTACAACGAGAGCGATTCCGGCATCGCCATCCACGAGGCCCTCTGCTACGCCATCACCGATCTCGGCTACCGCACCGGCTGGGACATCAGGGACATCCTGGCCCCCGCAGCCCCTTCAGGCGATCCGGCGCACCCCTTTCCGAACCAACCCTTCTTCACGGCGCGCACCATCCTCACCGTCAACCCGTGGACGGAGAAGGACTTCCGTCGCCTGTTGATCGACCTGGAGCCGGTGCGCAACGCCTGGATCATCTGCAAGGAGTGCGCGTGCGACACGAGTTATTGGGCCTGGTGCGAAGAGGAGGATGGGCTTGCCCTCTCCTACCGCCCGCCTGAGTCCGGGAGGCGCGGCATGGTTCAGGTCTGGCCGCTCGGGCTGTACGAGGCACTACTGGAACTGGAGGAGGATCCTGACGCCGGGGATCTGAACTACAGGAAGATCGAGGCGGCCGCGGTGTTAAACGAAACGGCGGCAAGCGCCCCCGTCATACTCGAGCTCCGTTTCCCGGAGGTGTCGCTTGCCGACCGGGAGCAGTGGGAACTCTTCCTGGAAAGCGACGACGGCTTCGACGGGAAAAACGGCGCCTCCGTGAACCTCAAGCTGCTCCGCTTCGGGGCGACCAGGAACTACGACCTGCTGAGCGACCCGCATCTCGACGAGCAGGGACGCGACGAGTATCTGAGGCGCCACTGGCGCACCATCTTCTACGCGACGTTCGAGATCGAGATCCTCCCTTCCGGGGCGAAGATCGTGCTGCAGGATGCTGCGCTCCGTCTGCTCGGGACGAGCGCCGCGCGGAACGCCGCCACGGTCGCGACACTGAAAGCGATACTGGAGGATAAGACGGCTAACGGCCTGATCCAACGCTACCGGCGCAAGGAGCGGCTGAAGGCCTCCGCGATTGATCTCGCCCGGAAAGAGCTGATCGCGCACCGCAACCTGGACGAGGATTTCTGCCGGGTAGGCGTGATCGGCATCGAGGAAGTGGCGGCCTGCGCCGACGTCGAGGTGGCGCCGGACGCCGACAATGAACTGGTCCAGGCGCGCATCTGGTTCGAGATCGAGCGCTACTTCAACCCGCCCATCCCCTTCTACACGCTGCAGGAACTCCTGGACCGGGGGGTGCCGGCGGAGGATATCTTCAACGGCCCGGAGCTCGCGAGCGGTTTCCTGAGCAACGAGGACCTCGAGGCGGCTTCGCTTAAGAGCGCGCTCTGCGTCTCCGACCTCATCAACCGGCTCATGGACATCGATGGGGTCGTCGCGGTGAACCAGTTGCAGCTCACGAAGTACGACGCCGAGGGGAACCCGGTCCGTGGCGCCTACGACCCGATCTACGGCAGCGACGGCAAACCGATCTTCGACCAGGGGAAGGCGAGCGCTTCCTGGCTCCTCTACCTGTTGCCGCAGCACCAGCCGAGGCTATACCGCAACGCTTCGCGTTTTCTCTTTTACAAAAACGGGCTTCCCTTCCTCCCGAGGATGGACGAGGCGCTGGACACGCTCACGCGCCTGCGCGGCGAGGCGGAGCGCTCCGCAATCCGCGGTGCGATGAACGACCTCCCGATCCCGACCGGGAAATACCGGACCCCGGATCGGTACTTCCCGGTGCAATACAGCTTCCCGCTCACCTACGGCGTGGGTCCCGACCAGCTCCCCACCACGGCCTCGGCCCGGCGCAGGGCGCAGGCGCGCCAGATGAAGGCCTACCTGATGGTGTTCGAGCAGATACTCGCCGACGCTTTCGCTCAACTCGCCCACACCGCCGATCTCTTCTCTCTCGACACCGCGGTGAGCCGGACCTACTTCGCAGCCGAGCTCTCGGATTCGGTAATACAGGGTTACTCCGAGCTCGTTACCGGCCTCAGCAAAACGTTGCTGGAGGCGATGCTGGAGACGCCGGAGGAATTCAGGGAGCGGCGCAACCTGTTCCTGGACCACCTGCTCGCCCGCTTCGGCGAAGACTTCAGCGCATACGGTCTGCTGCTCGCGAAGGTGCTCGGGCAGGACATCGCCCTGGACCAGTTGATCAAGGACAAGATCGCCTTCCTTTCGGACTACCCGAGGATCAGCCACGACCGCGCAAGGGCCTTCGACTACCGGCACGACCCGTGCGGCGCGGAGAACCAGCCGGGGATCAGGCGGCGCATCGCCCTGCTTCTCGGCTATCCGGAGCTCGACAAGAGGATAATCGTGGTGGAGCACCTGCTGCTCCGCCCGAAGTTCCCGGGTGACGCCCTCTACCCCGCCTGCACCGACGGGGCCTGCAACACTTGCGGCGCCGAGGATCCCTACTCCTTCCGGCTCACCTTCGTCATGCCCGGCTGGCTCGACCCCTTTAATGCCGATCTGGAGATGCGCGGCTACGCGGACCGGGTGATCCGCGAGGAGGTCCCGTCGCACCTCGTCGCCAAGATCTGCTGGGTGGGAAACGACGGCTACGTCGAGGACCCGTGCGATCCTGTGCTCGGGCGGCTCGCGGCACTTCTGGAGCGCGAGGGGCACAAGGCGGACGGTCTTTCGCCCAGCGAGGACGAGGCCTGCGCCTGCGCCATCGCCATTCACAAGGAGTTCGCGCAGGTCTTCCGGCTCTGGTACCAGGAGAACGCGAAGAAGCACTTCCACGCGGACGCCCTGAAGATGGAACTTGAACTCACGTTCGGCGACAAGGTGAAGCCTGAGGAGATCGCCTGCGGCGTGGCGCTTCCCATCGAGCTCTGGACCCAGGTTTTGGCAGTGGAGGTCGAACACTTCGGGCAGATCGCCCTTTACGGGCTGCAGTACGAGCGTTTCCAAGCGGCCTGGTGCGACTGGCTCGCTGCGAACGCCGGCTTTGACTGGACGGAGGAGCGCCTGGAAGAAAGGGTGGAAGCGATCCTGGAGCGGAACCACCTGTCACCGAGTGAGACGGTGAACCGGAGCGGCGTCAACCTTTGCCACTGCGCCCGGGGCATCCTGACCGGCTTCGGGATGGAGTTCTACCAATGGATGGACGGCCTCTTCCGCTCCGGGAGTTTCACGCCCGATGCGCAGCTTCCCACCTTCCCCATCGATCTCGGGCAGGCCTGCCCGGGCGTTTCCTTCCAGGCGGGGACGACTGAAAGGATACGCGCCCTGCTCGAGGAGAGGTACCACGCCTACCGCGAGGTCTCATACCGCCTGCGCGTGGTGCTCGACCTGTTGGGCGCATTGAGCAACAGCTATCCCCCCGCGACGCTGCACGACTGCGACGAGGGCAACGACAAAAACCCGGTACGTCTGGGTACAACGGCTCTAGGAAACTGATCGAGGTGCTCCGCGATGAAACCTTCACAAGATAACTTCCCCGTCTTCGAGGCGAACCAGGTGCTCTCCTTCTCACACCTGAACCAGGTCTTCGACTACCTGGACGAGCAGGAGCGGCTCACCCGCGCGAACCTGATCGGCATCGGCATCGTCTGCGGGCTGGAGATCACCCTTTCCCAGAACGTCGACGGAGGCCTTGCCATAACGCTCACCAGGGGATGCGGCGTCACCTCCCAGGGGTACCTGATCGTGGAGCCTGAGGACGCGTTTCTCGTCAGTTACCGGCAGTACCTCCCCCCCACCGATCTCCCCTACCCTCTCTTCATGAAGGGGGACGCCCCCTATCCCATATGGGAGCTTTTTCCCGCCGGTGAGCCGGACACGGTCCCCATCACCACCCCGGAAGGCTTTCTGGCCGACAAGGCGGTGCTCCTATTCTTGGAGCTGAAAAAGGAGGGGCTGCGCAACTGCAGCATGAACAACTGCGACGACAGGGGAAGCGAGATCACGGTAACGGTGCGCCGCCTCCTTATCGGCATTAACGACCTGAAGGAGATCATCGCGCGGGCGAACGCCCTGGAGGGAAACGGCACCGTCACCGATCTCGCCCAAACGCTCTTGGAGCGACTGAACATCCCGGAAGTGCACCTGCCAAGAATCGACGTGCCGAACACGGCCCCCGCCACCTCGCAGGACGTGTACGCAGCCTTCCAGGCAGCATTCACGGGAGAAAAACTCGTGCAGCAGACGGCGACGGCGCTCACCGCCGCATACGAAGCGTTCAAGCCGCTGGTGCAGCAGAAGTACCCGGACAACCCCTTCGCCGATTTCACCGGCCGCTTCGGGTCCCTGGACAACACGCCAGGCTCCACGGCACAGGTCAAATTCCTGCAGTACTACTACGATTTCTTCGACGACATCTCGAAGGGGCTGCGCGACCTCACCCTTGCGGGCGCTGAGCTTTTCGCGGTCTGCTGCCCGCCCGAAGGTCTCTTCCCGCGCCACCTGATGCTCGGAGTCCTCTTCCCGAACCAGGTGAGCACGCCGGAGCTGTACCGGACCCCGTTCTGGCCTTCCCCTGCGCTCTCGGGCGGCGAGGAGCGTATCGTAGAACTGGAAGAACTCTTCGAGCGCCTCGTGGAGATGACCACGCGCTTCACCGATGCCCCGCCGCTCCCCCTTCCAGCTTTCTCGCGCCTCCCCTCGACCGACGGCTCGATCAGGATCACCCCGAGCAGGCTCGGCGACGCCCCCCTTTCCGGGAAGGCGATCCCCTATTACTACCTTTTCACCGGCACCCCGCCACTGTACCGGCTCTGGGACCCCGAGAAGACGCGGCGCAACCGCGCCAACCGGAACCTCGGCTACCGTTCCGACTCGTACCAGCCCCCTGCCCCCACCTTCGTGACGCAGGCGCTGCGCTACGATCTGGAGCCGAACAACTTCCTGCGCGTCGAGGGGCACCTCGGCAAGAACTACCAGCGCGTGATGACGACGCTCCTGACGCTCAAATCGCGCTACCGCCTCCCCATCGAGTTGATCGCGCTGCGCACCGGCGCCTTCGACGAGAAGGTGACCGTCGATCTCTCCAAAAACGGTTGCCGTTTCCAGGACCTGGAAACGCTCTACGAGAGCGTGAAGGCGGAATCGGCCTGCTTTCTCTGCGCCGAGTTGCGCTATTTTTACGCGCTACCCTTCGAGACCCGTTCCCCGGTCACCACCCCGGTCAAGCCGCAGCTCGCCGTACTCGCCAACTGCGCCCCCGATTTCCTGGTGCAGCCCCAGACGCTGGGACGGCTCTTCGAAGACTTCCTGGCGAACCAGCCAGGCGGGGCAGTCCCGGAGATCGATCCGAACGTCATCATCAACTTCCTGAACAGCCAGAACGCGGGACAGTCAAACCTGATCATCTTCTACGTCATCGCCTGCGTGGCGAAGCTTTTCGAGCAGTACGCGGCGACGCTCGCCGAGCTTGACTACACGTCCTTCGAAAAGCGTTACCAGGATCTTTTGCGGGTGACCGAGGCGGTGGAGAAGGAACGGGAGGACGCGGCCGGAGCCATCGAAGGAACCATCAACCTGCTCCGCTGGGAGGAGCTTGACGACCGGCTCGAGGCGATCCTGTACCACTGCCGCCTGGATGTAGTAAAGGCGCTGGAGGGAGAGTTCCAGGACCGGCTGAGGGAGGTGAAGCAGAGGCTCTACCTCGGAACTTTCCTGCGCGATCACCCCGGCATCCAACATAAAGCCGGGGTTCCGTTAGGTGGCACCTTCATCGTCGTCTATCACGAAGAACCGGCGAGGGTGCTCAAGCCCGGAGGCGGGAGCGACCTCGGCGGCCTCAGGGACCGCTTCCGCTTCGACGGACGCGTGGCATCCGAGGGCGTTACCGGCAGAACGGGACCCCTAGCACCTTCGGGAACGGCCACCATCTGCGCCGACGTGGAGCCCGCCGCCATGATGGACGCCTTCACCCGGATGGCAAGCAAGCCCGAGCTCGCAGCGGACCCTGACGTACGGCTCGTGCTGGGGGCTTTCACGGGACGCGTGCCGGACCTTGGTGTGACGCGCCCGCCGCGGACCGGCGCCGAAGACATCATCGAACAGACGGTACGGGAGCTGGAGGACGGCGCAGTTATCGCCGACTTCTACCTCCCTTATCTCTGCTGCTCGGACTGCGCACCCGTACAGTTCGTGCTTCCCACGCCGCCGCTAAGCTTCACCGTGCAGACCGGCTGTACCAACGCCAACAACCAGGCCGAGGTGACCATCACCCCCGAAGGGGGAACGGCGCCCTACAGCGTGAAGGTGGACCAACAGGACTTCACGCCGCTGAACGGTGTGCTTGCCCTCTCCGCTGGAACCCACGTCATCTCGATACGCGACCAGGAGGCAACGGTCTCCGCGCCGCAGACGGTATCGATCCCGGCGCAACTCGTCCTCGGGGAGCCGCGTTTCGACTGCATCGGCGACACCGGAACTTACGTCGCCGTCCTGGACATAAAGGGCGGCACCCCCCCTTACACGCCGAACCGCGGCTCGGTCAACGGGACGGTTTATTCCAGCGGCAACCTCCCCGGCGACACCGACGTCGAGATCGTCATCACCGATGCACGCAACTGCAGCGCCTCGGCCACCCTCAGGCACACCTGCACCCAGCCGCTCGCCTTCAGCGCCACGGTCGGCTGTACCGGCCCGGACAACCAGGCGCCGGTCCAGGTGAAAGTGACCGGCGGGACCGCGCCGTACAACGTGCAGGTCGACACCGCGCCCCCCGCTCCGGCAAACCAGGCGTTGAAACTGAGCGTCGGCGGGCACAGCATCATCGTGCATGACGCCGCCGGGGGAGCAACCGCGCCGCAGACCATTGTGGTGCCGCCGCCTCTCGTACTTCGGGAAACCGATTTCAGTTGCGAAGGGAATACGAGCTACCGCTCCTTCATCCGCATCGAAGGAGGGACGCCCCCCTTCACGGCGAACGACAAGCCGGTCACCGGGAATTTCTTCAACACCGATCCCATCCCGAGCGGAAGCAGTTTCTCTGTTACCGTTGCCGACCACAACAACTGCACCGCGTCGCTCCAGGTGCAGCACAACTGCGAACAGGCCTGCGACCTTCCTTGCGGCGGCCTGTCGCGGCGCTGTGCCTA
Source organism: Geomonas ferrireducens (assembly GCF_004917065.1). Classification (NCBI taxonomy): domain Bacteria; kingdom Pseudomonadati; phylum Thermodesulfobacteriota; class Desulfuromonadia; order Geobacterales; family Geobacteraceae; genus Geomonas; species Geomonas ferrireducens. The sequence continues at coordinate 920,793 of NZ_SSYA01000002.1, forward strand.
CCGGCTCTGGATTCAGCCCCCCTTCCAGGACGCGCGCTACGAGAGCTATCGACAGGAGCGCGAGGTGCGGCTGCGGTTCAACGGTCGGGACATCACCCTGCGCGCCGACGGGCTCCCCATACCGGACGCAGGCCAGTTGAACGAGAGCTTCAACGATGCCGTCGGGCGCTACGTGAAGGCGTTGAATGAGGTGGTAGATCATGCCCTGGTCGAGCAGGCGGGGGCGGCACCGGGACGTCTGGTCTTCAGCTTCCAGCCCGACGATGCCCTCCCCTTCGCCGTGCTCTTCATCGAGTACTTCACCTGCGACAGCTTCAACCTCGAGTTCCGTTTCAGCTTCGCCAGGCCGAACCCGGCCTTCTCGATGGTGATCCGTTACACCAACGAGCCGGCACCGACCGGCGCGCCCTTCGACGGCGCCGTCTTCATCAACCAGCGCCTGAACAACAAGGAGACCAGGGTTCCCTCCTTCGACTGCAGCGAGCGCAACCAGTGCACACACACCGACTACCATAAGCTCTGCGAAGGGCCGCAACCGGAACTGGACATGAATGTGGAGCGCGCGGCGGAGAACAGTTTGCGGCTGGCGGGAAAGGTGGGGAACCTGCCGAGAGAGGAAGTAGCCGCCTGGGTGTGGGACCTGCCGCTCGCGAACAGCAGCGAGCCCTTCTACGAAGGGGAGCAGGTCGAAGCCCAGGTGCAGCGTCCTACCGGCCCCGTGCAGTTTGCCGCGATAACCCGCAAGGGGTGCTTCGGGGCGGCTAGGAAAGAGCTTTAAGCAGCCTCAACGTCAGACCAGTCAGACCCGTCTGACTAGTCCGACAGGTCCGACTGTCCGACAAAACTGGAGCCCCAAATGCCGCACGTTATCCGCAAAAAGCGCCTCCACGTCGAGTTCGACGGCCCCGAGTCCGAGGTCTCGGCGCTGCAGCGCCGCCTGGAGCGCTTCTGCTACGACTGCCTCGTGCCGGTGATGGAGGTGGCCCTGAACGGGCAGATCCCGGAAGACGAACACCTTCTCATGGAGGAGGTCGTCATCGACGCCGGGACCATTCCGCTTGACCGCATGGAGCTGGACCTCACCGGCACGGTCCAGGAAGGGCTCAGGCAGGCGCTCCGCGAGGAGTTGCTCGCCCCACGCACCGGTTCGCGACGCAGGAACAACCTGCAGGCAATGACCGAGGTATTTCTCCATTTCCTCGAGTACGGCTCGCTCCCTTGGTGGTTTCAACTGCCGGCAGGCAGGGACCTGCAGCAGGTGCTTCTGGAACGCTGGCAAGACCCGAAACTCCCGGCTGGGGCGGTAAGCCTCGTGCTCGAGGATGCCTTGGTAACCCTGCGCAGGGAGGAGGCACGTACGAGGCTCGTGCTGCAGTTCTCCGAGACGTTTTGTTCCTTTTTGCTGTCGCTGGTCGCCCCGTCCGCCGCGCTGCGGGTGCAGGCGGTGCTGGACGGTCTTGAGGGGACGGGGGCGCCGGCCGAGCGGCTCCTACCGATGCGCAGGAAACTCTGGGATCACGCATTCGCCGCAGCTGCGAGCCATTGCGGAGTAACGGAACGGGAGCTGGTGAGACATGCCTGGTTCGAATCCCCGTGCGCCCTGCGCGCAACCCCAGGATTGGCCGCCGCACTGGAGCGGCAATGGCCGGAAGTGACGCAGCGGGACAAAAAAGGACCGCGTGCGCCCAGCGAAGGCGAGTCAGCCGCACCGCTGGACAAGAATACATCCACACCCGCGCGTACACCGAAAGCGATACGGCAAGACCAAGAAGCCATTGAGGAGCTCTACATCGATCACGCAGGGCTCGTGCTTCTGCACCCGTACTTGCCGCAACTTTTCGAGTCACAGCAGATAGCTAAGGGAAACCGTATCATCGACCAGGAGCGCTGCCTGGCCATGCTGCACTATCTAGCTGCCGGGGATGTCGACCAACCGGAGCATCTGCTTGTTTTGCCGAAACTGCTGTGCAACATCCCGCTCCATGTTCCGGCCGCGAAAGACACCGAACTGAGCGATGAGGAACGCGAGGAGTGCGACGCCCTCCTCTACGTCATGCTCCAGCACTGGGGGGCCCTGCGCAACAGTTCAGCGGACGGGCTGCGCGGCTCCTTCCTGATGCGCCAGGCCAAGCTAACCATGTGCGAAAACGACGAGTGGCTGCTGCAGGTCGAGAGAAACAGCTACGACATACTGCTGGACCAACTCCCTTACAGCATCTCGATGGTCAAACTCCCATGGATGGAAAAGCTCTTGTGGGTGCAGTGGGACTAGGAGTGCGGCGATGAAATCGTGCGCGGAAAAATCTTCCTCTGCTTCGACCGCTTCGGCTCAAGTCGCCAGAGAGCCGTTTCTTTCCCCTGCCGTGCAGAGGAAGATGACGGTCAGCAAGCCGGGCGACAAGCTCGAGCAGCAAGCGGACCGGACCGCGGACCAGGTCATGCGCATGACCGCTCCGGGAGGCCCGAAGGAAGAAATCCCCAGGCAACAGGAGCCTCTCCAGCGCCAGGAAGATCGTCTCCAAAAGCAGGGAAACGAGGAGAAAGTACGGCGGCTTCCTGACGAGCGCCTGCAGCGGCAGGAGGAACGCCTTCAGAAACAGGGTACTGAGGAGCGTCTGCAGAAGCAGCAGGATGACAAGCCCCAGCGTGAACAGGATCGTCTTTCCCGGCAGGGGAACGAAGAGAAGCTGAGACGCAAGGAGGACGAAAAGCTCGGCAAGGAGGGGGCGGATAAGGACAACGTCCAGCGCGCCGAGGCCGGTGCCCCTCCTGCGGTCGGCGAGGCGACCCAGTCCGCAGTTAAAAGCGGGGCATCCGGCGGGCGCCCGTTGGCAAGCGAGGTGCGGGATTTCATGGAGCCGCGCTTCGGCAGCGACTTCGGCGCGGTCCGTGTCCATGACGACGAGCACTCCGCCCGGCTCTCGAATGACCTGTCCGCCCGCGCCTTCACCTATGGAAACCACGTCTTCTTCTCCCGAGACGCCTACCAGCCGGGCACGAGCGATGGGAAACGGCTCTTAGCCCACGAACTGGCCCACACCGTACAACAGGGCGAGGGGGTCGCCCGCCAGGGGAACCCGCACAAGGAAAAGCGCGACGAGTCCCGAATCATGCGGGCACCCACCCCCGCTCCCCCAAAGGCCGCGCCTGCGGCAGATGCGGGTCCGGTTAGTTCCGAAGTGGTGGATCTATCCTCCTCCATCTTCGCCCCCTCGCAAAAGGTTAAAGACGAGATCGAGGCTTCCAAGTACAAGGGCCTGGAAGTACGAGTGATCGTGAAGGGATTGACCGCCGAGGGACGGGTCAAGGTCCGCATGGACAGCAAGAAGAATCTCGACTCGGTCGGCAAGGGGACCATGCCCCTGCAAAACCCGTGGACCGACCAGATCGGCGGGATGCACATCAACTTCAACATCAAGAACAACGAGGTGACCGGCGGCTACGCGTCGCTGAAACCAAAGGGGGGCGACACCAACGACTGGCTGCGGGCGCTGCAGAAAAACGCGGAGCTGCTGGGAGGGCTCGGCCTCAAGGTCGAAAGGCTCCCGAAACCAAAGAACACCTTCGAGTCGGGAAAGCTCACCCTGGGTGTCGAAAACCTGAAGGTGGAAATCGGCGGGTTCCTGGACGCCGACTTCAACATCCTGGTGGAAAACGTCGCCAAGCCGAAAATAGACGCCTCCGCCACCGTCGACGTGAAGGGGATGGTGAAGGGGGACCTCAAGGTGGACAACACCAAGGGGCCCCTCACCGGCCAGCTCACCCTGGCGGTCAGCCACAAGTCCTTCTCCGGTTCCGCGACGGTCACCTACAAGCCGGACGGCAGCGTCGACATCGGCGGCAAGGCGGCCTACAACGCGGACAAGCTCTCCGGCGAGGTCTCTTTCATCGCCACCGACCTCGACTCGGCGAACAAGTTCGCCAAGGACGCCATCGCCGCGGCAGGAGGCAAGGAGAACATCGAGGCGACCGGCCCTCCCCCGCCGATACCTGCGCCGAAACCTGAGAAGAAAAACCGCGCCATCGCCGCCACGGGGCAGTTGCAATTCCATCTTACCCAGTGGTTCGCCGGCACCGTCTGGGTCGTGGTAGACGGCCGCGGCCTGTTGACCGTGGTGAGCAAGATCGCGCCCCCCGGCGAGATCCCACTCTTCCCGCAGAAGAACTTCGACCGGGAGATCGTCAAGTTAGAGGCGAAGGCATATTACGGCATCCCCGTGGTCGGCAACCTGAACCTCTTCGCCAACATAAGCCTCTGGGCGCTGGCGCGGCTTGGCCCTGCCAAGATCTATAACATCGAGATCCTGGGGACCTACTCGACCGACCCGGAGGTCCAGAAGTTCATCCAGATCTCCGCCTCCTTCAACATCTCCGCCTATGCCGGTCTTAGACTGCGCGCCGAGGGGGGTGCCGGGATCGAGATCGCATCTCACGACCTGAAGTTCGGCGTAGGGATCCAGGTGGACGTGGGGCTCATGGCCTACGCCGACGCCCGCCCCACCATCGGCTATCGCGACCCCGGGGTTTTCTACGTCGGCGGCACGCTGGACATCGTCGCCCAGCCCATGCTCGACCTCGGCGGCGATTTCTTCATTGCTCTCGAAGCGCCATGGTGGTCGCCGATCTCGGACCATCGCTGGACCTGGCCACTTTTCTCGAAGCAGTGGCCCCTCTCCGACCCGGTCGGCATCAGCGCAGTGGTGAAGGAGTACGTGCTCGGCTCGGGCACCGTCCCGGAGATCGAACTGAAAAAGCCGGAGTTCGACCCGTCCAAGTTCATGACGAGCATGGTCGACGACAAGCTCCCCGAGAAGTCGGGCGCCAAGGGAAGCGGCAGCGGCACCTTCAAAGACGACGGGAGCATCCCGCCCCCCACCATCCCCCCGAAAAAACCGGCACCGAAGAAGCCGGAGGCTAAACCGACGAAGAAAGGAAAGACACCACCTGCCGGGACCAAATCGGCCAAACCGGACCCGAAGGCAGCCAAGGACCAGGAGACGGCGAAGATCTTCCAGGCTGCAGCGAAGCCCCTGGGCTCGCTCCGGTCGGGCGGCCCTTTCACCCGCGCCATGCTGGATGCGGAACTCGGCAAGATCAAGGGATCGGTGAAGGGGGTGACCTTCGACGTGCAGGCCAAGGGGGAAAACTGGTTGGTTACCCCGAAGGCGGGCGGGAAGAGCGCGAAACCGGTCCAACTGAAGGGAAAAGGGATCGACAAGGACGCCAAGGAGGGAAAAAAGGACGCGCGAAGCGATGCACAGAAGCAAGCCGACCTCGACGCGGCCCTCGCCGACGCCACAGCCCTTCTGGAGGACGAGAACAAGGACGCCGCTGAAATAAAGCAGGCGCTCCCGGCGATAAAGACGAAGTACCACCTGATCCTGATCGAACTGGTCGAAGCTGATGCGGACGAGGACGAGGTCTACGACAGCATACGCGCCACCGTCAACCCGACAAAGAGCGGCACGAAAAAGAAACGTCTCAGAAAGCACAAGTCGCAGTACGTTACGCGCAAGGGGCATCAGTACGTACTCAAGCCGGAATTCAGCACCAAGGAGTACATCCGCGACAGCTTCTACGCCAAGGGCTACCGCACCGACGTGTACGAATGGCGCGACGACCAGGTGAATGATCCCAAAAAGCTGAGACACCCGACCAAGCCCAATCTTTACAAGTGGAACAACAAGTGGTGGGACAAGACACTCAAGTACAAGGAGTCCCCCACCATCGACCACAAAAAGCAGGCTGTGGTCCAGCACTGGAATGAAACAGGGAGAACGACCTATCACAAAAAACGCCTAGATTACTTCAATGACATAAAGGGGATGGAGGTCGTTCCCTACAGCGAGAACAGTTCTATGGGGTCAAAGCTCCCCGACAGTTATTCAAAGCGAGTCACCATCAAATTCAGAGGTCCGGGAGAAGGGACATGAGCATGTTGTATCTGTGGCATCCGTCGGTAAGCGGGGACGGCAAGGTCCTCGATTGCATTCTGACGCGTGGGGATTCGGACCAGATCGGAGGCGGCTCGGAGCGCTTCGTGAGCGCGCTGGCTTCCACACTGGAGATTGGCACCATTCCGCTCAAGTGGTCGATAAAGCCTTACCGCTGCAACTTCTACAGCGAGTACTGGTCCGAGGGGGGATGGGAGTCGAGTTGGGACTTCATCTGGCGTGTGACCGTTCATTTCAAGGCCCAAGTGGCGATACGACCGCTGAAGCTGGGATATCTCGGGATCGACGATATCGACGACTATTCGCCGCTAGTGGAGAGCTACAAGTTCGAGCCCTTTTCGTGCCTGGTCGCCGGAAGCTTCGCCTCAGAAGAAAAGGCGCGGGAAACGGCGCGGCGCCTCGCTAACGATAAGGAATTGGTAGCGGCAAGAAAGAGTGCGGCGGCCCCGGACCCGGTCATACAGGTGGTCCGCGTCGATGAGAAAGCATTCCACCTGCGCGCGGCGCTAGGTTCCGGCGACGCCTCCTTTTTCCAGGGAGAGTACCCCGACCTCACGCTCTCCTTTCTCGAGGCCGCCGGGGCGGTGACTCATGTCCAAGGATAGGAAGGCTCAGCACCCAAGCGCGGAAGCGGCGAACCTCGGCCTCGCCCTGGACTGGATCGAGCAGCTGGTAACGGGCTATCTCGCCCTTCGTTTTGAGCGGGCCGAAAGCTTCGAGCCGCCTCCGCTCGAGTTCTGCAGCGAGGATTCGCCGCTGGAGCTCTTCATAAAGAGCCAGGACCCGGGCATGGAGGAATTCGCCGTGGTGATGATGGCGCTGGCACCCCACCTGCGCCCCGGCTTCTACAACAGGATACTCGCGCAGTTTCTTCCCGAGGGTGGCGAGGTGCACGAGTTCGGCGGGGCACGCGGCGCTGATCACCGGGCCATCCTCCCTACCGGGGAGACCGCCCAATTCATCCTCGCAGGCAATGACGTGCGCAAGAGGATCGAGGTGCAGCGCATGTTCGGCGCGGAGCACTGGTTCGCCAAGAAAAAGGTCGTCTGGCTCGACACGGTGCGTCCCGGCGAGCCGATGATGAGCGGGCGCCTTTGCATAGACCCGGAACTGGTGGAATGGGTGACCCTCGGCACGGTGGGAAAGCCGCGCTTCGGCATCGAGTTCCCGGCCCAGGCGATCGAGACGGAGATGGGATGGGAGGACCTGGTGCTGCACCCGGACACGCTGCGCCAGATCCGCGAGATCGAGAGCTGGGTCCGGCACAAGGACGTCCTCATGGAAGAATGGGGGATGAAGAAGAAGCTGGCGCACGGCTACCGCGCCTTCTTCCACGGCCCCCCCGGCACCGGCAAGACCCTGACTGCGACGCTGTTGGGAAAGTACACCGGACGGGACGTGTTCCGCATCGATCTGTCGCGGGTGGTTTCCAAGTACATCGGGGAGACCGAGAAGAACTTGGCCCTTTTGTTCGAGAAGGCCGAGTACAAGGAGTGGATCCTCTTTTTCGATGAAGCCGATGCCCTCTTCGGCAAGAGGACCGACGTTCGCGACGCCCACGACCGTTTCGCGAACCAGGAGATCTCCTACCTGTTGCAGCGCATCGAGCAGTACCGTGGGCTCGTGATCCTCGCAAGCAACAAGCGCAACCAGCTTGACGGGGCCTTCGTGCGGCGTTTCCAGGCCATCATCCACTTTCCCATCCCGCGGCCGGAAGAACGCTACCGGATCTGGAGCGGTGCCTTCCCGCCGCAGGTTGAGATCGCACCCGAAATCGACTGGCGGCAGATTGCGTCGAAGTACGAGCTCTCCGGCGCCGGGATAATGAACGTCATGCAGTACTGTGCCCTGGAGGTGTTGGCCGACCAGTCGCGCCGCCTGGATCTCAAAAGGCTGGAAGGGGCGATATTGAGGGAGTACGTGAAGGAAGGAAAGGTCGTGTGAAGAAGAGGCCGTTCTAAGTTCTACGTTCTATGTTCTATGTTAGAAGCCTGGTCTTTAACTTAGAACGTAGAACATAGAACGTAGAACCTCGCTTCTTAAAACCTTCTGCTGTCGTATGCCCAGTGCAAAAGCGCCTGGCGCTGCCTGCGGCGGCAGGTGAGCACTCCTTCCGGGCAGTTATTCCTGATCTGGGCGATGTGCCTCGTCATCGCCTTCCACCGCTTGATCTGCCGCGCGTCATCCGGGCACCTGCGCCCCATATAGTAGCGGCAGTACCACTGAAACCAGCCGCGCGGGTCGTCGCTATAGATCCACCCTTTCTCGCGCCAGTACGAAAGCGGCTTCGATGCATTCACCCCGAAAAAGTTGTACTCAGCCACATGCCGCTCGTGACAGAGCCTCGCTTTCTCAAACCAGTCCTCGGGAAACTCATCCCGGCAATCGGTCATGTACTTGCCGCCAAAAACTCCCATCTCCAGCATCTCTTTAGGCGTCAGATCGGGTTTGAACTCCGGATTGAAGTTCTCACCAGCCGGCTCGGTACGGTAATAGACGTAGTCTCTCTGCATCATGTCATTGACACAAACACGAATCTTTTTCACTTTGACTTTGACTCTCCATGGAAAGCGGTAGAATATCCCGACAAAATGTACAGTGACCGGCTGCAGTGTCAAGCAGAGGAACAGGCATATATTCACATTCAGGAGGCAGCGTCGCCATGGTGAGTATCGAAGAAGCACAGCGGATCATCCTGGAACAGATCGTTCCGCTCGAGATCGAGAAAGTGACCGTCTTCCACGGACTGAACCGCATCACGCCTGAGGATCACATAGCACCGTGGGACATCCCCGCCGCGGACAACTCGGCGATGGACGGCTTCGCCTTTCTCCACTCGTCGGTCCAGAACAACCGGCTGAGCGTCTGCGGCTTTCTCCCCGCCGGTGAAGTGCGCAGCGAGGCGGTGCCGCCGGGTAGCGCGGTGCGCATCATGACCGGTGCCCCGATCCCGCCGGGGTGCGACACCGTGGTGCCGATCGAGGACGTGGAAACGGACGGCGACGCCATCGTCATCCGAGGCAAGGTGAAAGCAGGCGACCATGTCCGCCGGCGCGGCGAGGACATCTCCCGCGGCGACGTCGTCATCCCGACCGGCTCGCTCTTGCGCCCGCAGGAGATCGGCATGCTATCCGCCATGGGCAACACCTCGCTCGCCGTGTACCGGCGCACCCGCGTCGCCATCCTCGCCACCGGCGACGAACTTCTCGAGCCCGGGGCCACGCCCGAACCGGGCAAACTCATCAACAGCAACAGCTACAGCCTGGCCGCACAGGTGCTCGACGCCGGCGGCGACCCGGTGCTCCTCGGTATCGCCACCGACAACCTCGAGGCCACCTGCGAAAAGATAAGAGCGGGGCTCAACGCGGACTTCCTTGTCATAACCGGCGGGGTCTCGGTCGGCGACCGCGACTTCGTGAAGGCGGCCATCGAGGAGTTGGGCGGCAGCGTGAACTTCTGGAAGGTGAACATGAAGCCGGGCAAGCCGCTCGCCTACGCGACGCTGCAGGGGAAACCCGTCTTCGCCCTTCCCGGCAACCCGGTGGCGGCCATGGTTTCGTTCGAGCTTTTCGTGCGCCCTTCCCTTTTGAAGGCGATGGGGCACCGGCGCGTGTTCCGGCCGACGGTCCTGGCCGAGTTGCAGGAGCCTGCGGTCAACAAGGGAACCCGCCCCCACCTCGTGCGCGGCATAGTGTCGAAGTGCGACGGGCGTTATCTCGTCTCCACCACCGGGAACCAAAGCTCGGGGCGTCTTTCCTCACTCACCCTGGGCAACGGCCTCATGAAGCTCGCGCCGGAATCCAGGATTGAGCCCGGCAACGAGGTGGAGGTCATGCTGCTCGACCGCAATTTCGAGATGGGCCTGTTGCAGGAGTAACCCGGACCGTTCCGTCTCTCCCATCCAGAGCTCCCCTCCCCTTTCCGAGGCGACCGTCGCTACGTGAACGACGGCCGCCTCCATTTTTCCGCTTCAACCTGCAAATCCTCTTCATCTTGTTATAATTAGCACCCGATCCTTCCAGGCCTAATTAACTAAATGTCCCCTGCTACATTTTTCCCAGGATCGGTCTTGCTCGCGGTATCGCCTCAGTCCGCGAAGCGCAGGAATGCAGCCTTATCGCTTTTTTTGATCTAGGTCAAAATTATCGACAGAATAGTGTTCTAGAGTCGTCTTGCTCCGAAACCTTTACACTACCGGGCCGAAGGCTTCCTCAAGAGCCCCTCCCCGTACAACCAACCTGGAAGCACAAGGAGAAAATCCATGCAGCCTGCCTTTTCAAAACTCGGCCGTTTGATTTTGTCGATGACATTGGTGCTTTTCGCCTCGGGAACCGTTCGCGCCGATGCGGGCAAGGACCTTTTCGACAAGATGTGTGCCTCCTGTCACAGTATCGGCGGCGGTGACGGGGCCGGCCCCGATCTCAAAGGGGTGGGTGCCAAGCACTCCTCCGATTGGCTGGTGCAGATCATCACCGACCCGGCGAAGCTCACCGCATCGAAGGACCCGGCTCAGGCCGAGCTCGTGAAAAAGTACGGCATGGAGATGCCGGGCCTCGGGGTGAGCCGCCCGGATGCCGAGAAGATCGTCGCCTTCCTGGGTGGCGGCGCTCCCGCGCCGGGCGCCGCTGCGGGTTCCGCTGCGCCAGGTAGTGCTTCCGCTCCGGCGGAAACCAAGGCCGCCCCGCCTGCCGAGGTCGTGGTCACCAAGGAGCTCCTCGCGACGGGACGGGACCTCTTCACCGGAAAACAGCGCTTCGCCAAAGGGGGCGCCCCTTGCGTCTCCTGCCATCACTTCGACTATCCCGGGATCCACAGCGGAGCCCTTGCCGCCGACCTTACCGGTCTCTACAGCAAGATGGGCGAGAACAGCGTGCGCGGCGTGCTGAAAAGCCTCAACTTCCCTGTGATGAAAAAGATCTACGCGGACCGCCCGCTGACCGAGGATGAGGCGACCGCGCTCACCGCGCTTTTCAAGGACGCCTCCGCCCGAAAGCAGGCCCAAAGTGATCCCTACCCCATTGCCGGCCTTGGCTTCTTTGCCTTCTGCCTTATCGCCGCGCTCGCCTTCAAGAGGAGATACAAATAATGTCACACGACAGGATCAAGGACGAACGTTCCCCGCAAAACCGGCAATGGGAGGAGTTCTACCGCAACCGCCACCAGTACGACAAGGTGGTGCGCAGCACCCACGGCGTCAACTGTACCGGCGGCTGTAGCTGGATGGTGCACGTGAAGGACGGCATCGTCGGCTGGGAGCTGCAGGCGAACGACTACCCGCAGTTCGACGGCACCATCCCGAACCACGAGCCACGCGGATGCACGCGCGGCATCACCTTCTCCTGGTACCTCTACAGCCCGCTGAGGGTTAAGCACCCCTACTTGCGCGGCGCGCTGCTCGATCGCTGGATCGAGGCGAGAAAGCTCCACGCAGACCCGGTGGACGCCTGGGCGAGCATCGTCGAGGACAAGGAGAAACGCGCATCCTACACCGGACAGCGCGGCATGGGTGGTTTCAGGCGCGGCGACTGGGATACCGTGACCGAGATCATCGCCGCCTCCAACATCTACACCGCGAAGAAGCACGGCCCGGACCGCGTCGTCGGATTTTCCCCCATTCCCGCCATGTCGATGATCAGCTATGCGGCGGGAACGCGCTTCCTGCAGCTCTTCGGCGGCGTCGCCATGAGCTTCTACGACTGGTACTGCGACCTTCCCCCCGCCTCCCCACAGGTCTGGGGCGAGCAGACTGACGTGAATGAGTCGGCGGACTGGTACAACGCCTCCTACATCGTCCTTTGCGGCTCCAACGTCCCGATGACCCGCACCCCGGACGCCCACTACCTGACCGAGGCGCGCTACCGCGGCACCAAGGTGGTGGTGATGTCGCCGGACTTCTCCATAGCGACCAAGTTCGCCGACGCCTGGCTCCCGGTGGAACAGGGGCACGACGGCGCCTTCTGGATGGCGGTGAACCACGTGCTCCTCAAGGAGTTCTACGCCGAGCGCGAGGTCCCCTTCTTCAAAGACTACGTCACCAAGTACACCGATTTCCCTTTCCTCGTGCAGCTAACGGAACAGGACGGCGTCTGGCGCCAGGGTGAACTGGTGCGCGCCGCCCAGTTCGAGCGCTCGGCAAACCTCGAACATGCGGAATGGTGCCTGTGCGTTGCGGATCAGGACGGCTCGGTGCGAGTCCCCAACGGGAGCCTCGGCACGCGCTGGAGCAAACAGGAGGGAAACTGGAACCTCGAGATGAAGGACGTGGTGGACGGCGGCGCGATCAACCCAGCCCTCACCTTCCTTGGGGGGGAGACCCGCAGGGTCCTCTTCCGTTTCGAGGGGGAAACCGATGCGGTCCGCGAGGTCCCGGTGCAGCGCGTCACCACCGACAAGGGCGAGATCGTGGTCACCACGGTCTTCGACCTTTTGATGGCGCAGTTCGGCGTCTCCCGCGGCCTTTCCGGTGACTACCCGGCCGGGTACCATTCCGAGCTTCCCTTCACCCCGAAATGGCAGGAAAAGCACACCGGCATCGACGCCGAGACGGTTCTGAAGATCGCACGCGAATGGGGCGAGAACGGCGAGAAGAGCAACGGGCGCAACATGGTCATCATCGGCGCTGGCGTGAACCACTGGTACCACCAAGACCTCATCTATCGCGCCGCGATCACCGCCCTCATCCTGACCGGGAGCGTCGGGAGAAACGGCGCAGGCCTTGCCCATTACGTCGGGCAGGAGAAGGTCCAACCGCTCTCCCCCTGGACCTCCATCGCCATGGCGCACGACTGGATCAAGGGTTCCCGTCTGCAGAACACCCCGAGCTTTTGGTACATGCACTCGGACCAGTGGCGCTACGACCGCAGCTTCGTGGATTACTTCAAGCCGGAGACCGGCGAGAAAATGCCGGTGCACGCCGCGGACTTCAACGCGAAAGCGGTGCGGCTTGGCTGGCTCCCCTTCGCCCCGCATTTCAACGAGAACCCCCTTTCGCTCATGAAACAGGCGAAGGAGGCGGGGTGCGAGGACGACGCGGCGACGCGCGCGTGGCTCGTGCAGCGCCTTAAAAGCGGCACCACCCGCTTCGCCATCGAGGACCCGGACGCCGAGGGGAACTGCCCCAAGGTGTGGTTCATCTGGCGCGGCAACGCGATCTCGGCAAGCGCCAAGGGGCACGAGTTCTTCCTGAAGCACGTGCTCGGCGCCCCGAACGCGAGCTGCACCGCGCGCGAGGCCGCCAAGGGCGAGGTGCAGGACATCGTCTGGCACGAAAAGGCCCCCGAGGGGAAGGTCGACCTCGTCGTCGATCTCAACTTCAGGATGGACACCTCGACCATGTACTCGGACATCGTCCTTCCGGCGGCGACCTGGTACGAGAAGAGTGACCTGAACACCACCGACATGCACTCCTTCGTGAACTGCATGGACGCGGCGGTCCCCCCTTCCTGGGAATCCAAGTCGGACTGGAAGATCTTCACCATGATCGCCAAGAAGGTGAGCGAACTCGCCGCGACGCACCTCCCCGAGCCGGTACGCGACGTGATCGCCGCACCGCTTTTGCACGACACCCCGGGCGAGATCGCACAGCGCACGGTAAAGGACTGGAAACTCGGCGAGTGTGAGCCGGTGCCGGGCAAGACCATGCCCAACCTCGCCATCGTCGAGCGGGACTACGTGAACCTCTACAACCGCTACCTTTCGGTAGGGCCCGAGATCGGGCACCTCGGTTCGCACGGAAACTACTACGACGCCAATGACGAACACGAGAAACTGCGGGAAACCCTTCCCAACCGTAGCTGGAACGGCAAGAGCTTCATCGACATCGCCGACGAGAAGGTGGTGGCGGACGTGATCCTGTCGCTTGCCCCCGAGACCAACGGGGAACTAGCGCACCGCGCCTACCGCAACCTGGAGAAGAGGGTCGGCAAGCCGCTCGCGCAGCTAGCCGAAGGGTCGCGCGATGTGCGGATCAAATGGGAGGACGTGACCCAGAAACCGCGCCGGGTGCTGAACTCCCCGATCTGGAGCGGGCTCGTGAACGGCGGTCGCCCGTACGCGCCGTTCACGCTGAACGTCGAGCACGAGGTCCCCTGGCGCACCCTGACCGGGCGTCAATCGCTCTACCTGGATCACCCGTACTACCGTGAGTTCCACGAGGGGCTCCCGACCTTCAAGGGGAAACTGAACCCGGCGCTTCTGGACGAGACCGAGGGGGAACAGGGGCTCGTGCTGAACTTCCTCACCCCGCACGGGAAATGGGGCATCCACTCCACCTACAGCGACAACCTGAGGATGCTCACCCTCTCCCGCGGCGGGCAGGCGATATGGCTGAACCATCTGGACGCGGCCGGTGCCGGTATCGAAGACAACGAGACCATCGAGGTGTACAACGCAAACGGCGCGGTCGTCTGCCGCTCCATCGTCTCGTCCCGCATACCGCGCGGCGCAGCGATCATGTACCACGCACCGGAGCGGACCCTGAACATCAAGAAGTCGAAGAAAAGCGGGAAAAGGGGCGGCGTTCACAACAGCCTCTCCCGCATCCGCCTGAAGCCGACCCTGATGCTCGGTGGGTACGCGCAGTTCAGCTACTACTTCAACTACTGGGGCCCAACCGGCGTGAACCGCGACAGTTACGTGGTGGTCAGGAAACTGAAATAGGATCAAGGAGCCATAAATGGATGTTAGAGCCCAAATAGTCATGGTGTTCAACCTGGACAAGTGCATCGGCTGCCACACCTGTTCCATTTCCTGCAAGAACATCTGGACCGACAGGAAGGGCGCCGAATACATGTGGTGGAACAACGTCGAGACCAAGCCCGGCGTCGGTTACCCGCGGCAGTGGGAGGACCAGGAGCGCTTCAAAGGGGGCTGGGTGGTCGACGGCAAGAAGCTGAAGCTGAAGGCCATGGGCAAGGGCCCCACCCTCGCCAACATGTTCTTCCAGCCCAACATGCCGAAGATCGAGGACTACTACGAGCCCTTCGACTTCGATTACGGGAACTTGGCTGGAGCCAAGGAGTCGAAGGACCAGCCGGTGGCAGAGGCCTTCTCCCAGATCTCCGGGAAGAAGATCGAGGAGATCCAGGGAGGCCCCAACTGGGACGACGACCTCTCCGGCTCACAGGTCTACGCGGCCAAGGACCTGAACCTCAAAGACAAGAAGGTGATCGAGTCCTACGATTCGATGTTCATGCAGTACCTGCCGCGCATCTGCAACCACTGCCTGAACCCGGCCTGCGTCGCCTCCTGCCCGTCGCGCGCCCTCTACAAGCGCGGCGAAGACGGCATCGTCCTCGTCGACCAGGAGGTGTGCAAGGGGTGGCGCTTCTGCACCAGCGCCTGCCCGTACAAGAAGGTCTACTTCAACTGGAGTACCGGCAAGGCCGAGAAGTGCATCTTCTGCTACCCCCGCGTCGAGGGTGGGCAGTGCAACGCCTGCGCCCACAGCTGCGTCGGACGCATCCGCTACGTGGGCGTGCTCCTTTACGACGCGAAAGCCGTCGAGGCGGCGGCGCTGAAGGGAGATGCCGAACTCGTCGAGGCGCACCGCGACGTGATCCTCGACCCGCGCGACCCGGAGGTCTGCAGACAGGCCAAGGAGAACGGCATCTCCGACCAGTGGCTGGACGCCGCTGCCGCCTCCCCGGTCTACGCGCTGGTGAAGGAGTTCCGCGTTGCCCTCCCGCTGCACCCGGAATTCAGGACGCTCCCGATGGCGTACTACATCCCTTCCCTCTCCCCGGTCCTTTCCACCTGGGGCGATACCCACAAGCTCCTGGAGCACGGCATGATCCCGGCGCTCGAGACCTTAAGGGTCCCCATCGGTTACCTGGCGAGCCTTCTTTCCGGTGGGAACCACGCCGTGATCGAGGAGGCACTTAAAAAGCTGATCGCGATCAGGGTGCAGATGCGGGCGGAAAACCTCGGGCTCCCGGCCGACCCGGAGCTCCTTGCAGACGCGGGGCTCGACGAAGCGGCGGCAAAGAGGCTGTACCGGCTCTTCACCATCGCGGGCTACAACGAGCGCAACGTGATCCCGCCGCAGCAGCGCGAGGAGAACGATCCGGAGAAACGCAGGCAGGAGGGAGGCTTCGGCATCCTTAAGAAGACCAGGAGGGGCGGCAAATGAGCATTCAGCAGAGCTATGACGCCCTGGCGAGACTGTTCGAGTATCCAAAGCAAAGGGAGGAGCTGCAGGCATCCTTCGCCAATGTCGCTGGCTACCTGCGGCAAAACGAGATCCAGTCACGGCTGAACCTTTTCGGCGAGCTGGTGACCGGATCGACGCTGGAAAAACTGCAGGAAGAGTACGTCGCCCGCTTCGACTTCAACCCGGCGGCTGCGCCCTACCTGGGGCATCACCTGTACGGCGACAACCAGAAAAAGGGTGGATACATGATCCAGGTGAAACAGGAGTACGCACGACACGGCTTCGTCGCTCCCGAAGAGGAACTCCCGGACCACCTGGCGGTGCTTCTCTCCTTCCTCTCGCATCTGGCACGGCACGGGGAGGATGAAGCGCGCCGCGAGTTCATCGCGAAACTGGTGCTACCCGGCATCAACAAGCTGCTCGGGGCCCAGGCCCCGCGCGACACGTCCCCATGGTTAACCCTGGTCGAGGCGGCCGAGCTCCTTTGCAGCGCGGACTGCCGGGAGGTTCCCTCATGCTGAACGATCTGATCTTCATAGCGCTCCCCTACGCCGCGCTCGCGCTGGTGCTCCTGGTAACGCCGTACCGCTTTTTGAGCAACCGGCTCACCTGGTCGGCCTACTCGACGCAGTTTCTCGAGCGAAAATTCCTCTACTGGGGGATCAACCCGTGGCACTACGGCATCCTCCCGATCCTCTTGGCCCATGTCGTAGGCTTCGCCTTCCCCGGTTTTTTCAAGGGGGTCCTCGGCAACCAGCAGACCCTTTTCGCGACGGAAAGCGTCCTCTTCGGGCTAGGCGCTTTCGCCTTTTTCGGCGTGCTGCTTCTTTTGCTGAGGCGCGTGAACTCGGGGATGCTGAAGCGGGTCACCTTCAGTTCGGACTGGCTCGTGCTATACCTGCTCGCCTTCCAGGCGGGTACCGGGATCTACATCGGCTACTTCATGCGCTGGGGCTCGCAGTGGTACCTGTACACCGCGGTCCCCTACCTCTGGTCGATCGTCTCGTTCCGCCCGCAGATCGAGTACGTTGCCGACCTGCCGCTCGTGTTCAAGCTGCACGCCGCCTGCGCCTTCCTGATCGTCGCGGTGCTTCCGTTCACGAAACTCGTGCACATGCTCTACCTCCCCGTAGATTTCCTGAAGGACCCGCCGCTTCTGTACCGCTGGCGATCGAAATAACTATTTAATAATTTACAGGAGGGTAGATGTCGTCACGAGTATTGGCAGTATGGAGCCCGGAGGATGCAACATTCTGGGAGGATCAGGGCAAGGCGGTCGCCTATCGAAACCTGTGGATCTCGATCCCCGCCCTGTTCATCTCGTTCGCGGTATGGATGGTCTGGAGCGTGGTGGTGGTTAACCTGCAGTCGATCGGTTTCGCCTTCGACGCGGATAAACTTTTCTGGCTGGCGGCGCTTCCGGGACTCTCCGGCGCCACCCTGAGGATCTTCTACTCTTTCATGGTCCCCATCTTCGGCGGCAGGACCTGGACCACGATCAGCACCGCTTCACTTCTCATCCCCGCGGTCGGCATCGGCTTCGCCGTGCGCGACCCGAGCACGAGCTACACGACCATGCTGCTGCTCGCCTTTCTCTGCGGCCTGGGAGGGGGAAACTTCGCGTCTAGCATGTCCAACATCAGCTTTTTCTTCCCGAAATCGCTGAAGGGAACCGCCCTCGGCCTGAACGCGGGGCTCGGCAACCTGGGCGTCAGCGCCATGCAGTTCCTGGTACCGATCGTCATCACAACCGGTACCTTCCGTGCGCTCTGCGGCAACCCCCAGCTTTGCGTCATCAAGGGGACGGCGGAGTCGGTATGGATGCAGAACGCCGGCTTCATCTGGGTCCCCTTCATCGTGCTCGCCACCCTCGCCGCCTGGTTCGGCATGAACGATATCGCCGATGCGAAGGCGTCCTTCAAGGAGCAGTCGGTCATCTTCAAGCGCAAGCACAACTGGATCATGTGCTGGCTCTACCTCGGCACCTTCGGCTCCTTCATCGGCTACTCGGCCGGTCTGCCGCTCTTGATCAAATCCCAGTTCCCAGCGGTCAGCCCGACCCAATACGCCTTCATCGGCCCGCTGCTGGGCGCCCTGTTCCGTCCGGTCGGCGGCTGGATCTCCGACAAGCTGGGCGGCGCGCGGGTCACCTTCTGGAACTTCATCGCCATGGCGGCGGCCGCCGTCGGCGTGCTGTACTACCTCCCAAGCCAGGGAAACGCCGGCAATTTCTGGGGCTTTCTCGCCATGTTCATCCTGATGTTCATCACCACCGGGATCGGCAACGGTTCCACATTCAGGATGATACCGGTTATCTTCTTGACCGAGCGCCAGCGCGCCGCGCAGGATGGCGGCCCGAAAGCGCAGGCCCAGGCGACGGCCGAGGCGGGCAAAGAAGCGGCGGCGGTTTTAGGCTTCAGCTCGGCGTTCGCAGCCTACGGGGCCTTCTTCATACCCAAGGCCTTCGGAAGCTCGATAACCCACACCGGAGCCCCGCATCTGGCCCTGTACGGCTTTCTGGCCTTTTACCTGAGCTGCCTGGCTCTCACCTGGTACTGTTATTCGCGGAAAAACGCCGAGATGCCTTGTTGAGTTAAGCGCTGTGAAGGGAACGGGGAAGCGTGGTATCTTTCCCCGGTGTCTCCAGCAGAGTTGGGGCGGGGCGACGGCCACGGAGCCGTCCCCCCGCCGCCCGCCGGAGGGTTACATGATCCTGCAACTTCTCATACCGATGCTTTTCTGTACGCTGCTGGTGGCGCTTCTGTACTCCTGCGTCGGCCACGGCGGCGCGTCCGGATACATCGCGGTACTCGCTTTGTTCAGCGTGTCGCCCGAGGTCTTCAAGCCGACCGCTCTCACCCTGAACCTGCTGGTCGCCGGAATCACCACGTGGTCGTTTTTCCGCGCCGGGCATTTCTCGTGGCGGCTTTTCTGGCCCTTCGCCGCGACCTCGATCCCGTTCAGTTTCCTCGGCGGATACCTCACCCTCCCCGCCCACATCTACCGGCCGCTGGTCGGGGTGGTGCTGCTCCTGTCGGCGTCGCGTCTTTTGCTGCAGAAAAACGCCGCCCCAGTCCGCACCACTCCCCCGTCCCTGCCGGTCGCTCTCGTCATCGGGGCCGCGCTCGGGCTTCTCTCCGGGCTGACCGGAGTCGGCGGCGGCATTTTCCTGAGTCCCCTTCTGCTGCTCTGCAAATGGGGCGAACTGCGGGAGGTATCAGCGGTTGCCGCCCTGTTCATCCTGGTGAACTCCTGCGCCGGACTACTCGGGCACCTGAGCGGCGTACAGGCGATACCGAGCTACGCTCCGCTCATGGCGGGAAGCGCCCTTCTGGGCGGCGCCATCGGGTCCCTGCTGGGTAGCCGCCACCTCCCCGTCCCCACCATCATGCGGGTCCTATCGCTCGTACTCACCATCGCCGGGTTCAAGCTGTTGTTGGTTTAAACCCAAAATCTAAAACATGAAAACCAGGAAGATGACGCCGGCGGCGATGCGGTAGATGCCAAAGGGGATGAAGGTGTGGCTGGTGACGAACTTGAGGAGCGCCTTGATGCCGATCACGCCGAAGATGAACGAAACGACGAACCCGACGGCGATGTTCTGCCAGTCCCCCATGTGAAACACTGAGTGGTTCTTGTATATGTCGTAGCAGGTGGCGGCGAACATGGTGGGAAGCGCGAGGAGAAAGGAAAATTCGGCGGCGTCCTTGCGGTCGAGCCCGCAGACAAGCCCGCCGATGATGGTGGCGCCTGATCGCGATACACCGGGGACCATGGAGAGACACTGCACGAGGCCGATGATGAAGGCCTGCCGGTAGCTGACTTCGTCAAGGGTATGGGTCGTGGCCGGGCGGTCCTTCATCCAGAGCTCAATGACGATGAAGGCGACGCCGCCAGCGATGAGCATGTAGCTCACCAGGGAGGGCTGGAAGAAAGACTTGACCAGTTTGTAAAGGAGAAACCCAATGGTGCCGGTCGGCAGGAATGCCCAGCAAAGCTTCTTGAGCAGTTCCGGGCGGGCGAAGAGCTGTTTTCGGTACACCTCGACGACGGCGAGCATCGCCCCGAGTTGGATGACCACCTCGAATACCTTGTGAGCATCGGTTTGCGGCAGTTTCAAAAGCGCGGAAGCCAGGATGAGATGACCAGTTGATGAAATCGGAAGAAACTCGCTAAGCCCTTCCACGATGCCAAGTATGATCGCGTCAAAAATCCCCACGGAAAACACTCCTCGGACGGCCGCTACGGCTGTCGCTGGTTATTTAAGCGACACAACATACCTGATCGTCTCCGCCTTGTAAAGGCGTCACTTCCCGCCTTCAGACACCTAGGTCCGTCAGTCAAAGACTTGTGAAACATTGCACGGAGCAACTGGTCAGCGAAGGACCAATTGACTTCGAGCCGGAAGCGTTTTACTCCGAACCGGAACCGATCAGACTTTCCGGTTCGGAGTGAGGCGGTCCTCAAACCGGGCTCAGTTTGTCATAGGCTGCGTAAAGGGTGTTCTCCTCGCTGCGCAGTCGCCTGGAGATGGTCGCAAAGAGACGCCCGAGCGCTCTCGCGAACTCTATGTCGATCTGCGCATCGTCTGCCGCATACTTTTTGAAAAACGCGATGGCGTTGCTAGAGATCTCGTCCATGTCCTTCGCGTAGAAGTCCACGGTGCGCTTTAGTGCCTGGTCTGTCTGTGAGGCACGGTTCAGCACCGGATAGAGCTGCGCATCTTCCTTCCTCAAGTGGGCGAGCAGCGTGTTCTGCGCCGCAACGAGGATCCTGTGCGCTTCTTTGTTCGTGATGGTGGTATCCTTCACGCGATTGAGCATCTCCTCGATTTGCACGTGGTCCTTTTTCAACTCATCGATCAGTCTGGACATCAGTTACCTCTCCTTGCAGCTTTCGTTGGCCTTTCTCTTGATCACACCATAGCCGGAGTGTAAACCCGGCAACAGCCGGGTAGCTTGATGCAGGTCAAGAAAGGCGAAGTTGCAAAACTTTTGAGAGGCAGATGAACGCTGTAGTATCCTAACCCCGGACCTGCACGGTGTTCTCTATGGTCCCCACATGGCGGTCTGTGAACAGCGAGAAAGCAGCGGCAAGCAGCATGATGTGAACGGGGAGCATTGTCCTGTCGCCGGTTGGGAGATGGAAGGACATCAGATCGAAAGGGGTCGCAAGGTATATCGCCACGATCCCGCAGAAATAGATCAGTGCGGAAAGCATGCAAAACGGCCCTCCACACCCCAGGTGCTCCTTTTTAGCAACCTTGTAAACCAGGGCGAGGAGGAAGATACCGAGACTCAGGTTGACGTTGTCTGTGACGTAAAGGTGTTTCAAAATAACCGGAAGTGCACCGTTCGACAAGCGGTGCTGAGCGGTCACCAACGATCCCAGGCCGAGTTGGAGATCGTTCTTCAGATGGAAAAGATGCTTTTGCTTTTCCCAAAGTATCCATCCCGACGCTATGACAAATAGAATCGAACTGCCCTCCCACCATCTCATCATGCCGGGGGGTGAGAGCCGTCCCCTTTTCAGGAGCAGAAAACAGCAGACTAAGACTGTCACAACCAGTACATAAAGCATCCCCTCGTTTTTCAAGCCCAGTACGATCCCGGCAGCGAGGACGCCCGAAATGAGGTCAAGCCGGCCCCAACGGTCAAGCCATCGCCCGAGAAAGAAACAGCCGAAACCGGCGTAAAGGGCTACATATCCGTCCATATAGCCATTGGTGAGCCACGGTCCCAGGAATAACAGCGGAAGGGAGATGAAGATCACGTGCCACCACTTCCCGCCTAGAATAGACAGGAACAACAGCATGGCCGGCAAAAGAAGCGCGACAAGGCCCATCTTGGGGAGATATTCGTTCCAGTACCCGGCAACCGAAGCGATCTGGGCAGCGAGAATGGGGAAAAGCAGGGGGTAGTCCGTGTGGGAAAAGGCGATGGACGGGAGGGTCCAGTCTCCTCCCGCTTCCACTGAACGGTTGTAGAAGATCATCTTCGCGTGGAAGAACCAGATGGACCTGGCGTCCCACCCCGAGACAGGATCGCATACGACAAGATAGCAACAGCCGAGATAGAGTGCCAAGGTCGGGACCAGCCAACGGACGGCAACCATAGGCACCCCGCTTTTTTTAAAGGCAAGGGCGAGCAAGGCGGCAACGGAAAGAAAGCAGCCCGCCATGGTTGCTGATTTAAGGTCTGACAGCAGCAGGACGAGGAAATGATTTATCAAAACTCCGAACATCAGCGCCGTGGCAAGTTTTTGCTGGGCGGAACCGTCCGAAGAAGAGGCATCCGTCTCCCCCCCCCTACATATGAGAAAGAGTGATGCACCGAGTCCGAGCAGGTATGGAAGCATGAGGCTAACGGCAGCTGGCAATGCGAATCCTTTTCGTTTCCTTCTGTGATACACAGCCGGCCGGTAGAGGTTCTGCGAGAGATGAAACGTAAAGTTCACCGTCATCCGTGACCACCGCCGGGTAAATGCTTTCGGTGATGGGTTGTGCGAGGAACCTGTTATCGGAAAGGGGCTTTGACAAAGTGATGGATTTCGCCCCGCTTCGCCTCACCCAATCCAACACGGAGAGAGCTTCAGGCGGCAACACCTCCGTCTCACCGCAACGGGGCGTGGAAAGGTTATGCAGCACCTGCCCTACACCCGCCGACCTATAGCTGACGGTGAAACACAAAGCTGCGATGAGAAGCGCGCCAAGCCGGCTTGTTCGGAAAAAGGCACCGTATTTCATGTGCACCTGCAACGGCCTTCGCCGCATGAATGTGACATCATCTGAAAAGGTTGTATTTAAGAATGCATCTGAGGGCGGAAAAACCGTCCTTCCATCCGATTTTCTTCCCTTCGTGGTAAGTTCTCCCTGAGTAGGAGATGCCGGTTTCATAGATCCGGATGCCCAGTTTGGAGAGCTTTGCCGTTATCTCGGGCTCGAACCCGAAGCGGCTTTCCTCAATGACAACCTGGTCGAGAACCTCTTTTCTGAAGGCCTTGTAGCAGGTCTCCATATCGGTAAGGTTGAGATTGGTCAGCATGTTGGAAAGGAGGGTCAGGAATGAGTTGCCCACCATGTGCCAAAAATACAGCACCCGGCGGTAGTCTCCGGACACGAAGCGTGAGCCGTACACGACGTCGGCCTTCCCATCGAGTATGGGGAGTATCAGTTTCGGATACTGCGCAGGATCGTATTCGAGGTCCGCGTCCTGAACTATGACGATGTCCCCTGTGGCATGGCGAAAGCCGGTCCTTAGGGCGGCGCCTTTACCCATGTTCCGTTCGTGCAGCAGAACGCGGGTCATTTTGTCCGCCAGTCCCTGCACGATCGCCCCGGTTCCGTCCGTCGAACCGTCGTCGACCACGATGATTTCGGAAACAATGTCAATTTTCCTGACAGCTTCGTGAATCAGCTTGATGGTGTCTTTCTCGTTGTAGACAGGTATTACTACGGACAGTCTCATCCAGGCTCCAGATTGGGAATTGGGCCAAGCCAGTGCGGGAAGCCCCATACAACATGCTTTCACAGGGGGGCCCACACCATGCAGGTTAGAGAGGATAAACTACTTCGTCTGATCCGACATGTAAAGAGAAACACATAAGTTTCATTGGAGCCGAGCTTACACAATCCGGACCCAGCGCTCTGTTCCCCGGCATAGGGCGGCTGTCATTCTTTTTGCGAGGCATCAGCGGAAGGCTCCCCCGTCCCACCATATGCGGTTGGTGAAAATCTCGCGGAAATCGCGCTGTTTGAAAAAATGCCGGTACACCTCGAGACGTGTGTACACTCCGGAAAGTCGGCTGAAAATAGAGCCGAACCGATAGGGGTAGGTCTGCTCGACCAGATGGTTGGCAAGCCTTCCCCTCTCCCAGGGCATGAACCTCTTCCTGAACAGGTAGGTGGATAGGTAGAGGTTGAAGTCGCATTGCATGTGCCAGGTGAGGACCCGTTTGCCACCCAGGTAATCTATGCCGGACCTCCGCTCGTAGGTTATCGGGCGGGAAAATTCGTTGAACGTGCCGCCGTGCAGGTAGAGCGGGTTTTCGAAAACCGCGTAAGGGGAAAGGATACCCGCCAGTTGCGACGGCCTGTCCTGCGGAATCCGGTCGGTGTGGATCAGGTGGGAGAGCAGGTCCTGGTCGCTGGAGATCACCTCACGAGAGCGCTGCCCGGCCCACTTCTCCGCGTACGAGACGGGCCATCCTTCGCGCTCCCGCCATGCGCGGGCCGAGTAGCCGTCGATGTCTGCGGCGAACAGCCTCAACTCACTTAAGTAGCGGACGAACCACTCCGGATCGCTGATGCATGTGAGGGCCGGGCACCCTTGCATCACAAAGGTCCGCCCAGCGAGCAACCGGCCGATCAGCGCCGGGTCCTCGTTGAAAATGATGTCACCATCATAATGAATGAGCGACTCCCCCGGAAAAAGGGAGGAGATGACTGGCCACCTAAGGAAACAATTTTTCTCGTACACCCCGAATCGGTCCAGCGCGCGGAACCGGGCGGCAGTGTCCCAGTAGACACTCCCGGCATCAATCAGCCGGTACCCGGTATCCCGCAACTCACCCTGGTAGCGGTCGTCGAGAAGCTCGTACCCGTTAAGAAAGACGAGATCGAATTCGTTGTCGAAGCCAAGTTCCAGATTCCTGCGTCCGGCAAAGAGCAGGGGCACCTGCCTCTCGAAATGTTCCGGCCCTTTCGCACACCAGCAACAGATTACCTTCCGCATTTCGTTCATCCTCTCTCCGACAGAGGCAGCGTCTGGGCGGCCTTCAGCGCTGTCACCTTCTCGATGATCTCCGCGAGCCTTGCCGCGAACTGCGACGGCCCCCAGGCTGCGGCGCGCCCTTTGCCGCGCCTGGAAAGTTCGGCGCAGAGAGAATCGTCGGTCCAGAGCCTTCTGATGCAGTCACAAAGTTCCTCAACCGACTCCGGGTCGAAAAGAAGCGCGGCGCCCCCCGCCTGCTCCGGCATCGCGTATCGATCGGACAGGGCTACCGGGCATCCGGCAGCGAACGCCTCCAGTGGAGGGAGATTGGTCGGACCGCAGAAGGTCGGCATCACCAGTGCGCGAGCCCTGCGGTAGAGTTCCGGCACATCGGGGTCGGGAACATACCCAAGGAAAAGCACGTTGTCTTCAAGCCCCAGTTCGGTCACTCGTGCCACAACCCTGTCGTAGGCGTTTTTCTTGGTTCCCACCAGGACAAGCTTGAGGTCCGGAAGCTCGCGTTTGAGCCGGGATACGCCTTCGATGAGGAGCAGGTGGTTCTTGTGCTCCCAGAACTGGGCCGGGTAAAAAAGAAACTTGGGCGGAAGCGTGTAGCGCCCGTCGAATCCCGGTGGGGGCGCAGCGCGCCAGGCGTGTGGCGGGGCGATATATGGAAGCACGTGGATTCTCTCCGGCGCCATGCCGTACGACTCGATCACCTGACGCCCTCCCAGTTCGGAATCGACCAGAACTCCCCGAGCCCAGCGGCAAATGGAGCGGTACTGAGCCTCGCGGATCTTGACCTCCCCCGGCGCACCCATCTCCGGAAAACGCGCTTCGTAACGATGCATGAGGTCGAGGATTGTGATCAAAGCAGGGACGTCGAACTCGCAGCCGCGGGTATCCTGGGACGGGAAGATCCAGAGGTCGCAGCGCTCCCTCAGGAGATCCTGCGCCATCGAATGAAAAAGAGGGTTGATCGCCCGCCAAGGACCAAGCGGCAGACCGAGCTTGTGCCAGATGAAGCCGACGCCTCGTCCGAATATCGCCTTGCGGAGCAGCAATTTCTTTACCGGGAAACTCTCGAGATACTCCTGCCACAGGACGGAAGTGTAGGCGACGACCACCTCGTACCTGTCCGAGGGCAGCGCAACCAAAGCGTCGACTACGGCTTGACAGTACTGGAAGGTCCCCCCCCCACTCGGCTCGATGTTTAGGAAAAGGCCGATCCGTTTCATGACCTGCTCCCGTCGCCAAGGTCATCCTCGCGACAGAAGGCGCGCGCTCCGAAGAAGGTCATGCCGCCCCCTCTCCTACGCTCACCCCGCTTCCCTCGCCGGACATCACGGATGCAAGCGCCCCCGCCACACGTTTCATCCCGGCTTCGGTCAGACTGAGGCCGCTGGGTAAATAAAATCCGCGGCGCGCGAGCCGCTCCGCAACCGGGTGATGTTCGTCGGCGAACAGACCCATTTTGCAAAATACCGGCTGCTCGTGCATGGGCCAGAAAAAGGGGCGGGTACCGATCCCGAGCGCGCCCAGGCGTCGCATCGCCTGGGCCGCGTCAAAGGGAACGTCATCCTTGAGCACAACGCCGTAAACCCAATAGATGCTCTCTGCGTAGTCGCGCCGCGGCTCAGGCAGCTCGAGACCGGGGACCGCGGACAGCAGTTTGCCGTAGCACTCCCCCATGTGCCTCTTGCGCTCGACAAAAGCGTCCAGGCGCTCCAGTTGGGCCACCCCCAGCGCGGCCTGCAGATTTGACATGCGGTAGTTCCAACCTAGTTCCTCGTGGACGAAACGCTTGCTTGCCTGGAAGCAGAGGTTGCGCAGACTGCGGCAGCGCCCGGCCAACTCCGGGTCGTCGCAAACCAGCATCCCCCCCTCCCCTGTCGTGACGTGCTTGTTCGGGTAGAAGCTGAAGGTGCTGACGTCGCCGAAGCTGCCGCACGGCCTGCCGCGGTAGCTTTGGCCGTGCATCTGGGCGGCATCCTCGATCACCTTCAGACCGTGGCGGCGAGCGATTTCAAGCAGTGGATCGAGATCTGCGGGCAGGCCGTAGAGGTGCACCACCATGATCGCCTTTGTACGCGGCGTGATACGTCTGGCCACCTGGGCCGGATCCATGTTCCAGGTAACCGGATCCGCATCGACGAGGACCGGTACCGCCCCGGCGCGTACGACGGCAGCGGCACAGGAGATGATGGTAAAGGTCGGCAGGATCACCTCGTCCCCCGGGCCCAGGCGCAGCGCGGCGACGGCGATATCGAGCGCACCGGATCCGTTGGCGACCGCAATACCGTGTGCTCGACCGACACGCTTGGAGAAGCGCTCCTCCAGCTGTTGCACGAAGGGCCCCTCCGAGGAGATCCAGCCGGTGTCGATGCACTCCATGAGGTAACGCTTCTCGTTGCCGTCCAGAAGCGGCTCGTTTACGGGGATGAAATCATCCATTGTTATTCACCATCCGTACCTGTGATGCGGAGATGCCCGCAAAGCGGGTCTTATCCTCTTCACCAGCGTAGGGCCCCTGTTTCACCTCTATCATCTCCAACTCCTCAAGCGCCTCGAAACCGTGTCCGCCGCTGGCCAGCAAAATCACGTCCCCCTTTGCAAGGATGCGGCTTTCCAGGTAGTTCTGCGCGTCATCGTAGAAATCTACGCGCAACTTGCCGCTCTTGATGAAGAGAACCTCCCGTGTGTACTTAACCTCGCGCGGCACCGGTTTATGAACGTGGGCAGGGATCTCCTTCCCTGCAGGATGCCGCATGTAAGCGACCTGTTGGGAAAACTCGTTCGGTGTGAAAAAGTGGATACCGGGCGCGGTGAAGCTGTCGGGAATGATGATTGCCAACAGAGTGTCGTTGTGGGTTATTTGTTCTATCATCGTTTGCTCCTTTATTTGCCGCAAAAAACGGTTTTTAAGCGGAAAAGCCGCGTGGGGCTGAGATGTAGTAGCCGGCAGAGTTGCAAAATCCTGAAATTGAAATCCTTAGGGTGGATGCAGGAAAGATATCGGTCCGATTGACGCCAGAATCCGTAGCTAAGACAGGCGAATAACTGTCGCCTATGGTGGAAATGCCAAACGTCCTCTCCGCACGCCCTCCTGATCTCCGGCTCGAATTTGTCGATTATGTATTGATAACCGCGGATGTCCCGTTCTTTGTCCTTCGATATCGTTTCCCCGCCATGAAGGTGGTAGATGAACAGCGGCTCCCTTAGATGAATGAAGCGACAGATACCCGCCAACCTGATCGAGGTGTCCCACTCCTGGTACGCTGGAACCATCTCGTCCAGATACCCTATCCGCTCCAGCGCACCTTTGGAGACGAGAAGCGACGGAAAACAGGGGCCGGGCCTTGAAAGGAGCAGAGAGTGGACATCATCACCTTCCACCAACGGAAGCTCTACGGAAATGTTGTCGCCCGCCGGGTCGAGCGAAACATAGTCACCGTGAACGACGGTCAGCGGATCGAAGTCGCAAAGCCGCAGGGCCTCAATCTGTTTTTCAAGCTTTGACGGCAGCCATTCGTCATCCGAATCCTGGAAGGCTATCCACTCTCCCTTTGCCTCCCTGATGCCTCGATTTCGTGCGGCCTGTGCTCCGCTGTTTTTCTGAAGCCTTATGCAACGGACCCTTGGATCGGGATACTTCATGACCGTTTCCACCGTCGCGTCGGATGAACAATCATCCACCACGAGCACCTCATCAGGGAGAACAGTTTGCCTGAAGATGCTGTCGAGACAGTATCCTATGGTGCCTGCTCTGTTATATGCGGGTATCACAACAGAGACAGAAGGAGCGGCTAAATATTCAGAAGTATCCATGGCGGCTCAACGCAATTCGCTCAAAAGTACACACTTTACCATCTGCTGCCTGTAATCCTGTCGGGTCATACTTCGCCTTTAAAGAAAGCAGCGAGGTGCTTTCCGATCCTCGAAGCGGCGGCGCCGTCCCCGTATGGGCTGTGGGCGAAGGACATGGAACGGTAGGCAGTGCTGTCATGAAGCAGTTCGGTCGCTTCCTTCACGAGCGCCGCCCCGTCGGTCCCCACCAGTCTTACGGTACCTGCCGCTACCGCTTCCGTACGTTCGGTACGTTCCCTCATCACCAGCACAGGCTTGCCCAGCAAAGGCGCTTCTTCCTGAACACCTCCAGAGTCGGTAATGACCAGGAAGGATCGGTTCATCAGGTAGACGAAAGTCGAGTAATTCACAGGAGGTATCAGATGAACGTTTCCTGAAGGGGTCGATCCGAGGATGCGCCTTACCGGTTCCTGCACCTCAGGGTTCAGGTGCACGGGGTAGAGGATTTCGATGTCGGGGTTGTCTGATGCGAGTTTGGCCAACGCTCGGCAGATCCGCTCGAAACCGGCACCGAAATTCTCCCTGCGGTGGCCTGTAACCAGTATCAGCTTTTTCGCGGGGTCCAAAAAGAAGAATTCTTCGGCCAGTTTACGCTGCAACAACTGGTCGCTTTCGATCATGTGGCGCACCCAACAAAGCGCGTCCACCACCGTGTTCCCGGTAACGAAGATGGCGGCGTCATTGATCCCTTCCCTGAGCAGATTTTGCCTGGCTGCCTCCGTCGGCGCGAAGTGCAGGTCGGCGAGGGCGGTTGTCAGGCGACGGTTCATTTCTTCCGGGAAAGGGGCGAACTTGTCGTGCGTCCTGAGCCCCGCTTCCACGTGCCCGACCCGTATCCGGAAGTAGTGAGCCGACAGCGAGGCCGCCATGGTGGTCGTGGTGTCACCATGCACCAAAACCAGATCGGGCTGCTCTTTCTCGAGAACACCTTTCAACTGCCGCATCACCTCGCAGGTCACGTCAAAAAGATCCTGCCCCGGACGCATGACGCGGAGGTCGTAATCAGGCCGGATGCCGAAGAGGTCGAGCACCTGGTCCAGCAGTTCGCGGTGCTGTCCGGTGACACAGACCAGGCTCTGAAAGCTCGCGGGATGCATTTCCAGCTCTCTGACCACCGGGGCCATCTTGATCGCCTCAGGGCGGGTACCGAACACCGTTAGCACTTTTAGCATCTGCACTTCCATTTAGCGGCTCCTGCTGCATGCGGACCGCAGTCGCCAAGACTGGTAAATCCCTGCTGCGACATCGCTCTTCGCAGAAGCCAGATCCGCATAAGCTCGCGACGCGCAAGGGTCATGGTTTGAACAGGTGCGCGTTGAGCAGTTTCCGGATGTCATTGAGAATTTTGAAGCGTTTTGGGTAAAGCAGATACAGTCTCATCGTGAGCGTAAGACGCCTTGCCTCGTAGTGCCGCGCAAGCTGTTGCGCCACGGACTTGTCCAGGCGACGGCTTGAAGCCATGTCGGAGAACAGTTCCGGAAGCCGCACGCTGTTCTTGCTCCAATCCAGATGGCGCTCTGCATACAGTCGTGCCGCCGACTTGCACTGCGGCAAACGGTCGATCCGGTCCACGAAGTACTGCATCTGTTCGACCAAGTCATCGATGGAAACGGTACAGCACGGCCAGTAGTAACCGTCGGCACGTGCGTGGTGGCGCTCAATGCGCACCAGCCTGCCGTTATCCTCATGCACCACCTCGTTCATGGGGGGACAGTCCCCCGTGACGACGGGTAAGCCGCAGGCGAGGGCCTCCGCCACGGTGAGTCCGATGCCATCAAGGCGCGACGGATAGACATAGACATCGCCAAGGTGATACCCCCCCGGCGCAGGGATGGTCTCCTCGATGCAGGTCACCCTTCCGGCAGCAGTCAACCGCTCCAACAAGGGCTTTAACCGCGGGAAGCTTTCAGCTATGCCGGTTTGGGCATGGAGCACCAGGCGTGCCGGTCCCACCACCCTTTCGAATGCCTCGAGAAGGAGATCGGTCCCCTTTCGATCGGGACTCATCCCCGCAGAGTGGAAGAAAGTGACTTGGCCCGGTTGCACCGGTGCAGCACCGTTAAAGGCAAACAGGTCCAGATCGGTCCCCCAGGGGACGTAGAAGGCATGGGGGTGCCAGGCGAAAACATCGAAGTGGCGACGAGTATTGCAGATCAGGAAGTCGTAGCAGCCGAAAAGAGGGATGGTTTCCTCGGTGTAGTAGTCGACATAGGCACCGGTCAGCACCCCCAGCCTATTGCACAACAACACCGGCTCCCACCATTGCTGTTCGTTGAAAAAGACCGCGTCGAGCCGGTTGTCCTCTATCCAGCGATGCAGATCGTTCAGTTCTATGAACGTCGGCACCGGCACGTCCAGCTTTTTGCCCCAGGTTACCGAAGGATCGTCCCATTCGGGATTCCCGACTGCGTACGACTCGCCACCGCGTGCATAGATGAAGACCCGGTGGTGCCGGGCAAGGACGTCCCGGTACTGCCGCGAGACGTAGGCCGCACCGCGTTCGAACCAAGTGGTCACGATCCCGATATTCACCGTTGCCCCCCCTGCAGCAGTTTGGCGACCGCAAAGCTCACCTTCCTTGGGGAACGCATCGCTTGCTCCTTAACATGCAACGGCGGAGATCGCCAAATCCGCGTTGGGTCTGAACACTTCCACTTTCAAGTCGCAGAATCCTCCGGCGCAGTCGAACAACTCACGCACCATCTCGGGCACCAGGTACAACGTGTGGGTCGGGTCCTTTGTGTTAACATCGTCGCTCAACCCGTCCGGTACGAAGAGAAAAATTGCGCCTCCTTCGCGCAACATGCGACGAGCCTGACGCAGCGCCGTTACCGGTTGGAATACGTGCTCATAGGAATGGGAAGCCGCGACCATGTCGAAGCTGCCGATCAGTTCCGGCCGCGCAAATCTCTCCGCCAGGGTTTCCCACGTGCCGTGACTGATTGCATTCTCGGGGTATTTGCCGCGTCCCCAGAGTTGTTCCCTGAACCTGATCGTGTCTCCGTCCAGATATTTGTCGACGCCGTGCCAGTTCGGGTAGTCCCATGGCGGGAAGATGGGATGATCACCGGGGCCTATTTCCAGAATGCGGGAATCGCGGCTTAGGCCGGGAAACCCGGCCAGGATGAGTCGTCGCATGTAGCTGTGGGGCGGAACCCCCTCTTCAAAAAAGTACAGCCCGAGCTCCCGTCTTTCATATAGGATACTCCGCGCCCGGGCGCAGCATCCGACCGACAGGCCGGTGACGCGTGCGCACGTTTCAACGGTTCGAAAATCGTCGTAATGCACGAAGAATTCACGGACCAAAGACAGTTCCGCCTCGGAAACCGCGACCTTGTCCCCTCTCCCGGTGAATTTCTTTATCAGGCTCGAAAAACGGCTCATGACTCTGACCTTCCGCTCCCCTTTGCGAGACGCCTTGCCTTAACCGCAGCCCCGACGGATCCGCGCGCTCCGGCAAGCCCGCCGGAAACCTTTGCAACCACGGATGCGTCGATCAGACGCTTCACTGACGCCAACTGCCTGATGACGCCTTCCTTGACCGAATAAGCAGCCACTTTTTTCCTATCCAGTGCGGGTGCCGAGGTCGCGCTTGCGTGCGCGAGGAAAATCCCTGCAAGCCACTCCGCTCTTTTCGCATAGGTGTGCCCGGCCAACGCAGCCCGGTGTCCGGAGTCGGCGATCCGCTGTCTTTGCTGTCCGTGCTCCAGGTAATGTGAAATCGCCGCGGCCATCTGTTCCACGTCCTCGACCTGCACGAGGTGATCCAGGTCCGAAAACGGATTCTCCGCCGACAGGGTTTCGGTGAGCAGGAAAGCGCCGCACCCCAGCGCCTCGAAGACGCGTGTTTCCGTGTCAGGGTACTCCTCGGCATGGATGTTCAGCACGATCTTGGCCCTGTTCAGGAACTGCGTCATCTCGCTGCCGAAAGCGTTGACAATCGTGACAGGGAAATCCGCCTTCAAACGCTCAAGCCAGCGCCGCCGCCTCGGTGTGAGGTTTCCCAAAAACAGCAGGTCGATATCCTTTTCGGCTGCGGGAATGGCAAAATGCACGCTTTCATCGAAACCGTTCAGCAAAACCGACACGGCATGCTCCGGCATCCAACCGTTGCGCACGACGATATCCTTGCACTGCTTGGAGTGTACGAAGATGTGCTGGAAGAGCCCTGACCGTAAAAGCCTGTTCTGGTCTTCGTTACGTGAGACAAGTTCGCTGGCCCAAAAAAAACGTGGTCTGCGCACACTTTTGAGGAGCTCAATGGGAAACCAGTCCCCTCTTTGCAGAAACAACACATCGAAATCGCCGTCGAGCGCCAGGAAGTGGCGGGAAAGATCGTGACGATGTTTCCTGTAATCAAGGGTGACGGTCCGGTGCCCCTGTCCGACAAAGGCACGGTTCACGAAGACTTCTGCGCCCCATCCCGCATGCTGCTCGATGACACTCAGGTAAAAGATCTTCATACCGAATCACCGCCAGCCCGATCGAACCCCGCCGTCACCTCTTCGTAAAGCGTAATCTTGTTGATATCGGCCAAGCACTCCCTGAACGGGGAGAGCAGTTCCCCAATGCGGTGTCCCACGGGGAGGCCGGACTTTGAGGCAACGAAACCTATATTGAGGGCGATATCCTCACCTGGATAACAGTAGTTGAAGATAACGTGGTTCTCGAAACCGGACTCTAACAGCAGCTTTTGGACAGATCTCTTGTCGAACAGCGATTTATGTAGCTGTTCCAGCCAGTAGTCTTGGGCGATCTCCGGGTCACCGTGCGTGTACCGGTACACGTGGTACAAGTCGAAGGATTCATCTTTTTTGAGATGGCTCGGGGCACCCTCCATGTAGCATCCGGCTATCACCTCGAAATCGGGAAGCCCAAGGAAAATGATGGTTCCATCGGCGGAAAGGACCCTGAAGCAATCAAGTAAAAGGGGCAGTTGCTGCGGCCTGTAGAGATGTTCGAAAAAAGCATGGGAGAAGATCTGGTCTACGGTGTGGTCGCCAAACATGGTGAGCCTGCTGCAGTCGAGAACTAGATCAGCAGCACGTGTGGTGCGGCATTCGCAGTTGAGCATGTCTTGGTACCGCTTCTCGCCGCAGCCAAGATGGAGCCTAAGCCCCGGTCCGGCCTTCAGCTTCGCCACGCGGAGCCTCCAAGTACAGGCGAGTCTTGCTCTGCGCAACGGTAGCAGCAGATTCCGGAGCCCCCCCCGCACCAGCTCGAATGCATGCTTTGCTCTGCCCTGCAGTGCCCCCAAGAGCGAGACCGACGGCTTGACGGTGATCTGCGGAGAAACAAAGCCCCGTAGCACTTCAGGCAGATCGCCCGTGTACCTAACTGCTTTCTGCCACTCCCTGGGCTGAACAGGGTGTAGATTCCCGAGACCCTCATGCCAGCTGAGCCATTTGTCACGGTACCATTTTTGGGTATCGAACTGGTGAGCGTGTCCCCAAGTGTTTATCTTGCGCAGCACCTGATCGTCGGTGAGAACATAAGAGAGATGAAAACATGTCCCCTTGAGGGTAAACACCCTCGCTGCATCCGTGCTTCTCGCCCTGACGAATTTTCCTTCTGTTTTGCAGTTGATGGCGAATTCGGGATGGCCGAGCAGATGCCCCCCGTCCTTGTAGACCAGTATGTAATCCAGGCTCTTCCAGAAGGAACACCATGGGGTCTTGTACAGGTCGAAATCGGGGTTCTCCTCAATGGTGCGGATGTTATCGCGATAGTCGGCGAAGCGGTAAAACTCGTCGGCGTCGTGAACGATCAGATAGTCGAAACCGTCCCGTCTGGCACGTTCGAGACAGCTGTTCCGTTGATCCTCTTCGTAGGCCCAGTCTCCCTCGATCAGCTCGATCTTTTCGAAGTGCTTTGACAGTTTCAGGATGTCCTTGTCGGACTGGTTTTGAAACTGCTGCCGCGCTTCGGAATTGTACTGCCATGGCAGCTGACTGCGGGCAATATAGATCTTTTCCACGAACGGAGCACAATTTTCTATGGCCCTGAGGATGAACTGGTCACAGTCAAAAAAAAGTATGTGGGCCGCGAAGCGTTTCTTACTCTGGGTCATGGATGAGGAAGCCGTTTGCATTCAGGTTGTTGTAGCGGGACAGGTCGCGTCCCCATTTTTCAAGCAGCAGTTGATGCGATGCATCGAGATCGGTCCCGGAGCCGACTAAATACCTGGACTGTGCCTCGTGGTGGTAGACCATCGTCTTCTTGCTGACTATGATCCTCCAATTGCACGTGAGCAGCTTCAAGGCGAGATCGACGTCTTCGCAGCTGTTGCTGTAACGTTCATCGAAAAAGCCGACTTCCTCCATAGCCTCCCTTGCTGCCATGAAACAAAAGCCGTTGATTACCGAGGTGAAGGCGTCGGAGGTTATCTTGTGATGCAGCGGCACGAGCGGAACTTCCGCGTCGCCTAGTTTCCAGACTGCGTAGCTTTTGGGAAAGAACCTGTTCCCGACCAGCATCACCGGCATGGCAACCGCAGTCCTTGGGTGCTCTTCCAGACACGAAACCATTTCCTCCACGCACCCCGGAGCGGGGACGGTGTCGTCATTTATCGTGCCAAGGTAGGCAAGCGAAGGATACAGCTTTATCAGGTGGCGCCACCCCGCGTTGTTCGCACCTGCGAATCGGCGATTTTCGGGCAAATCGAGCAGGTGCACCTGCGCCGGAAGCTTCCTGCCCGCCATGTATTTCGCCACCTCTTCCTTGCCGTCATTGACGATACAGATGGCGAGGTCGGTGCGCCGGCACCCTTTAAGGAGTTTCTCAACCAGCGCCAGTACGAATTTGGTCTGGACCACGGGAATGACAAGGCCGATTTTCACCGACATTCCGGCTCCGGATTCTGCGGTAAAAACGCCCGACGCGCGTAAAAAGGGGGACGCTTCAATCATTCACTCCATGAATGCGGTATGTGGAACAGCCCGAAGCCATGTTTCCTCTCGATGTTGTAACCGGTGCCGTAGGGATCGCACTCCCTGATCTCGAAGCGGTAAGCGCTCTGCAGCTCATCGATAACCTCCTTGAAGGGGATGTTCAGGCTGCAATTGATGCGGTAATTGCCGGCGTACAATTGCAAGGGCCCGACACTGCATTCGATGGTCGAGGTCCCCTTGGGAAGCGTGTAAATCTTGTTGTGAAGCGTGCCGGAATCCAGGTAACTCAGAGGCTGCATATCGTCGCAAATGACGATTTGTGCGCTGCATTTGACTTCAGTCAGGGCCGCCACCGTCAGGCGAACGGTGAAGACCTCCTTGCCGTCCAAGAACGAAGGATTGACGGCTGAGGAGGCGACGACCGCGACATCGACGATCTTCGCTCGCAGGGAGCATTTCGCATCCCTCACCATATCAGCTGCGGAGATCAACGGCCCGCGGGCATCAAAACCGGAGTTGTAAAGGTCGATGGTCCGTGCCACGTCACCCTGAAAGCTGATTCTGCCCTGCTCCAAGAGAATGCAGCGCTCGCAGAGTGATCTGATGGTGGTCATGTTATGGCTCACGAACAGCACGGTCCGCCCTTCACGGCCCACATCCTCCATTTTGCCCAAGCACTTCTTCTGGAACTGGGCGTCTCCCACCGCCAGGACCTCATCCACGACGAGGATGTCCGGTTCGAGGTGGGCCGCGACGGCGAACGCCAACCGAACGTACATCCCCGATGAGTAGCGCTTGACCGGCGTGTCGATGAACCTTTCCATTTCAGCGAAGTCGACGATCTCGTCGAATTTGCTTTTGATCTCTTGCCGCGACATGCCCAGGATGGCACCGTTCAGGAAGATGTTTTCACGACCTGACAACTCCGGGTGAAATCCGGTCCCCACCTCAAGCAGGCTCACCACCCTTCCCCTGATGCGAACCCGTCCGGAGGTCGGCTCGGTGATGCGCGACAGCACCTTCAGCAGGGTCGATTTCCCTGCCCCGTTTCTGCCGATGATACCGACCCGGTCCCCTTGGTTGATCTTGAAGGAGATGTCCCTGAGCGCCCAGAAAGGCTCCTGGGCGCTCCCGGATACCTCGGGGCGACGCAGGGGGTGCAACATCCTCGAGGTGATGCGCCGGGCCTGTCCCGCAATGACGTCGCGCAGTGCCAGCCCCCCTTCCTGCCGGTGGGAAAGGACGTACCGCTTGCTTAGATTTTCGACGGTTATCACAGCGCTCATTCAGATCACGTCGGCGAGCACCCGCTCGGTGCTCCGGAAATACCGGACGCCGCAAAGAAACAACAGCACGGCGATCAACAGGGATACCAGTGTTCCGGGCAGGTACAGGGAGGCCTCCCCTCCCAAAAGCGCCCAACGAAAACCGTCGATCACTCCCACCATCGGGTTGATGCTGTATAGGAGGCGCCAGTGACCAGGGATTATGTCGCTGGAAAAACCGACCGGCGAGACGTACAGGCCGAACTGGACGATAAAGGGAAGCACGAGCCGGAAATCCCGATACTTCACGCTGAGAGCCGCAAGCCACAGCCCGCAGCCGAAGGAGGCGAGGCAGGCCAGTGCGAAGAAGAGCGGCAAGGCGAGTATGCGCCAGTCGGGGACGAATCGGTACACCCCCATGAGGAGGCCGAGGATGACGAACGATACCAAGAAGTCGACCGCGCTCACGATGATCGCCGAGGCGGGCACGACCATCCTTGGGAAGTAGACCTTGCTAAGCATGGAACCGTTGGCGACCAGGGAGTTGGCGCTGTCGGTGAGGGCGCTGGAGAAAAACTGCCATGGGAGCATGGCGGCGAATACCAGGATCGGGTAGGGAACCCGGCCCGAGGGGAGTTGCGCCAGCTTGCCGAAAACGACCGTGAAGACCACCATGGTCAAAAGCGGCCGGATCACGCTCCAGGCGACGCCGATGACGGTCTGTTTGTAGCGCACAAGGATGTCCCGCCAGGCGAGAAAATAGAAGAGCTCTCGATAGCGCCACAGATCGCGCCAGTAGGTCCCCTCGGCTTTTCCCGCCTCTATGATCAGTTCTTCTTCACAATGGGGCATGCTTGATTTGTTCCGATACTGTCTTTACCGGCGTGTTTTTGTTTAATAGACGGAACATCCGCGCAGTCGGGTTGCCAAGAGTCGAAAGCATTTTGTCATGAGGTGATGAAGATTCTTCAGATACAGTCTTTTGTGTCTCAGCATGATGAGACTCATCATGGCGAGCTTGTGAATAAACCGCATCGAATGATCGCGCGACTCGCTGCGAATCCGGTAATAGTACAGCAGCTCCGGTATCTTTGTCACCTCTTTCTTCAGACTGGACATGGAGATCCAGAAGTCCCAGTCCTCCCACCCGTAGACGAAGCCGGAACAGTATCCTCCCACCTTCTCCCAGTCGCTCTTCCTGAAAAAGGCGGACGGAAAGATATGGTTGTCGAAGAGGAGCGCGACCGGATCATACTCGGGCATGATCCAGACATCATTGCGCTCCCCGAACATCTGCTCGTCGCAATAAACGATGCCCACCTCGGGGCGGGTATCGAGAATAGCGACTCCCTTCTCGATGTAGCTCGGGGCGACGCGGTCGTCGGCATCGAGAGGAAGGATGTACTCCCCCCTGGCGGCTGCGATGCCGCTGTTCCTCGCGCTGGAGACGCCGGCGTTTTCGGTGTGCAGGACCCGCGTTTTCGGGCGGTGATAACGCGCAAGGAGATCTTTAGTGAAGGGATCGGTGGACCCGTCATTGACGATGACGATCTCGAAGTCGTCAAAACTTTGTGCAAGGATGGAGTCCACCGCCTCGTCGAGGTAGATGCCGTGGTTGTAGCAGGGAATCACCACCGACACCTTCGGTCGCAACCCGGTCACGGGGCCTCCTCTGAGGGTGCGTCAGCCGCGGCGAAAAGCCTGCGCACAAAGAGCCGATTAAGCCTCTTCTTGACCAGGTACTCGAGCCGGTAGGGAAACTGCCACATGGAGCGGCTCTTCAGAAAATCCAGGCGCACCTTGAACTCCTCTGCGTAGGCAGCCTCGGCCTGGGACAGCGAACGGCTGCCGCCGTGGACGCCGAAGCAGGCGACGGCCCGTCGAATCGGAACCGGGGCCCCCATGATTCCGAGCCTAAGCCAGAGGTGGTAGTCCATACAATACTTGACGGAAAGGTTGAAACCTCCGGCGGCGAGAAAGGCATCGCGCCTGATGAAGGTGGCCGGGTGCAGTATGATGTTCGAGTGAATCAGCCTCCAGTAAAAGTAGCGGCGCACCTTGATCTCCCTGAGAAAACGCCCCTTCGAATCGACGAAGTGGAACCCGCCGGTGGCCCAGAGTGCGTCCGGAGAACGGCGGAAGATTCCTGCCACTTCGGCCAGCACCTCCCGGTCCAGGTAATACTCGTCAGAGTGCAGGTGCGCAATCACCTCCCCGGTGGCGAGTTCCACACCCTTGTTCATGGCGTCGGAAATGCCGCGGTCGGGCTCGGACACCCAACGTATGCGCGTGTCCCGCGCCGCGTGATCACGGATGATCTCGACGGTGCCGTCGCTCGATCCGCCGTCGACGATGACGTACTCGAGCTCCGGGTGGGACTGCGAAAGGACGCTCGCGATCGTTTTTTCGATGTGGCAGGCGCTGTTATAGCAGATGGTGATCACGCTTATCTTCATAGCCTGTCTAATTCCTCATGAGCCAGATGGAGCCGGGAGCGCCCCCTTGTTGTCGTGCGAAGACCGGACAGCAGGCACATAGGAGCTCGAAGTGATTCGACTTCAGGTAGTTCAGCGCGGCGATCACGCTGAAGTCTCGGTTGAGGGTCAGGAACGCCTCCAGGAGGTACTGCTCGTTCCAGAACTTCACTTCGTCTACCACCCACTCCCTGGGGTAGTCGCACGGCGAGAATATATCATGGACGTGAACCAGAACGCCTGGGCGCAGCAGAGGAAGGATCTCCAGGTAAATGGCGAGCACATCCCCCTGCGGCCTGATCATATGCGACGAGTCGACGAAGAGGATGTCCCCCGCCTCCAGGGTCGAGAACAGCTCGCGATCAACGCTCTCCACCGTTTCGCGCAGCACGGTGACGCCGGTCCGCTCAAGCCATGGCATCTCGTACGGCTCGATGCAAATATGGCGGCAGCGGTAGTCTTCCTCTTCCTCAGCGTTCTTCTTCAGCGCGTTTAACGCCATAAGGGTGGAGTTCCCGCTCCCGATCTCCACGATGCTTTTGGGGCGGAAATGCCGCACCATGCCGTAGAGAATCTCTGCATCTCCGGGGGGGAACATCGCGTTGTCGTAATGGAACTCGATACGCCCGTCGCGGGGCCTTTGAGGAAACTCGAGCAGTTCATCCGCAAAGCTGAAGCGGCGCAAAAGCTCAAGCTGCCCCTGCTCGTTCCAGTCGATGCCGGGGAGCGGGCGCTCGGCATCCAGCGGGCGACGCATCCAGCGATGGTCGAATTGCGGTTCGTAGTAGTGGCGTGTGACGGGGAAGACCCCGACCCGGAGGAGGATTCTGCGGGTAAGCGCCATCCGCTCGATCCCGCCCCTCCGGATCAGGGCGAAAAGAAGTGCGCTCAAAAGCGTGAAGGGGGCCAGGCACCATTCCAAAAAAGGGAGCATCCGGCGCAGCAGGATGACTGATTTATCCTTCATGTCGCTCAACTTATTCCCCTTCCCGCCCGGTGAGAACGCGCGCTATCATAGCCGCCCGAGACCACCTGCCGAGTAGCAGCCGCGTTACGAGCGTGCCGAACAAAAGCAGGTAAACCGTAGGCAGCGCTTCGGGAAAGAAGCGTCTGGTGAAAAAGATGCGATTCCTCGCGTTCCAGTAATCGCAGACGGCGCTCTTTCGGGCCGGGTTGCTGCTCGTTCCGATGCTGGCACCCACCTTGTGGTAGACCAGGCTCTCCGGCGCCCAGCAGAGCGCGAATGCCCCCTTGGCACGCAGCACCCAGTCGAGCTCCTCGAAAAAGAGGAAGTACTCCTCACACATGAGCCCCACGGCGTCGATGAAGTCACGGCTCGCCATGAGCGACGCACCGACTGGGTAGCTCATGCGGTGTTCCACGCGGCCGCGCTCGACGCGCGCAGGCCAACGTCCGAGCCTCCCCAGGTGCCAGGCGAGGCCGAGCCACTTGCAGTACCAGCCCCCCCCAAGGGCCTGAACCCGGTCACTGGCCTCGTAATGCAAAAGCGTCGATCCGCACAGACCGCTTCCCCCGCTCTCCTCGAGCCGGTGCACCATCCGCCGCATGGCGTCCGGCGCCACCACGGTGTCGTTGTTGAGTAGCCAGGCGTAGTCGAGATCGCCGCGGGAAAGGGCGTAGCGCAGCGCCACGTTGTTGCCGCCGGCAAAGCCCAGGTTATCGCCGCAGTCGATGAGGACGAGGGGGGCGGACTCCTCGTGAATACCGCCCGACTCTGCCTCGCTCCGACGGTAACGCGCAAAGGGGGTCTTCCCCATAGCGGAAAGACGGGCGTTTTCCCGCGCCCATGATTCGATCCGGTCCAGCGATCCGTCCCGCGACCCGTTGTCGCAGACCACCACCCGGAATCCGGGAAGATCGGAGCGGAAAACGCTCTCCAGGCACTCGACGGTGTCCCGCCAGCCGTTGTAGTTGACCAGGACGACGTAAACGCTCATCGGTAGATCCCGGAGGCAACCATGATCACCCAGAGAAGGCCGGTGACGAAAAGCGGGAAATCCTTCAAAAGTGCCTCAGTCGGGTCTCCCCCCTCCCCCGCCTTCACCCTGAGTGCGTAACGGAAAAGCCCGAAGGTGCAAAGCGGCACCGTGTAGATGAGGTACGCCTTGGAGAGGGAGTACATGGTGTAGGTGACGAGCACCGCGGCCCCGGTCATTGCCATGGCGATGTCGAGGAAACCCGGCGGGTATCCATCCAAGCTCTTGCGGTGGAACCCAGCCCCCTCTCCCAATCCGCGCTGTTCGCACAGCCGTTTGCCGGTACTGAGGAACACGGAAAGGAGGAACACGGTGAGAAAGAGCCATTCGGAGATCGTCACACCGAGGGTCCCCCCCCCCGCCTCGAGCCTGAGGATGAAGCCGGCGGCGATGCAGAAAATGTCAACGATCGCAACATCCTTCAACTTCAGCGAATAGCAGACGGAGATCAACAGGTAGCTCACGAGGAGCACGGGGAAAATCCCTGGAACGAGTAGAGCGATGCCTAACGCGCCGACGACGAGCAGCAGCGCGAAGATTACCGCCGACCGTGGCCTGACCATACCGGAGGCGATAGGGCGCCTGCTCTTCCTGGGGTGGTTGCGGTCCCTGGGGGCGTCTAGCAGGTCGTTGAAAACATAGGTGGCGCTGGATCCCAGACAGAAGGCGATCATTGGGAGCACCCCTCGCTGAGCTACTCCGGGTTGAACGATGCTCCCGGACAAAAATGCGGGGAAGAAGATCATCAGGTTCTTCAGCCACTGGTGCGGCCGTATGAGTCTCCAGCAGGCGGTCATATAGCCCCTCCGCCTAGTTTTTCAGCGAGTTTTTGGGCCGCCACCCTGTAGTGGGCCCACTCTGGCGCCTTATGGGAACTTTCTGCGAAGCACTCGGCGGCACGTTTCCGGTTGCCCCTCTCCAGCCACAACTGACCGTTGTTGTACAAAAGGAATGGATCGGATTTCCGCGCGTAAAGCGCCTGATTGACCTCGATCAGCTCCTCGACGACCGAGTCCCTCTCTGCGCCTGCCGGCAACGTCTTGAACAGTCCGTCGTCGGTCAGCTTCCACGCTTCCAGAATCTCGGTATCCTCCTGCGATTTGTCCAGAGCGTACAGGTTGAAAAAGCGTCGCGATTCCTGCCGCGACCTCCCCGTCAGGTCGATAAGGAACATGTTCCTCCGGATCAGCCCCTTGAGCAGTGCGCTTGGCTCCAGGGAGGAGGCGAGGTTCAACTCGTGCCGGGCTTCGGAGAGCCTTCCGGCCTGAATCAGCGTTACGGCAAGGGTGT
Source organism: Geomonas ferrireducens (assembly GCF_004917065.1). Taxonomy (NCBI): domain Bacteria; kingdom Pseudomonadati; phylum Thermodesulfobacteriota; class Desulfuromonadia; order Geobacterales; family Geobacteraceae; genus Geomonas; species Geomonas ferrireducens. The sequence continues at coordinate 963,391 of NZ_SSYA01000002.1, forward strand.
TGTGCAGCATGGCGAAGTCAGGAGACTTGGCAACTGTGTCGCGGTACAGGGCGAGGTTGCTCTGCCAGATGAGGGTTCTCTGCAAAGAGGCGAAGGCGGCGATGGCTAGGACCAGAGAAACCACGGCCGCCAGCACACCGCGCCGCCGCACGCGTGCGGTCACCTGCGACAGATACCCGGTTGCCCCCAGACAGAAAAACGCACACGGGAGATAGAGATAGCGCTCGGCGACCACGGTCCAGGCTAAGTCGAAGACTCCCACCACCAGCGCGGGGGCCAGGAACAGGAGGCCGATCAACACCATGTGAAAATGAGGGTTCTTCCGGGGCAGGAAAAACAGGGCCGAAAGCGAGAGGAGCGCGGGCACCGCGTACCACCGCGACACCGAGATGATGCCGAAGTTGAGGGGCCATGGGAACAAAAGCTTCTTCAGGTAAAAGCCGAGGAGGCTCAAACCGAGAGGAACCGCGTCGGCCAGGCGCTCCGCGCCGCCGGAGAGGAGCTTCGAGAGGCTATTTCCGTCGCTGCTCGCCCGCACAAGAAGAAGGAGCGCAAAGGCAAGGGAGATCCCGCAGTAGGAAAGAAAGAGAACCCTCGACTGCCGCCGCGCCCCACGACCCGCTTCGGGATCCTCCGAACGGGTGAAAAGCCATCCACGGATCAGCAAAAACGAACCGGGCACAAAGAGCAGGGCGGTCTCTTTCGCGAGGACGCCGGCTGCTAAAAACAGCACGGAAAGGATGGTGTAGCCCGTCCGCGCCCCCTCCACCCCCTTTAAAAGCGCAAGAGAGGAAAGAAGCACGAACAAAAGCGCCAGCGGGTCGGTCCGCCCGGCAATCCAGTTTACAGCCTCCACATTCACCGGGTGGGTTGCGAAAAGAAGGGCCGCGACCAGGGGGAGCATGCGGGATGCGGGCGGCAACATTCGCTTGGCAAGCAGGAAAAGCAGGACCGTGTTCGCCGCGTGAACCAGGATGTTCTCCAGGTGGAGAAGATAGCTGTTCTGGTTCAGGAGGAGGTGATCCAGGTAGAAGCTGAGCGAGATGAGCGGCCGGTAGTAGTACCCGGAGCCGGGCCTGACCACGTCGAGAAACCCCAGTCGGGGATCGCGGTAGAACTTGAGGATGCCGGCGTCATCTATGAGGTTTATGGGGGCCGATACGGCAAATACGTAAAGGGAGAGGACGACAAAGATCAGAAATAGAATCTGCCGCCTATCGTTTGCCGGCACGCCCTTGGCCAAGTATGTCAAGGAAGAACGCCTCCATGTCCTTGCGCACCGGTTCGATACGCTCTATAACGGCGCCGTTTGCGATAAGCTCCGCCAAGTACGGTTGCAGGTTTTCCGTTCCGACCTGCAGACTCTGCAACTCACCGGACCGGTTAACTTCTATCTCGTAGCCTTCCACGCCACTTTGCAGGATATTGGCCACACTGTCAACGGACCTCAGCTCTCCGGCGGCGACTATCCCGACCCTGTCGCAGACGATCTCTATGTCTGCCGTGATGTGTGTGCTGAAAAAGACAGCCTTGCCCCGCCTCTTCAGATCCTTGATGATCTCTTTGACCAGCGACCTCCCGACGGGGTCGAGACCGCTCATCGGCTCGTCCAGGATGTAGAGGTCGGGGTCGTGCAGCATTGCCTGGGCCAGACCCAGCCGCTGTACCATACCCTTGCTGTAGCCGCCGATGGGGCGATCGGCGGCGGCGGCCAGATCCAGAAGCTCAAGCACCTTGGCGGATTCCGTCCTGATCGCGTCGTCGGTCATGCCGAAGGTCCTGCCGACGAACCCCAAATATTCGCGGGCGGTGAGGAAATCGTAGAAGGAAGGATTCTCGGGGAGGTACCCGATCCGGCGGCGGGATGCGGCGTCGTCGACGGATTTGCCGAAGACGGATACCGATCCCGTGCCTGGACGCACGAGTCCCATGACCACTTTGATGGTGGTGCTCTTGCCGGCGCCGTTAGGCCCCAGGAAACCGAAGATCTCTCCCGCCTCGACCTCCAACGACAGGTCTTTGAGCGCCTGCACCTTCCCGAATTTTTTGGCGCGGTACTCCTTGGAAAGGTTCGAAATTGCCAGTGCTTTCATGCTCTGCTCTCCTGCCGTTTACTGTTTTTTACGCTGGGCCTCGGGAACTGGAAAGGAGAACTTGCTCGTGCTGCGCACTTTTCCGGCTCCATCAAGATAGAATTGGCCGCCGTAAGGATCGACGGGGATGCTGGAAATGACGCCGGAGGAAACCAGATCGGAAATCCGCTCCGGCTTTTTGCCGAATCTGCGCTGGTAGCCGAGCGCCGCCTCTTCCAGGGTCATCACGCCTAGGAGCGCCTTTTTCCTCACCTCATAGACCGCAACCACTTTGCTGTCGGTAGTGTGCTTGGCCATGTAATCGATGAAGCTCAGGGCGAGCCGGTTTTGTCCCGACTCGTAGAAATAGCGCGACGAAAGGTTGGCCAGAAGCGGGTCCCCTCTCAGTTGCGCCGCCTTCTCGAAGTAGGACGCCGCCTTCTTGTAATCCTTCAGGAAGTACGCCGAGTTGAACCCGGCGAAGAACGGCAGTTGATAGTCCCAGGTCCGGTAACGCATGCCGTAGTCCAGAAGCCCATTCACCTCATTGATCTTGTTGAGTTCCCACGTGAAGGCAGCCTGGGTGAAGTAGTAGACATCCGCGTTCCAGGGGTCGAGCTTGGAGGCGGTGATCAGCGTCCGGTACATGTTGTAGTATTCGGGCGTGATGCGCACTTTCCGCTGAAACTTCTCCACCAGGGTACCGTAGTAAAAAAGAACCTTCACGACGGCACTTTGCGCGACCAGGAAACGCTGATCCCCCGAGATGATGCGCAATACCTCCGGCTCCGGAAGGGTTCCGAGTTTGACCAGTACGGGCCGGTTCACCAGTGAGGAGCTGAAGGGGACCGCCAAGGCGAGATAGCCCGCAAGCATGATGCAGAAAAGAATTCTGCCGGTCATGACAGCTCTCGACGGGAAAAGCTCCAGACGGCAATGCAGAGCATGATGCCCGTATAGCAGACGAAGTAGCCTAGTGTGAGGAGCAAGGTGCCGCCAACCAGGGGGAGCGAGTATATCGCCTGGGCGCTGAGGTCGAAGGCGGTGAAATTCGGGAGAAGGTAGTAGATTCCCTTTGTGAGGGCCTTGGTCGTGGGAGCGATGCGTTCCCCGTAGGGCCCGAGCATGTACTCGTACACCTCTTGGCTCGCGCTGCCGGCGATGAAAACCGCGACCGAGGCAAGAAACGGGAAATAGAACGAGGTACTCACCGCGGAGAACACGAAGGCGAGCGACAACAATAGAACGTACTTCAAATAGGTGAAGAGGACGGCGATCGCGAACGTTCCCCATTGCGTGGGGATTTCGGACGGATAAAGAGCAGTCGAGACTTTGACGGCGGCAAACGATCCAGCGGCGAACAAAAGCGAGACGACGGCCAAGAGCGTGCAGATGGCGCAGAATTTACCCAGCACGAAATCCCGACGGGGCAGCGGAAGCCCGAGAACCGAGACTGCGTAGCGCTTCTCAAGGTCTCGCCAGATTGAGGAGGAGCCGGTAAGAACTGTGACCACCAGGAGGAAGAAGGAGAGCGCTGAGAGGCACAGCGTCACCGAGAGTTCCTGAACCTGACGCATCGAGAACATGCTGAAAGGAGGAATCAAAACGAGGGCAAGAACAGCCAGGGAAAAGACGAGATAGAGCAGGCGGTCGCGCACAAGCGAGGCGACGCTCAGCCGATACAAGTTTTGAAACGTATCCATGGGAACCTTCGGAGCATCGAAAAAACGGGGTGCATTCTGCGGATGCACCCCGTTTGGGTCAGGCAGTTGTCGTGATCTTTACTTGCTGGCGGACCAGCCACCGTTGGTGCTCCAGTCAACACCAGCAGGGGGTGCCGGCGGATCCGGGAGGGTTACCGTGGACAGCGCGGTGCCGATACCAGGTGCCGTGATGTTCAGGTAGAAGATGTTGGTATCGGTCGAGCTGGTTGCGTAGCACCTGCTCCCCTGCGCGTGGTAGGAAGCGACGGTGTAGGCAACGCCTGCGGAGCCGCCGTTGTAGGCGAAACCGACGTTGGCAGACGGCTTGATGTCGAGGGACTTGGTGCCGCCCATAGTAAATACGCCGCTGGTGCCGTAGGACCAGTTTGTAGAGGCGGCGCCGTAAGCGGCCCCGGCCGAGACCAAGAGAGCAATGATCGCTATAATTTTCTTCATGACATTCTCCTTTAAGGAATTAGGCTGATTAGTAGGGGTAGCACTGGTTGTCCGCATAGAAGGACTCGAGCGAGGTCTTGGTGTTCTTCAGGTCGCTCTGAGAAGCGGAGTTGTAAGCCTTCTGCCTGTACGCGGAGAATTGCGGGATCGCGATGGCTGCGAGAATACCGATGATCGCAACGACGATCAGCAGCTCGATCAGTGTGAAGCCCTTTTTGCTTCTGAGTTTGTTTAACATCTAGTTTCTCCTTTTCGTGGTGGATTACCGACTGATGCTTCGGGTTTACTGAGAGCTAACGAAAACGAGACTCTTTCAGCAATATGCGGGCCAATTCACTAAAAAGAAAAAAGTCATTGTCTTTACTACTTTTTCAGTCAGAGCGGCCAAGACTGAGAGGGAACCAAAAACGTCACAGCGACACTTTTGTCAGCGCCAAAGTGACATTTTTTGTCACTACTCCTCGTCCATGCCGAATTTCGCCAAACGGTAGCGGAAGGAACGAAAGGTCATCCCTAGCAGGGCGGCGGCATGCTTTTTCACGCCGCCGCACTTTTCCAGAGCCTGTACGAGGAGCTTCTGTTCGAGACAGTCCAGGTAGGCCTGCAGGTCCATTCCCTCTTCGGGAATTTCCAACTCTCCGGAGCAGGCCGGAGCGGCGCGTTGCTCACGCACCGCCGCGGGGAGGCATTCGAGGGCGATCACCCTGGAGCCTAGCACGACGCAGCGCTCCACCAGATTTTCAAGTTCCCGAACATTGCCGGGGAAGGGGTAGTTGAACAGAGCGCGCAAAGCGTCCGGCGTTATGATCTCCCCGGAACCGGTCCAGAGCGAGTACTTCTTATAGAAGTGCTCCACGAGCACGGGAATGTCCTCGGTGCGTTCGCTGAGTGAAGGCATACGGAGCTGAACTACGTTCAGACGATAAAAGAGGTCCTCCCGGAAGCCTCCCCCCCGCACCTGCTCTTCGAGGTTGCGATTGGAGGCGGCGACGATGCGCACGTCGGCCTTCAAGGAAACTCCACCGCCGACTCTGCGGAATTCACGCTCCTGGAGCACGCGCAAAAGCTTCGCCTGGAGCAACAGAGGAAGTTCGCCGATCTCATCCAGGAAGAGGGTCCCTCCCTCGGCCTGCTCGAAGAGGCCGGGGCGATCCGCGATGGCTCCGGTGAAGCTCCCTTTGGTATGGCCGAAAAGTTCGCTCTCGATCAGAGTCTCCGGTATGGCGCCGCAATTCACTGCTATGAAGGGGGCATTTTTCCTCGGGCTGTTGTAGTGGATCGCCTTAGCCGCAAGCTCCTTGCCGGTGCCGCTCTCGCCGCTGATGAGAACGTTGGCCATGCTGTCGGCCACCTTGCCGATGAGATCGTATACCTCTCGCATCTGCTTGCTTTTGCCGACAAGCCCGCTGAAACCGAAACGCTCCTGCACCTCGGCCTTTAGCCGCTTGTTTTCCTGGACGAGGCTCCGTTTTTCCAAAGCTTTGCGGACCAGCACCTTCACTTCTTCGACCTTGAAGGGCTTGCCGATGTAATCGTACGCGCCGAGTTTCATCGCTTCCACCGCCTGCTCCGCAGTGGTAAACGCGGTGATCATCAACACGGCGGTATCCGGAGAGCCGGTCTTGATCCGGCTCAGGAGTTCGAGTCCCCCGAGACCGGGCATGCTGACATCCGACAGCACGAGGTCGTAGTGTTGCCGTGCCATGAACGAAAGAGCGTCCTCCGCGCTCTCCGCCTGGTCCACCAGGAAACCTTCGCCATCGAGCAAAATGGCGAGAAATTCCCGCATGCTAAGTTCGTCATCTACAACCAAAATTCTGGCCTGCATCTCCTAAAACCTCGCTGGCTGTTCGCCTGAAAAATCCGACTACCGCTCCACTTGACCGATCTCTAGGCAGGCAAGTGCAGCGTAACCGTAGTCCCTTTGCCTTGTGTGCTGTTTATGGTCATCCTTCCGCCGTTGGCCTGGACAATACGATAGACCGTAGCGAGTCCGAGGCCGGTCCCCCCCTTCTTGGTGGTGAAGAAGGGTTCGAACACACGTTTGACGTCTTCAGGGTTCATCCCTGCTCCGTTGTCGCGGATCCTGATGCACACCTCGCCGCTACCGCCGTTTTCTCTTGTAATGCCGCCGGAGATCCAGACTTGCCCTTCCCCGCTCATGGCCTCGCCACTGTTGACGAGAAGATTCCAGAATACCTGTGAGCACTGATCCTTGTCGAATTGCACCGAAAGGTCGTTAGGGACCTGGTTATCGATCTCGACGCGCTCCAAACGCGGGTCAGTGGCGAGCAGCGCACAAATGTCGACGATCACCCTACGCAGGTTCAACTCCACCTTGGCCGGTTGGTTCGGCCGCGCATAAAAGAGGAAATCACGCAGCAGTCCGTCAAGGCGATCGGTCTCCCTGACGATGATGGAGAAAAGCCGCTGGTCCTTTTCGTCGACCCACGGCCGCAGGGAGACCAGTTGAACGGAACCGCTAATGGCGGCGAGCGGGTTGCGGATCTCGTGCGCCATGCGCGCGGACAGTTCGCCGAGCGCAGCCAGACGGTCCGCCCGTTTCAGTTCGGCGGCCATCCGTTTCATCTCGGTCAGGTCGTGCAGGTCGAACAGGGCCCCGACCGTCCCCCCTTCCTTGTCCAGCAGCGGCACCGACTTGAACGACAGTAACAGCTCCCTGCCGTCGATCGCACCATGACGAAACTCGCCCTGCCCCGGCTCAAAAAAAGAGGATTCGAAGCCGGCAATCCCTGGAAGCACCTCCGCAAGCGAGCGGTCGTAGGCATCGGTCTGTGAGACCCCCGTCAGGACCTCAGCGAAACGGTTGAATACGCGGATCCTGCCGGCTGTGTTGATGGTAAGAAGGCCACTGTCTATGGTGGAAACTATGGAGGAGTTAAGCCGCTCCAGTTCCTCGTAGTCAATCGCCTTTTCCTTCAGCGCGCTCTCGGAAACGCGGGCCCTCTCCGCCATGTGTCCGGCGAGCACGGCAGTGAGAAAGAATGAGGCGCCGTGCAAGAAAATGAGATAAAAGAGGTACCCCGCTCCCCACTGCTGTGCCGGAGCTGAATCAATGCCTAGGGGGGCGAGCTTGTCGTAGTACTGGAAGTCGAGGATGGCGCCATAAAGAATGACACAAAGAGACGCGGTATAGTACGCCTGCGAGCGCGCTAAAAGGGCGCAAGCGCTGATGATGGACAGAAAATAGAGAAAGGAATAGTGAGAAGTGACCCCGCCCGAAACGAGGATCAGCACCGTGACGAGAATCAGGTCCCAGACGATCTGGAGGTATGCCAAGGTGCGCACGAGGCGCGGGGCTGCGGGACGAAGAGCGACAAGCGATAGAAGCGAGAACAGGTAGGTGGCGCCGATAAGGCGCAACAGTACTGTTCCCGCCACTTCGCCGCTTACATCGTAGGTGTGGACGTCAAGATAAACGGTGGTGACCAGAAAGACGGACACCACCAGAAGTCTCAGCAGTATGAACCAGAAGACCTTCTTCTTTTCGATCATCCAATTAACCGCCGACGGCGCCGGCAAGCTTGAAGATAGGCAGGTACATGGCGATGACCAAGCCGCCGACCGTGGTGCCTAGGAAGACCATCAGCAAAGGCTCCATCATCGAGGTCAGAGCTCCGACCGCATCGTCCACCTCGTCATCGTAGAAGTCGGCGATCTTGTTGAGCATCGCGTCCATGGCGCCGGTCGCCTCGCCCACCGAAATCATCTGCACCACCATCGGGGGGAAGACACCGCAGTCGGCGAGAGGCTCGGCGATAGTCTTGCCTTCGGAAATGGACTGGCGCACCTTGTAGATGGCCTCTTCCACGACTTTGTTTCCGGCGGTTTTGGCGACGATCTCCAGGCCGTCCATGATCGGAACGCCCGAGCTGATCATGGTCCCCAACGTACGGGTGAACTTGGCGACGGACACCTTGCGGATGAGCGGCCCGGCGATGGGTGCTTTCAGGGCGAAGGTGTCTATCACCTTGCGGCCGTTGGCTGTGTTGTAGTATTTGCCGATGGCGTACTTGATGCCGAACATGATGGCGATGATGACGACGATGTACTTCACCAGGAAATTGGAGAGTGCGATGACGAACTTCGTCGGAGCGGGCAGATCCCCACCGAAATCGGCGAACATCTTGGCGAAAGTCGGGATGACGAAGATCAGGATGACGCCCACGACGATGACCGCGATGGACATGATGGTGATCGGGTAAACCATGGCCCCTTTCACCTGCTTCTTGAGCTTCATCGCCTTCTCGATGTAGGCGGCCAGACGGGAGAGGATGGTGTCGAGGATACCGCCCACCTCACCTGCGGCAACCAGGTTCACGTAGAGCTGATCGAAGGCCTTGGGGTGCTTGGCGAGCGCATCGGCGAAGGTGGAGCCGCTCTCCACGCTTTCCTTCACCTTGACGAGGATGTCCTTGAAGGTCTTGTTTTCCTGCTGGCTGGAGAGGATATCGAGACACTGCACGAGCGGCAGGCCGGAGTCGATCATGGTGGCGAACTGCCTGGTGAAGACCACGAGGTCCTTGGTATCGATCTTCTTCGGTCCGCCGAGCCCCGGTATCTTGAGCTCCATGGAGAGCCCCTTGCCCGCCTCCTTCACTGTGATGCCGGTAAAGCCGTATCTCTTAAGCTGCGCCTCGACCATGGCGGCGCTGGCGGCTTCCATGACGCCCTTCTGGACGCTTCCCGCCTTGCTTCTTGCTTCCCAATCAAATTTTGTCATCAGTTACTCCTTTCCCGGCTGAGCCGGGACTGGCTGTTGCTATCTTTGCGGCGGCCTTCTGATCTGCCCCGCCGCCCCGCCGGGGGCCAGCATCTGCTTCAGCTCGTCAGGCTCGGAGGAGCGCCCCAGCGCGTCGTCCACGGTTATGATGCGCTTGGACAGCAGGCCCATCAGGCACTGGTTCAAGGTCTGCATGCCGAACTTCTCCTGGCCGACCTGCATCTGGGAGTAGATCTGGTGCACCTTGTCCTCGCGGATCAGGTTCCTGATCGCGGGGTTCGGCACCATCACCTCGAGGGCGAGGGCGCGCCCGGGTCCGTTCGCCCTCGGGATCAGGGTCTGGGACATGACCCCTTCGAGCACGAAGGAGAGCTGGGTCCTCACCTGGGTCTGCTGGTAAGGCGGGAAGACGTCGATGATCCTGTTGATGGTCTGGGCACAGGAGTTCGTGTGGAGCGTCGCGAAGCAGAGGTGGCCGGTCTCGGCCAGGGTCAGCGCCGCCTCGATGGTCTCCAGGTCGCGCAACTCGCCGATCAGGACGACGTCGGGGTCCTGGCGCAGTACGTACTTGAGGGCATGCTTGAAGCTCTTCGTATCCGCCCCCACCTCGCGCTGGTTCACGATGCACCCCTTGTGCGGGTGCAGGTACTCGATCGGGTCCTCAACGGTGACGATGTGGTCGTGACGGTTGATGTTGATGTGGTCGATCATGGAGGCGAGCGTGGTCGATTTACCGCTGCCGGTAGGCCCGGTGACGAGGATCAGGCCGCGCGGCTTGTCGCAAAGCGCCCGTACCACGGGGGGAAGCCCGAGCTCCTCGAAGGTGAGGATCTTGTACGGGATCACCCTGAAGACGCCGGCCACGGCGCCGCGCTGGACGAAGATGTTCCCCCTGAAGCGAGAGAGCCCCTTCACGCCGAAGGAGAGGTCGAGCTCGTTGTCCTCCTCGAAGCGGTGTTTTTGGGCGTCGGTCAGGATGCTATAGCAAAGCTGCTTGGTCTCGATGGCGTTGAGCGGAGGAACGTCCATCGGGGTCAACTGGCCGTCGATGCGGATCTGCGGCGAGGTGTTTGTGGTGATGTGCAGGTCGGAGCCGCCCCTCTCCACAAGTTCCTTGAGCATTTGGTGAAAGTTGATCATGAAAACCCTCGTCTCAGTTTGTCTTCTTAAGAGCGTTAGTCATCGGCCACGGTCACCCTGAGCACTTCCTCGAAGGAGGTGACCCCTTCGATCAGCTTGGTGAGCCCGGACTGGCGCATGGTCTTGATTCCCAGGCGCATGGACTCCCTCTTGATCTCCGCGGTGTTGGCGCCGTTCAGGATCATCTCCTTGATCGGCTCGAGCATCGGCATGACCTGGTAGAAGCCCACCCTCCCCTTGTAGCCGGTGCCGTTGCATTTGGGACAGCCGGTGCCGCGATAGCATACCACGGAAGGAGCCTGTTCGGCTGGGATGCCCGCTTCGATGAGCGCTTGAACCGGCACCTCCTCGACCACCTTGCACTCGCCGCAGACGCGGCGCGCGAGGCGCTGGGCGGAAATGAGGTTGACGGCGGAGGCGACCAGGAACGGCTCGATCCCCATGTTGAGGAGACGGTTGATGGTCGATGGGGCGTCGTTCGTATGCAGCGTCGAGAGGACCAGGTGGCCGGTGAGCGCCGCCTTAACGCCGATCTCGGCGGTCTCGAAGTCACGGATCTCACCTATCATGATCACGTCCGGGTCCTGGCGCAGGAAGGCCCTGAGCGCTGCAGCGAAGTTGAGGCCGATGTCCTCGTGCATCTGCACCTGGTTGATCCCGGCGAAGTTGAACTCGACCGGGTCTTCGGCGGTGGAGATGTTCTCGGTTACCTTGTTCAGTTCGGAGAGCGCAGAGTAGAGCGAAACGGTCTTGCCGCTGCCGGTAGGGCCCGTGACGAGCACCATGCCGAAAGGCTTGTGTATTTCGCGTTTGAAGTGGGAGAGCGCCTCGGGCTCGTATCCCAGTTTGGACATGTCCAGCTGCAGGTTGCTCTTGTCCAGAAGACGCAGAACGATCTTTTCGCCGAAGAGGGTCGGGAGCACCGAGACACGGTAGTCCATGTCCTTGCCGCCTCCGAGCTTGATCTTGATGCGGCCGTCCTGCGGCAGGCGGCGCTCGGCGATGTCCAGCTCGCTCATGATCTTGATGCGGGAGGTGATGGCGTTTTTCAGCTTCAGAGGCGGTTTCATCACCTCGTAGAGCACGCCGTCGATGCGGTAGCGCACCCGGAAGAACTTCTCGTACGGCTCGATATGGATATCGGAGGCCTTCTTCTTGATGGCGTCGGTTAGGATCAGGTTGACCAGCTTGACGACCGGGGCGTCCTCGGTGGCGCGCTCTAAAGAGCCGACATCTACATCCTCTTCCTCCCCGATGACCTCGAGGTCCTCCATATCCAGGTCGTTCATTACGTCGGCGAGCGACGCGCTCTGGTCGTAGAGCTTGTCGATGGCGGCCTTTATCGCGCTCTCGGCGACCACGACGACCTCGACGTTGTAGCCGGTCATGAACTTTATGTCGTCGATGGCGAAGATGTTGGAGGGATCACTCATCGCGATGATGAGTGTGGAGCCGGCTCGGTTCACCGGAACGATCTGGTATTTGTGGGCGATTTCCGCGGGTATGACCTTCACCACCGCGGCATCGACCTCATAGTCGGCAAGGTTTATGGTGGGAACGCCGTACTGCTTGGAAAGAAATGAGGTGAGGTCAGCCTCGTTGATCAGTCCGTCCCTGACCAGGATGGACCCAAGGCGCAGTTGCCCCCCCGCCGCCTTCTGTTCAGCGAGGGCCTGCTTCAGCTGTTCCTTGTTGATCAGATTGTTCGTGACCAGCAGCTCACCGAGTCTGCTTACATGCATATACTACCTCAGGGGGGTGGAGAATCCTGTGAATGGTATTTTGTAATCGCGTTAATGTCAAGGCTTACATGGTTCGGGCAGAAACGCCGCCAGAGCCAGTTCCATGCACCCTTCGGGCGGCGCGACCCCGGTCCAGATGCGAAAGGCCGCTTCGCCCTGCGCCACAAGCATGCCGAGGCCGTTGGCGCAAGGGATGCCAAAGGTGCGGCATTGCGCCAAAAGCGGCGTAACCGGCGGTGCATAGACCATATCGTAAATACAGGCACCGGACTTTAGCAGGGAAGGATCGAGCCCGGGGAAAGAGTCACCGGACATGCCGACCGAGGTGGTGTTGACCACGAGGTCGAAGGAGCCTATGAAGGCCGGGTCGGCGAGAGCGTCGAGGGAACCGGCGGCGAAGGCGGTTTCCTTCAGCCTTTCTGCGACGAGGCCGACTAGGGCGAGCGCCGCATCCGTGGTGCGGTTCGCGACATGCACCCGCGCCGCGCCGGCACGCGCGAGCGATACGACGGCGCTTCTGGCGGCCCCGCCCGCCCCGAGCACGAGGACGCTCTTGCCGCGTGGGTCGAAGGAAAGCTTCCCCGCGAGCGCCGCCACGAGACCAAGGCCGTCGGTGTTGTAGCCGGTGAGCCTACCTTCCCGTACGAGCACCGTGTTCACCGCGCCGATCAGTTCCGCGTCCGGATCGATTTCGTCCAAAAACGGCATGATGGCGACCTTGTGCGGAATGGTGACGTTGAAGCCGGCGACTCCCGCTGCGGCAAGCCCGGCCACCGCAGCCTCAAGACGTGCGGGGGGGACGGGGAAAGGGACGTAGACCCAGTCAAGCCCGAGAGCCCCGAAGGCAGCGTTGTGCATCACCGGCGAAAGCGAGTGGGCAACCGGGGCACCGATGATACCGGTAACCGTGGTCTTTCCGGTAATGGTCATTGGGCCACTCCGTTCGCACTCAAAAGTGCTGCGACGCGCTGCCTGATCTCAGGCGCTATGCTTGCAGCCACTTCCAGGTCGCGTGCCCCCGCCTCGCGCTGCCCCATACGAAGGCGCGTCTCCCCCGACTCCATGAGGGAAGCTGCATAGATGAGGATCGCCTTCCCCGTGTCGAGGTCCCGGAAGAACATGTCGCGGTCTCCGAGCACGCCCCGCAGGGAGAAAAGAGGCCATACGTCGAGGTCCGGTGGAGCCGCGGGGGTGCCGGCCGCCTGGAGCGCGAAAAGGATGCCGCGCTGGTGCACCACGAAATCCTTGAACTCGATGGAGTACTTGGTGGAGAAGTCCACGTAAACCGGCCGTTTGCCGTACTGCTCCCCGACCGCAATCATGAGCGTCCCGTCCGAGGTGCGCTGATCCATGGGTAGCTCGTACAGCCGCGAGTTCTTGAACAGGCGCGGCATGCTGTCCAGGTACCAGTCAAAGACGAGGTGCGGGGTGTGCGGCAGGTCGACATCCTCGCGCATCCTTTCCACCCCCTGCAAATACCAAAGCGGAAAGGCTCCCGAATCCCCCCACGTGAAGAGCACGGCGTCCTGCGGCAGGGACCTGAGCGTGTTGGAGGCGTAGTCGAAGGCGATGTAGTTTTTATGCTGGTCGTTCTCCCGGTAGTTCAAAAGACAGACGGCGAGCGGCAGCACGAAGAGGAGCGCGGGTAAAAAAAGGCGTGCGGCAGGTGCGTCGGGAAGATGCTGCACCGCCTCCTTGATGAGGGTGATGAGCCCGACACCGATGAAGACCGCAGAGAGGAGGTAAAGCGGGGTGAAGAACTCCTCGGTCAGGAAGATCATCTCGCCTGGCGTGTTGAAGTAGCCGACGATGACGAGCAGGAACGAGCCGAGTGCGATCAGGTAGCCAAGTACCAGGTCGCGCTTTGTCCGCATCAGGGCCCACAGACCGAACAGCAAAAGGACAAGGCCAACAACGGTGAACTCGTGCGGGATGTTGAAGGCGTTCATCTGCGCCCAGAGGAGATCGAGGTCGCGGTGCGGCTTGTCGACCGGGTATCCCTTGCGCAGGATGTTCCAGAGGAACTGGGTGAGGTTCTTCGAGTCGCCCCAGTTCAGAATCGGTTTCCTGAGCGCCCGGACCACGAGGTGCAGGTGGATGCCGAAGCCCAACAGGCCGAAGGCGAAGGCGATGAAGAACTCGCGCACCCGGAAGATGACGCGCCGGTCCGCGGACCAGATCAGGAAGGCGTAGGTCGGAATCATCAGCACCATGATCTGGTGCGCACCGGTCCCAAGCCCGCAGAGAAAGGCGCCCAGGTAGACGTAGGCAGGGCGCTCCCGTCCCTCGAGGTAGCTCTCCCGCCAAAGGAGCATCAGGTAGAAGATGATGGCACAGATGAAGGCGAGCAGCGGATAAGGCTTGTCGTGGTTTGACTGCAGCCAAAGCCTCGGCGTGAAGGCGAAGGTGAGCGCCGCCGCGACACCGGCAAGCTTGGAGGCAAGCGCACCGAACCGTCCCTGCCAGGGGGTCTCCTCACCCTTGAGCAATTGGGTGGTGAGCAGATAGACGCCGAAACAGGCAAGCCCCGCGGAAACTGCGGTCGCGAAGTTCACCCGGAAGGCGATGTTGCCGAGCGGGAGAAAGGTGAACGGCTTAGCGTAGTTGATGAAGAGCGGATACCCCGGCGAGTGCGCCGTGCCGAGAGAGGAGATGGCGGTCAGAAACTCACCGCTGTCGAAGAAGGTGACCGTGGGCGCCAGGGTAAGGAGATACACGAACAGCGGGATGACGAAGGCCGCGATGGCGCACGGGTCGAGCCTGCGCAGGATTCCGTTATGGTTCACGCAACTGCTCCTCGGTGTTAGTGACGCCGATGCTCCTGATGGAGACCTTGTCCCGCCAGAGGCAGTACAGCCCGACGACGGTGACCGGGAAAAAGCCCATGGCGTGAATGACGATGGCGATGCTGAGCGCCTTTTCGCTGCCAATCTGGAATGCGGAAAGTGCAGTGACGCAGGCGATGTGATACGTCCCGATAAAACCCGGAGATGCCGGTACCATCACGGCGAAGACCAGGAAGACCATGATGAACATGGCCGCCGAGGGAGGGAGAAACAGGCCGAAGGAGCGCAGCATCAGGTCGACCGGCCAGATTGCCGTGGCCCACACGAGAAGCGAGCTGACCGCGACACCGGTAATGCCGGAGATACTGGTCGGAATGCGGATACCGGAGATGAAGGAGACCAGCAGAGCGCCGGCATGCTCGGCCAACCGCGCGGAGAAAGGATGCAGCACACGGGTCACCACCTTGACGGTGAAGTCGGTGCGCCACCTGAGCAGGAACAGAAAGGCAAGGACAAAAAGGTAGAGGGCGAAGGTGACGTACCCGCCGGTGACGAGCCCGTGCTGCACGCGTTCCATCCCGCTTGGCAGCTTTATGGTGAAGAAGGTAATCAGGAGCACGAGGAGGACGGTGAAGCCGTCACAGAGCCGGTCAAGCACCAGGGAGGCAAAGACCGCGCTGGTGCCGATCCCCTCCTTCTGTCCGAGCGAGTGGGCCCGCACCAGCTCCCCCAGGCGCGCCGGAAGAAGGTTGTTCGCCATGTATCCGATGAGGGTCGAGGGGAAGAGGTTCCCAAGGCGCGTGTTTTTTATCGGGGCTAGCAGGAACTTCCAGCGCACCGCGCGCAGGTAGTAGCTCACAAAGGTGAGCACCAGCGCGGGCACAAGGTAGCGGTAATCCATCGCGGCAAAGGCGTCGGCCATCTTTCCGAAGTCGATCTTCCTGAAGAGGAGAAAGAGGCAAAGAGCGCTGATTGCGATGCCGAGCAAGAGCTTCTTATCTGGTTTTTGCGTGGTCAATCGGGCTCCTGTCATCGGTTGCGTTGTCAATCGGGGCGGCCCGAACCATGGTTTGCGCAATCCCAGTCACCGCCACTTTCGGACAGAACCGGGCGGGCACCGCTGAGGATCTCACGGCAACGCGCGACATCCGCGGCGATCGCCTCTTTCAGTTCGTCAAGCCCGGAGAAACGTTTCTCCCCCCTGAGCCTCTCGATGAAGAAAAGGGTCAGCTCGCGTCCGTAAAGGTCGCCTTCGAAGTCGAGGAGGAACACCTCGATGGATAGGTGCTGGTTGCCGAAGGTCGGGTTGGGGCCGATGTTGCAGGCGCCGTCGAAGAGCCGATCCCCCATGCAGACCTTCACCGCGTAGACCCCGACCGACGGGATGAGGTCCTTTTCCGTTTCGATGTTGGCGGTGGGAAAGCCGAGGCTGCGGCCACGCTCGTGGCCGTGCACCACCTTGCCGGAGATGGAGAAGTGCCGTCCCAAGAGGCTCGCGGCGCAGGAGACGTTTCCGGCGCTCACCATCCTGCGCACCGCGGTGGAGCTGTAGACGGTGGAGCCGTCCGAGATCGGCTCCAGCTCTTCCACGGTATAGCCGTGAAGCTCGCCAAGCCTGCGCAAAAGCGCGACGTCCCCTTCCCTGCCGCGGCCGAAGGCGTAATCGTAGCCGATCACCAGGCGCTGGACACCGATGGCGCCGACCAGCACCTTTTCCACGAAGACGGCGGCCGGCACGGAGGCAAATTCCTTGTCGAAAGGGATCTCGAGGAGGTAGTCGATGCCGGACCCCTCGATGAGGGCTTCCTTCTCGCGGCTTGTGGTGATGAGCCGCACCTCCTTGTGGGCCGCGACGACCTTGAGCGGGTGCGGCACGAAGGTGATCACCACGGAAACGCCGCCGATCTCGCGGGCGATTTGCCGCACCCTCTTGAAGATCTCGCGGTGCCCCAGGTGCACGCCGTCGAAGTTGCCGATGGTGACCACCGGATGGCGCAGTTTTTCCCTGATCTCAGAGATGCTTCTAAAAATTTCCATGGACTATGGGGGTCCTCAGGCTTCCGCCGCCTCGGTCTCCACCTGGGGTGCCTTCTTCTTCCCGAATACCAGGGCAACCCAGATGCTGATCTCGTACATGAGGTAGAGCGGGATCATGATGACGAACATGGTGACCAGGTCGGCATGGAAGGCGGCAACGATGGCGCTAGCCAGGAGCGCGTACTTCCTGCGCGTGGCGAGCATCCGGTAGTTGACGATGCCGAAACGGGCCAAAAGGAGCGCAAGGATCGGGAGCTCGAAGATGAGGCCGAACATCAGGATCAAGCGCAGACAGAAATTTATGTAGGCCGAGATGTTGTACCAGCTCTGCAGCCCGGTCGCCTCGTAGGAGAGGGAGAAGTTTATGATGACGGGCCAGATGATGAGCAGGAAGAACATCGCCCCGACGCAGAAGGCGACGGTGGCCGTGGTGACGAAGGGAACCACCAGGCGCCGCTCCTTGCGGGTTAGCCCGGGCGCTACGAAGAGCCAGAACTGGTGAAAGAGCACCGGCAGCACGATGACGAAACCGGCCAGCATGGAGATCTTGCATTGCACGAAGAACGGCTCGAGCGGCGCGCTGTAGTTCAGCATGCGCGGCTTCTCGGCCACCTGGTGCTCCTCCCCGAGCTTCATCTGCTGGTACGCCTCGGGGTAGCGCTTTTTGACTTTCTCGTAGAAGGATTTCTTCATGTCGGTCAGGTAGGTGTGACCGGTGAGCGGCTGTTCCACGAACTTCAAGAGGTCGGTGGAGAAGTTCCAGGCGATCCCCATGCCGATGACGATGGCAATTACGCTGACGATGAGCCGTTTTCTGAGTTCAACCAGGTGCTCCATGAACGGCAATACCTTTTCTTCCATATACCTCGCTTCTCCTAATTAATGCCGTGCAGAGCTCAAACAGCTTTTATATCACAGCGCTTAAATCCAGCGCAACAGCTTTCAGCGCCGTTTCGGCTTGGGGCGCTTCCCCTTTATCGGGATGCGCTGGTAGGCGTTCCGGACGTCGGCGATCGGCTCGATGGGTCGCTTTTCCAGGGTCCCGACCAAGGCGAATTCCACCTGGCGCGCCGGCTCGTTCACCCCCGCCACCTTCACCCGGATCTTGTCCGCGATGCGGTACATGGCGCGGCTTCTCTCCCCGACCAGGGCGTGGCTCTTCTCCAGGTGCACGTAGTAGTCCTGCGGGAGAGTGGCGACCGGCACCATCCCTTCCACAAAGAGGTCGACGAGCTCCACGAAGAAACCGAAGGGGGCGACCCCGGTGATGTAGCCGTCGTACTCCTCGCCGATCTTGTCGCGCATGAACTGCATCTTCTTGAGATCGACCATCTCGCGCTCCGCCTCCATGGCGACCCGCTCGCGCTTGCTCGTGTGCAGCGCGGTCTCGGGGAGCCGCGCCTCGAGCCGGTCCTTATCCGCCTTATTCATCTTCCCGGAAAGCACGCGCTTCAGGATGCGGTGCACCACGAGGTCGGGATAGCGGCGAATCGGGGAGGTGAAGTGGGTGTAGCTTGCGGCGGCGAGGCCGAAGTGCCCCAGGTTCTCGGCGCTGTAGCGCGCCTGCTTCATGCAGCGCAGCAGCACCTCGTTGATGAGCCGCTCCTCCGGCTTTCCGGCCACCTCTTCCAGGAGTTTTTGCAGCGCGTGGGGGCTTACCTTCTCCTCCACCACTTTCAGGATGTAGCCGAAACCGAAGACGAACTCGGACAGGTCCTGGAGCTTGACCGGGTCGGGATTCTCGTGGATCCGGTAGAGCGAAGGAACCGGCGTCGTTTCGAGAAAGTGCGACACCGCCTCGTTCGCGGCGAGCATGAACTCCTCGATGATGCGGTGCGCAAGGTTTCTCTCGGCGCGCACGATCGCCGTGGTTTCCCCCTGCGTGTCCAGTATGATCTGGGGTTCCGGCAGATCGAAATCGATGCTCCCCCGTCCAGCGCGCACCTTATTTAGCCTGAGTGAAAGATCCTCCATCACCTTGAGATCCTCGACCAAGTGCCGGTTCGCGGTGATGGTCTCCTCGTCACGGTCCACAAGGATCTTTTTCACCGTCGTATAGGTGAGACGGGCGGAGCTTTTGATGACGCTGGCGTAGAACTTCTGGTCCACGCGGTCGCCGGTCGCGTCGAAAAGCATCTCGGCGGTCATGGTCAGACGGTCCACCTGCGGGTTTAGCGAGCAGATGCCGTTGGAGAGTTCTTCCGGGAGCATCGGTATGCAGCGGTCCGGGAAGTAGACCGACGTCCCGCGCAGGTACGCCTCGGTGTCCAAACGCGAACCCTCGGTGACGTAGTGCGCGACGTCCGCAATGGAGACCCAGAGGCGGATCTTGTCCCCCTCGCGAGAGACGGAGACCGCGTCGTCGAAGTCGCGTGCCGTCTCGCCGTCGATGGTAACGATGAGCCGCTCGCGCAGATCCACCCGCCCCTGCCGTGCCTCCTCGCTTACCTCCTGCGGCTCGCGCTCGGCCTCCTCCATCACCTTCGCGTCGAAGACATGCGGAAGCTCGTACTTCTTGATGACGGAAAGGACTTCCACTTCGGGGTCGTTCGCCTCCCCGAGCACCTCCACGATGCGCCCCTCAAGCGGGCGCACCCCGGAAGGGTACGAGGTGATCTGGGCAAGAACGACCTGCCCTGTGCGCGCCTTGGCAGCCCCACCGGAGGCCCCGGGGGTCACGAAGAGGTCGCGGCCGAGCTTCGGATCGTCCGGGATGACACGTCCCCCCTTCCCGGCCGCCTCGAAGCGGCCGACGATCTCGGTGACGCCACGCTTCACGATGCCGGTGACACGCCCTTCCCTTTTCCCGTCACGACGCGTGGAAACCACCTGGGCGTCCACGATGTCGCCGTTCATATATTCGGTGAGGTATCGGGCCGGGACGAAGAGGTCATCGCCCCCGTCCTCCGGCATCACGAAACCGTAGCCGTCGCGGTGCATGGAGAGTTTGCCGCGCACCGAGCCACCCGCTCCCGCCATGGTGTAAATACGCCCCGGAAGCTTGGCGATCTCCCCTGTTTCAACCAGGTAATCGAGCTGATCGTCCAGGTGTTCCCGCTCGTGACGGGAGACGTTGAGGGCCTTGAGCATCTGCCGGTAAGGCACCGGCTCCCCCTTGCCCAGCAGCCTCATGATCGCGTCCTTGCCTTTGCGCATATCTAAACCTCCGGGAAAAACAATAAAATCAGCACCGTTGGATAATGCAGAAGGGGCGACGGAAAGTCAAGAAAGGCGATTCGGCACGAATGACACGGCAGACGACTCGTCGAGAGGGATCAATGACTCGACAGGCGCGATCAACGACTCGTCCGGTGCGATCAACGATTCGTCCGGTGCGATCAACGACTCATCAGGTGCGATCAACGACTCGTTCGGTGCGATCAACGACTCGTCAGGCGCGATCAACGACTCGTCAGGCGCGATCAACGACTCGTCAGGTGCGACCAACGACTCGTCCGGTGCGATCAACGACTCGTCAGGTGCGATCAACGACTCGTCAGGTGCGATCAACGACTCGTCAGGTGCGATCAACGACTCGTCAGGTGCGATCAACGACTCGTCAGGTGCGATCAACGACTCGTCAGGTGCGACCAATGAGTCGTCAGGTGCGAGCAACGATTCGTCCGGTGGGACCAACGACTCGTCGGGTGCGATGAAGGACTCGATCGGCGCGACTGGCCACTCGCTGGAGGTCACGTGCCTGTGGACCCCGTAGGAACAAAATTCGGAGATAACCGATGAGAAGTTGGGATTCGTTGTGATTGGTCAATACATTAACAATTGCCTTTTGCGCCGCGCTTCGGTACAAATACGGGGTTAGTTTTGCAACGTAAGGGAGTCTCCATGTTTTGCCGTACCATCGCAGCAGCAGCACTGATGCTTTGCGCCACCCTTCCCGCCTCCGCAGCAAACCTCAGCAAACCGGCCGACGAGGCTCTCACCACAGCCGCCAAGCGCATGCAGGTCAAGGACTACCGCGCCGCCCGTGACGCAGCCCTTACCATAAACGACCCGCCAATCCGCTCCTTCATGGCGGGAATCGCCGCCGCCAAAATGGAGCAGTGGGAAGAGGCCGCGGCACAGCTACCCGCCGCTGCGGAAGGTTATCCGCTCTTAGCCGACTACGCCCTCTACTATCAGGGGCTCGCCCTTTCCAAGCTGCAACGCCACGCGCAGGCACTCCCGCCGCTTTACAAGCTTCTCAAGGACTTCCCCGCGAGCCGGCTTGCGCGCCAGGCACTCATCCTTTATGCCGATTCGCTCGCAGCGGCCGGCTACCCGAAGGAAGCGCAGCAAAGCTACGCCACCTTCGTCGAGCGCTACCCCTCCGGCAGCGATTCCATCTCGGCCCTTTACGGCTCCGCCCTCTCCCGCGAGAAACTCGGGGACACGGCGACCGCAGTAACCGTTTTACGCACCATCTACCTCAGCTATCCCGCCTCCCCCTATGCCGACAAAGCGGCCGCCGAACTGCAGAATCTAGCGGCTACCGGCGTCAAGGCCGAGCCTTACAGCAGCGCCGAACTCTACAAGCGCGCCTGCACCCTCTACGATCTCGGGCGCCATCTCAAAGCCGCCGAGGCCTTTGCCGCGATCCAGTTAAACGGCGAGTGCGACGATTTCATCCGCAAGGTGACCTTCAAAAAGGGGCAAGCGCTGTACAAGGCAAGGCGCTACCAGCAGGCACAGAGCACCTTCGCCGCCCTTTCCGGATACGGCGATGCCGACCTGTGGTTTGCCCGCACCCTGGACAAGGAAGGCAAGGGAGAAGAGGCTTTCCAGCTTTATCAAAAGCTTTCTCAGGACGCGAAGCGTGGAACGGTGGCCCAGGAAGCGATGCTCGAGGCAGCCTACTTGAAACGTTTCCAGAGGAAATGGAGTGAAGCGGCTTCGTTGTTCAAGCAATACCTTGCCGCGGCGCCGAATCAGAAGAACGTCAACGTCCTCTGGGAAGCCGCTTGGTGCAGCTACCAGTCCCGCGACTACGCCGATGCCGCGGCACAGTTCAGGAAACTTGCCGAGCGCGACGACCTGCGCGACAAGGCGCTTTACTGGCTCGGCAGAACCCTTGCCCTCACCGGCGATGAGAAGAGCGCACAGGTGATGTTCACCGCGCTGGTCGCGGAATACCCGCTCGGATACTACACGCTGATCTGCAACCAGAACCAGAGCGCAGCCTCGCTCCCCCAGCCCCCCCAGAACTTGGCCGACGTCCTGCCGATGCCGTCGGGCTTCGAGCGGGAGAAGGCGCTCATCGCGCTCGGACTCTTCGAGGAAGCGGCAAGGGAACTGTCGCTTTCAAAGAAAGGGAAGAACCCCGCGGGTATCGCACGTCTGTACCTCGAGATGGGGAACTACAACGGCGCCTATCACGCACTCGGGAACGAAAAGCCCAAGCGCGGCGACAACGCCACCGTGCTCGGCGCCACATTCCCGCTCGCCTTCCGCGAAGAGGTCGCCAAACACGCCGCCGCGGCCGCGGTCCCCGAAAGCCTGGTTTACGCAGTGATGCGCACCGAGAGCAACTATTTCCCCGCCGCACTTTCACCGGTGGGCGCCGTCGGTCTCATGCAGATCATGCCGGCCACCGCCGAGTCGATCTCCAAGGGGGACTCGAACCGTTTGACCACCCCGGCCCTCAACATCAAGCTCGGCGCACGCCACCTGAAGGACTTGCTGCAGCTGTACGACAAGAACCTCACCCTCACGGTCGCCGCCTACAACGCGGGCTCGGGCAACGTGAAGCGCTGGCAGAAGGCGTACGGCGGCCTTCCGCAGGACGAGTTCGTCGAGAGCATCCCCTTCCGGGAGACCCGCGAGTACGTCAAAAAAGTGGTGACCAGCATGCAGATGTACCAGCGGCTGTACCGCCTCCCCCCCTACCAGGAGCCGGGGGCTCCGAAACCGGCCATCCCGCAGCAGGCGGTCGAGGAAAGCAAGGTCGCTCAAGGTGAAGCCGCACAGCCCGCCCCGTCCCAACAATAATTAACACTGGATAGCCGACCTCTCCCCGAAGGGGGAGGTCGGCATGGTCTCTCCCCACCAAAATCACTCACCCGTTACGTCCTTTAAAATCCCGCTCTCCCAGCCTCATTTTTGCTGATTGACAGCATACTGATTATGTGCATAATGCTCACCTTTGCCGGGGCAGCTTTTCGCTCGTGAAATCAGACCGTTGCCCTTCCACGGGAGGAGCTATGGAAGTACAACAACCCCCCAACATGGACATCGAAAAAACCGTGGGCTTCCTGCTGGCAAAGGCTTACCAGCGCGCCTGCCTCATCTTCAAGGAACAGTTCGACCAGTACGAACTGACCCCGCAGCAGTTCGGGCTACTGGGCTTTTTGTGGCAGGAGGACGGCATCAGCCAGTCCCTTCTTTCCGCAAAAAGCCAGATCGATCGGACCACCATGGGGGGTCTCATCGACCGGCTCGAAAAAGAGGGGTTGGTGATGCGTCGCCCCGACCCGGCCGACCGCCGTGCCTATCGCATCTGCCTCACCGAGAAGGGAAAGGCGCTTGAGCCGGAGCTCGTGCCAGTGGCGCTTAGGGCTCAGGCAGAGTTCATAGCGAGACTGGAACCGAACGAAGTCGAAACCCTGACGTCGCTGCTGCAAAAATTGCGCAGCTAATCCCGGAGTTTTCATGCATAAAGTTGTAGTTATACTGGCGCTTCTACTCTGCGCCATTTGCAGTTCTGCGAACGCGGAAACGCTCACGCTGAAGGAATGCCTCGACAATGCGGTCGCCACGAGCCGCGGACTGAAGTCCGCCTCGCACGACGTCGAGATAGCGCGGGAGCAGGTCGGCATCGCCAGGTCGACCCGTCTGCCTCGCGTCGATCTGCAGGCGGGTTACGTGGCACAAGCCAAGGCCCAGGCGTTCAAGTTCGGGTCCCAGTCCCAGGAGACCCAGGACCCGCGCTACCCCTTCGCCAACTTCAGCGTTTACCAGACCCTGTACGACTTCGGGCGTACCGGCGCAGCCGAGGGGATGGCGCGCATGCAGAGCGAGGCCGCCCGCTACTCCTACACCGGAAGCGAGCAGGACGTCTTCATGCAGGTGGTGCAGGCCTACTACGGCATCCTGACCGCGGTGAAGCTCGTCACCGCGGCCGAGGACGAGGTCACCCAGATGCTCTCGCACCAAAAGACCGCTCAGGCGCTCTTCGACGAGGGGGTGGTGACCAGAAACGACCTCTTGCAGGCCGAGGTCCGGGTGGCGTCCAGCCGTCAGAGCCTCTTGAGCGCCAGGAACGAGGTGCAAAAGGGATGGCTGCTGCTGAACTACCTGACCGGCGCCCCCCCCGAGCGCCGCGCGGAATTGAAAGACGACGCGCAGCCCCCCCCTGCCCCTTCCCTCTCCGAGGCTCCCGACATGTCGAAACGGGGCGAGCTTTCCGCGCTCAAGGCCGTGGTAGGCGCCGACGAATACGCGGTCAAAGAGGCGAAGACCATTCACTACCCCGAGTTGTTCGCCAAGTTCGGCATCGACTATCTTTCCAACAGCAAGGTACGCGAGCAGGCCATCGTGGCCGCCACGGTGGGGCTCAAGGTGAACCTCTTCGACGGCCAGGCCTCGACGTCACGCGTAAGACAGGCGGTACAGGCAAGATCGCGTGACGAAGAAAGACTTAGGGACATGGAAGAGCGCACGAGACTTGAATACGCGCTGGCGGTGAGCGACATGCTGGTCGCCCGGGACAGGATCGCGGTGGCGGAAAAGGCGATCACCCAGGGGGTGGAAAACCTCCGCATCACCAAGGATCGCTACCAGGAGCACGTGGGAACGGCGACCGAGGTCATCGACGCGCAGACCCTTCTGACCAGAACGAGAACCGACTACTACCGCAGCATCTTCGACCTGCAGGTCGCCGCCGCCCGGGTGAAGAGGGCAACCGGCGAGCTTTGATTCATCTCTAACCACCCAGGGCCGCCGTCTTACCTGATGCCGGCCCGACCGGAGTTAATACATGGCAGACCAGACCATCGAACAACCGCAGACCCAGACCAAAGGCGGACTGAGCAAGAAGCAGCGCGGCGGCATCATCCTCTTGATCATCATCGTGGTCGGCGGGCTCTTCGGCATGCGCCAGTGGGTACGCAGCAAGACCCATATCGAGACCGACAACGCCTTCATCGAGGCGCATGTCCATTCCGTAGCGAGCCGAGTGCCCGCGATGGTGCAGCGCGTTGCCGTAGTCGACAACCAGTTCGTGCACAAAGGGGACCTGCTGGTCGAGCTCGACCCGGCGGACTACCAGGCGCGGGCGACGAGCGCTGCGGCGTCCCTCGAGATGGCCAAGAACGAAACCTCCGGCGATTACGCAAGCGTCGAGAGCGCACGCGCCAACGTGAACCTCGCGGTGGCACGCCTGGAACAGGCGAGTCTCGATCTCAAGCGCGCCGAGGCGCTGTACGCGAAGGAAGTAATACCGAGAGAGCAGCTTGACCGCACGCGCACCGCGCACAAGGTGGCGGAGGCACAGGTAAGTGAAGCACGCGAAGCTGAGAACCGCGCCAAGGCGATGATCGGCGTTTCAGGCACCGGTTCCAAAGACGCGCGCGTGGCGCAAAAGCAGGGCGAGCTCGAGGCGGCACGGCTCAACCTCTCCTACACCCGCGTCGTCGCGCCGAGCGACGGATACGTCACCCGCAAAGGCGTGGAGGTCGGCAACTACGTCCAGCCCGGACAGGCGCTCATGGCGATCGTTCCGCTCGAGGACGCCTGGATCACCGCCAATTACAAGGAAAGCCAGCTAAACGCCGTGCGTCCCGGACAGGTGGTCGAGTTCACCGTGGACGGCTATCCCGGCCGCCATTTCAGCGGCAAGGTGGAAAGTATCATGGCGGGCACCGGTGCCGCCTTTTCCCTGCTTCCGCCGGAAAACGCCACCGGCAACTACGTGAAAGTCACGCAGAGGATTCCCGTGCGCATCGCCATCGACAAGACGAGCGATCCGGAGCACGTCCTGCGTGTAGGCATGAGCGTGGTACCGACCATCCTGACCGGGCAGAGCTTCGGGCAGGTCGTAGGTTTCGGGCACTAGCACTCTCATTTGGCGGTACCATGAACAGCGCTGAAGAAAAGAACATCAACAAGTGGCTGATCACCATAACGGTGATGCTGCCGGCGATCATGGAGATCGTCGACACCTCGGTCGCCAACGTGGCGCTCCCCCACATGCAGGGGAGCCTGAACGCCGGCACCGACGAGGTCACCTGGGTACTCACCTCCTATCTGGTGAGTAACGCCGTCGTTCTCCCCATGACCGGCTGGCTCGCGGGGATCTTCGGCCGTAAGCGCTTCCTCATCACCTGCATCACCCTCTTCACCCTCGCCTCGCTCATGTGCGGCGCGGCGCCCAACCTAGGTCTCCTCATCTTCTTCCGGGTGCTGCAGGGGGCGGCCGGAGGCGCGCTGATACCGATGAGCCAGGCGATCATGATGGAGACCTTCCCACCGTACCAGCAGGGTATGGCGATGGCCATCTTCGGCGTCGGGGCCATGTTCGGCCCGATCATCGGCCCGGCCCTCGGTGGATGGATCACCGACAACCTGAACTGGCGCTGGATCTTCTACATAAACATACCGATCGGCATAGTCGCCGTGGTCATGGCGACCTTCTTCATCTACGACCCGAGCTACATCAAGCGGGCGCGGACATCGATCGACTACTGGGGATTGCTGCTCCTGACGGTGGGCCTCGGCGCCCTGCAGATCGTACTAGACAAGGGACAGCAGGACGACTGGTTCAACTCCGGCTTCATCGTCGCATGTTCGGTCGTAACCGCCATCGCGCTCAGCGCGCTGATCTACGTTGAGCTAAATCACCCGCACCCGGTCGTCAATCTGCGCCTGTTCAAGAACGTCTCGTTTTCGGCGGGGAACCTGATCATGTTCGCGGTGGGTTTCTGCCTTTACAGCTCCATCATGCTCATACCGATGTTCCTGCAGACCCTCATGGGGTACAACGCGACCATGGCCGGCATGGTGCTCGCCCCCGGGGGTGTAGCGACGCTCATCTGCATGCCCTTCGTCGGTGCGATCATCCAGCGCTACGACGGCAGGAAGGTCGTCTTTGTCGGCCTCATCATCGCCGCCTACTCGATGCACATGATGCAGGGTTTCACGCTGGAGGCCGCCTACCGCGATTTCGTCTGGCCGCGCGTCGTGCTGGGCGTGGGACTTGCCATGATCTTCGTCCCCCTCACCACGGTAACCCTCGCCACCATAACGAAGGAGGAGATGGGGAACGCGACCGGCGTCTTCAGCCTGTTGCGCAACATCGGCGGCAGCGTGGGGATCGCCATCGCCGCCACGCTCCTGGCGCGCTACGGCCAGTTCTACCAGACCAACCTGGTGGCCCACGTGACCCCGTACAACCCGCTCGCGCAGTCACAGATCGCGGTACTCAAGCAGGCCATGATGGGGCGCGGCCTGGGCCCCGTAGCCGCCGAGCAGGGCGCGCTCGCCATCATCTACGGCAAGATCTCGCGACAGGCCTACATGCTCTCCTACAACAGGATCTTCTTCATCGTCGGCATCGCCTTCGTGGTGATCATCCCGCTCTTGCTGCTTCTCAAGAAACCCGTGAAACACCTGCCGCCGGGTGCGGTACATTAACCAGAAGGCGCCTCCGGCACTTATCTCAGGACAAAAAAATGGCCGCCCGTAAAAGGGGCGGCCATTTCCACATGAACCTGTGACGAGCCTTAGGCGGTCTTCGCCTTGGCCGTATCCTTCGGGGCCTTGGAAGCCTTGGCGGCCCTGGGCTTTACCGGGGTGGCTTTCTTCGCCTCGATGTTGGCCATGCGCACACCGCGGGCCTTGGCGAGGTTGTCGGCGAGACCGCGGTCGAGGGCCATCTTGCGGCGCGCCTCGGAATAGTTCTTGGCGGCGAGCGGCTGCTTGCCCGGAATGCCGAACTGCTTTTTGTACTCGCCCGGTTTCATGCCGTGAGCGGTGTTGAGATGCCGCGCCAGCGTCTTGAAACCGCCCTTTCCACACAGCATGCAAACGACTTCGCCCTTCTTGAATGCATCCTTCACAGAAACGGAAGGCTTCGCTTCCTCTAATCCCTCGACTGGTTCACCCGCTTCAAGGTTTTTGAGCGCGTTGTGAACTTTGCTGATTTCGAATATAAGCTGATCCGAGGTCATGGGAGTACTCGACGCATGCGAAGCTACGATCTGTGCCGCGATCTCTACCAAAGTGGCCATTTATTTTCCCTCCATTGATCATTACTTGCTTGCATTATAGTGGCAGGTTTCTTTGCATTGTCAAATTGGTATTTTCAATTATATTACAGAGCGTCTTTAGCTAAGAGACTGAAGCAGCACTTGATGCCCAATGACAGCGGCTTTGTTGTATCTGCCAGTACTGTGACCAAAGAGGATTCACAAACTCAAAGCATTGCTGCAGCAAAGACTGGCGTGCATCGCAAGATGCTCATGAAACAGGACAGGAAGCCGCCACAAGGCATTACATCGGTCACGCTGTGACTTCGCAACGGAGATGCGCTGCCATCACAGCCACGTGCGAGGAAAACATTTGCCGCAAATAACTTTTACTTTAGTCAAGAAGTCGACTTTTAGCGTTGACAGAACTGCACCACTCTTGTATTAGTATCTTCGCAAGTATTCAAGGATTCACCCCATACAACCGAATAGCATGACTTATCCAGAGCGATCGAGGGACTGGCCCTATGACATCGCGGCAACCTCCCCTTAGGGGGGAAGGTGCCAAATCCTGCGGAACCAAAAGTTCCGGAAGATAAGGAAGTGCGGACCGATACGTACGAAGTCCCCTTCCTCCCCCGGAAGGGGACTTTTTGCTTTGGAGGCAAACATGAACATCGCGACAACTGCAGCACAGATCGGCCTGGAGCGCGAGACGAGAACCGGAGCGGTGACGGTGCCGATCTACCAGACGGCGACCTTCCGCCATCCAGGCCTTGGACAGAGCACCGGCTACGACTACAGCCGCTCGGGTAACCCCACCCGGCAGGCCCTCGAAGAGGGCATTGCGCACCTGGAAGGGGGGAGCCGCGGTTTTGCCTACGCCTCCGGCATGGCGGCGATCACGAGCCTCATGTTCCTTTTCGAGCGCGGCGATCACCTTGTGGTCACCGAGGACCTCTACGGCGGGAGCTACCGGCTCTTCGAAAAACTGTTCCAACAGTTCGGCCTGAGCTTCAGCTATGTCGACACGAGCGACGTCGAGCTGGTCAGACAGGCGATCCGCCCCAACACGCGTGCTCTCTTCGTCGAGTCGCTCACCAACCCTCTTCTCAAGGTGGCCGATGTGGCGGCGCTCGCGGCACTCTGCAAGGAAAAGGGGATGCTCTGCATCGTCGACAACACCTTCCTGACGCCGTACCTCGTCCGTTGTCTCGATCTCGGCGCCGACATCACCGTCTACTCGGGTAGCAAGTACCTCTCCGGCCACAACGACACGGTGTGCGGACTCGTAGCCGTGAAGGACGCCGCCCTCGCCGAAAAGGTGTACTTCCACCAAAACGGCGCCGGCGCGGTGCTCGGCCCCCAGGATTCCTGGCTCACCATACGCGGCATCAAGACCCTCACCATCCGGATGGAGCGCCAGCAGGAGAACGCGATTGCCCTCGCCTCATGGCTGAAGGATCACCCCGGCGTCGGGCGGGTCTATTACCCTGGCCTTCCTGAGCATCCCGGCCACGACCTCATGCAGCGCCAGTGCGCCGGTTTCGGTGCGATGATCGCCTTCGAGGTGACCCGTCCCGAACTGGTCGAGCGGCTGCTTATGAAGACACGGCTCATCTCCTTCGCGGAGAGCCTCGGCGGGGTCGAGAGCCTGATCACCTTCCCGAAGGTGCAGACCCACGCGGATATCGAGCCGGAAACGCTGCAGCGCCTCGGCATCAACGACCTGCTGCTGCGGCTCTCGGTAGGCATAGAAGACAAGGACGACCTGATCGCCGACTTGGCGCAGGCATTCGAATAAGGAGAGCACGCATGAAATTCGCAACCGAACTGATCCACGGCGGCGACCCCATCGATCCCCAGCACGGCTCGGTGAGTCACCCCATCTACCACACCTCCACCTTCGCCCAGCAGTCGATGGATCATTTCGGCCGCTTCGACTACGCCCGCTCCGGCAACCCGACCAGGGAGGCGCTGGAGGAGGCGGTCGCGGGACTCGAGAAGGGTGCCACCGGGCTCGCCTTCGCGTCGGGGATGGCGGCCATCGCCTCCACCATCCTCCTCTTCGCCCCTGGGGACCACCTCGTCGTATGCGAGGACGTCTACGGCGGAACCTTCAGGCTCCTGTCGACCCTGTTCAAGGGGTGGGGACTCGAGGCCACCTTCGTGGACGCCACCGACACGGCGGCCCTTGCCGCCGCGATCCGCCCGGAGACCAAGGCGCTCTACCTGGAGACCCCGTCGAACCCGCTCATCAAGATCACCGACCTTTCCGCGGCGGTCGCGCTGGCGGCGGAGCACGGCATCCTGACCATCGTGGACAACACCTTCATGACCCCGTACCTGCAGCGGCCGCTCGAGCTTGGCTGCGACATCGTGCTGCACAGCGGTACCAAGTTCCTGAACGGTCACTCCGACGTGATCTGCGGTTTCGCCGTCGCCCGCGATCCCGAGCTCGGCAAGAGGCTCCGCTTCATCCAGAACGCCTTCGGCGCGGTACTTGGTCCCCAGGACTGCTGGCTCGTGTTGCGCGGCCTGAAAACCCTCAAGGTACGCATGGAGGAACACCAGGCAAGTGCCCAAAAAATAGCGCTATGGCTCAATGAGCAGAAACAGGTGGAGCGAGTGTACTACCCGGGGCTTCCAGACCATCCGGGCTACGAGGTGCACAAGCGCCAATCGAGCGGACCGGGCGCCGTGCTATCCTTCGAGCTTGCAAGCTTCGAGCTCACCACGCGCCTTCTTGAGGGAGTGGAACTCGCCGCCTTTGCCGTCAGCCTCGGAGGCGTAGAGAGCATCCTCTCCTACCCGGCGAAGATGTCACACGCCGCTATGCCCCCTGCAGAAAGGGAAGCCCGCGGCATCAAGGACACCCTGGTGCGACTCTCCGTAGGTCTCGAGGACCCGGACGACCTGATTGCCGACATGGCGCGTTTCCTGGACATCTGATTTCCAGTCCGCCAAGGCCCAACGCAAGAAAGCCCGGGAGAATCCTCTCCCGGGCTTTCTTCTTTCAAAAGAGCTGGCAGCGCCTGTTACCTCAGCGCTTCCACTTGAAACTCACCGTCTTCACCCCCGGGAAGGCCCTCTGGAACCCGGCCAGCCCCTCGTCGGTGATGCTGTTGCCGCTGCTGGTAAGCCCCTGCAGCCCCTGCATTCCCTGCAGGTAGACGAGACCGCGGTCGGAGATGCTTGTCTGGTACAGGTAGATCCTCTTCAACGCGGTAAGCGTCGAAATCCCGAGGAGCGCCGCGTCGGTCAGGGCGGTCCCGCAGAGGTAGAGCTCCTCCAGTCCGGTCAGATGCACGATGTGGTCTAGATCGGCGTCCAGCGCGTCGTAAAGAAAGAGCGCCTGCAGATCCTCCGGGTTCAGACCCTGCAAAAGTCTCAGTTTCTCCCCTACCACGCCCTTCACGTCCAGGCGCAGCGCCTGATCGAGATACACCCGCACCGGACCGATGGCCGGCCCGCTCTTTTTCCAGTCGCTGAAGTTCGCAGAACGCAGGTCGCGCAGGTAAAGGTCGCCGCACGCGGCATCGGCCGGGAAGGAGACGATGCGCGCCTGCCTCGTCGCACCGCGCACGGCGCTGCGCACCTTTTCCCCCTTGAGCGAGGCGAGACGCCTAAGCGCACGGGCGATGTTGATCTCGGCCGCAGCCACCATCTCCGCGAAGAGGTCGCTCCCCGCCGCCATGCTCTCGTCGACACGCAGCTTGAAGCGATGCACGTAGCTGGAGCGAAGTTCCTCGATCTGCTCGTTCACCTCGCGGATCGCCTCCACCTCCACCGCGATCTGCCGTTTCACCCGTGCAAGCTCCGCCCGGATGTCGCTCTGCTCGGCCTGCTCGGGGAAGTGCCGCCGCCAGTTCCTCAGGATCTCCCTCAGGGTGCGGTGATCCTCCTCGGCGTAGGCCCGATTCGCCTTCAGCATCAGTTCGTGCCGCACCGAATTGGGACCGTCACCGGCAAGATCGGGATGAATCGCCTTGGCAACCTCTCGGTAAAGGGACTTGATGTCCTGCTCATCAGCCTTCCAGACCCGGCCCCGGCTTCCGCGCCCATCGCCGCCGCGGAAGGCCTTGCCGCTTTGATAGGTGCGGCCGTCCAGGTAGTCATCCTGGTCGTCCTGCGCGGCGGCGGTCCCCTCGCAGAAGTCCTCTTCCGCAGCGCTGCCGGCCCCGGTGAACCGGTCGATCTCGGCTTCGATCCGTTCAAGCTCGGCCATCCGTTTGCCCAGCGTCTCCTGGTAGTTCAGCTCGAACCCGGCGATCTCCTGGCGCAACTGGTGCAGCACGGCGCTCGCCTCGGCATGGCGGGCGCGCAGCGAAGCAAGCTCGGCGCGCCGCTGCTCGAGTTCTATTTCATCAGGTAGTCTCTGTTGGTAACGGGCGGTCATGGATTGTCACACAGTTCAGGATTGTTTTAAAAACGTATCTTTATCATAACATCCTAACACGACCAGGAGCCCTGACACAAAAAGATTTTATCAGATGAAAGGGAAATTGTCTGAGCGGAGTAAACAACTGTCATTGGCACCAGCACCGACAGGAGGCACCGCGAAGATATGCATCCGCGCCTAGACATGAGATCTTGGCATCCTCATGCAGTGAGTGTAAATGCAAACGCGATGCGACACAGACGTCCCGCATTATCGGCATAAGTACCCGAAGCGTCGTGGCTCTCCTGATAAAGCCGGCAGCGCGGCAAAGCCAAGGCCAGTACAGGCACATGCTGTATACTAAACAGAACACTTTAAACCGATCTTAAAAAAAGATTGACACGGAGTATGCAGACTGGTATGGTTACGCACCCGCGAATTCCCGCAGGTTATAACAAAATGGATGTACAGGGAGAAGTAAGTAAATGGTAAACGGCACGGTAAAATGGTTCAACGACAGCAAGGGGTTTGGTTTTCTTGAGCAGGAGAACGGCGAGGATGTCTTCGTTCACTTCTCCGCCATCAACAGCGACGGCTTCAAATCCCTCACCGAGGGTGACTCCGTGACCTTCGAGATCGTCAAGGGACCGAAAGGTCTTCAGGCGGCCAACGTTTCCAGGGTCTAAGTCAGACATATAGCGTAGAACTTTATCAAAAGCCCCGGAGCAATCCGGGGCTTTTTTCGTTTACCCTCACCCACCACAGACCGGGCATCCCTGCATGGAAAGCGGCTTCTCAAGACGGCACTCCCTCAAAAGCCGCTCGTCCCTGAATATCTCCCGCGTCGGACCGTCCGCGCGCACCGCCCCGCCAGAGAGGACGATGGTCCGCTCACACACCTCAAGCACCATGTCGAGATCATGGCTCGTGATGATCTTGCTGTGCCGAAAATCCTTCAAAAGCCCGATCAGCTGCCTGCGGGCGTAAGGGTCCAAGCCGTTTGTCGGCTCATCCATCACCAGCACGTTGGGGGACATGGAAAGCACCGTCGCTATGGCCACCCGCCGCTTCTCACCTGCGGAGAGATGGTACGGCGCCTTCCCGGCGAGATGCTCCGCGTCCACCCGGCACAGCGCATCGGCCACGCATCGCTTCAGCTCCTCACCTGTGATCCCCAGGTTCATGGGACCAAAGGCAACGTCCTCGCGTACCGTGGGCATGAAAAGCTGGTCATCGGGGTCCTGGAACACCATGCCGACGGTGCGCCGCACCTGGTCGAGGGTCGCGCGGCTGACCGGTACGTGGCCTATGCGCACCTCTCCTGACTTGGAAAGCAGGTGCCCGTTCAGGTGGGCTAAGAGCGTCGACTTTCCCGCCCCGTTCGCTCCGATGACGGCCACGGACTCACCGTGGGTTACGCTGAAGGTTACGTCGTGCAGCGCCTCGGTGCCGTCCGGGTAAACGTGGCGCAGGTGTTCGATCTCGATGATGTGGTGGCTCATGACAGGGTTCCCGTTACCAGCGCCCCGATGAGTCGGGGAAGGTTGCACAGCCTAAGGGTGATGAGGAGGCCGCCCCAGAAAAGGACGAAAAGGAAATCCGAAAGCCCCGGGCGCCTGGACTCGGCCGCGGGAAGCATGCCGTTATAACCGCGGGCCAGCATCGCCATGTGAGTGCGCTCGGCGCGCTGCCAGGTGCGCAAGAGGAGGTGCCCAAGCAGTGGAGCGTAGCTCGCAAGCCCCCTCCCCCTGCCGCCAAAGGAGCGCATCTCCCTCGCGCGCGCCGCACGTCCCCCCTCATCGGCCAGCACGAAGAGGTAGCGGTAGAGAAAGAGGAGCTGCATGGCGAACACCTTGGGCATGCCGAGCCCGACAAGGGCGCGACAGATGGGGACGAAGCCGGTGAGCGCGGTGAGTATGAGTGCGGCAGCCACGGTGAGCGCGGTTCTCAGCATGATGGAGGCGAAGGAGATCCAGCCGCCGGTCACCCCGATGCCGCCTAGACGGAAGAGTACCTCCCGATCGAGAAACGGGTTGAAGATGCCGACCGCGACGACGAAGGGGAAGACCAGAAGAACCCGCGAGGCGAGGTACCCGGCGGGAAGCCGCCCGATGGCGATGAGCACGGCGGGGTAGATCAGGAAGGGAACCAAAGCGGAGAGTTCGTACCTCCCGAAGGAGACGACGCAGAGGATGAAGATGAGGGTGGCGAGCACCTTGGTGCGTGGATCCAGGCGGTGCAGCACGGTATCGCCCCCCGCGAGCCGATCCAGCCGCTTCAAATCAAGCAGTGCCCCATGTACCGATGCCATGCCCTTTTCCTCGCCGAAACCACAGCCGAGCGCGCTACGCCTCGGGAGCGGCCCCTCCCCTTTTCGCCCGGCGCAGAAGCGCCGCCACCGCGACCACGATAAAGAGGGTGATGAGCGTGCCGACCACACCGGCGGCACCCGGGCCTGCCTGTTGAGCGGCCACCCCTTCCCCTGCCGGCATGCGGTACTCGGCGAACCACGCGAGCCGTCCCTGCAGCGCGTGCAGGTAAGCGGTCACGCCGTGCTGAGCAACCGGCGCAGCGGTACCGGCCGCACCGGCGACGGACCACTCAAGCCCGTCAGGCTTATCGGAAGCGAAACGGGAGATCCCGCCTGCAACCAGCAGGGCGCAGACGAGGGCAGCGGCGAGAAACGGCTTAAGCGAAGGCGCGGCCTCTGCGTGAGCCTTTCGGGCGAGCAGCTCCGGACGGGCCTTGCGCAGGAAGGAGACTACGGCGAGGGTAACCGCCCCCTCGACCGCGCCGATGGCGAGGTGGATCGGGAGCATAAGCGCGAGAAACTTCGCAAGCGGCAGCTCGGATACCCCGGAGAGCGCCGTCTCCAGCACCACACAGAGAGCGCCCAGTTGCATGGCGCAGAGCGCTGCGAAAAGCGTCACCGCCGCCTCGCGGCGGGGCCCCGGCGCTGTGCCGATCAGCCTTCTGTACAAAAGCGGATAGATGATGAAGGCGGGGATCACCCCGAGGTTGAAGATGTTGCAGCCGAGGGCCAAGAGGCCGCCGTCGGCGAAGAAGAGTGCCTGCACGACGAGAACCGACGCCACGGTGAGAAAGGCGGCGCTCGGGCCGAGTAGGATGGCAAGGAGCAGACCGCCGGTTAAATGCCCGCTCGAGCCGGTCCCGGGGATGGAGAAGTTGATCATCTGGGCGGCGAAAAGAAAGCCGCCCAGCACACCCATGAGCGGTGCGATGCGATCGTCGCTCTCGCGACCAAGGCGTGCCGATCCCCAGGCAATGGCGCCTGCGGAAACGGCCCACATGGCCCCCCCGACCGACGGGGATAGCAGAGCGTCCGCCATGTGCATCTAGTTTCCTCCGTGTGCTTCCGGGTCGACACCGCGTAGCACGAATTTCAATATAGTGACACGGTTTTTATACAGGATGCCCCCCAGCCTGTCAACGCATATCCCCCCTGGAGCGCGGCCGCCAGAGGGACGATCGCGTATACGTTTCCCAGTCTCTCTATGCGGTCTTTCCTACAAATCACTTCTCTTTTTATTAATACAATGCTAATCTGCGCGCCGAGGTGCAAAGGCGTCCCAGCTGCGGCACCGGACAACGAAGTCCCGCACCTGGTTGATGCGCAAGGAGCGCTCCCCATGACCGGTTCCGAGAAGCAGACAGGCCATTTCACCATCAACTGCACGGTTATTCTCGCCCTTCTCGTAACCCTCTTCTTCCCGTTCGGCTATTTTGCGGTCAGCTACCAGCACGCGCTGGGCAGCCTCGAGACCGAGACCGAGATCAACGCCCGCATCATCACCTCGCTTGGCAATATCCGCCCGGACTCCTGGCACGACGAAGCGCACCGGCTCGATGCCATCCTCTCCAGTCACGGCACCCCCACCACTGCAGAAAGGCACCGCATCCTCGACGCCGGGGGTAGGGAACTGGCAGCAAGCGGGGGGGAGCTCGCAGCACCGGTGATCCTGCGTACCCGTCCCATCTTCTACGGCGACAAGGTCATCGGGAGCGTCGAAATCAGCCGGTCGCTGCGCCCCATCATAAAAAGGGCCGCCCTGGTAGCGGTCGCCGGTTTCAGCCTCTCCCTCATCGTCTTCGTATTACTCCCCTTCCGCGTCATCAACCAGGCCAACCGTCAACTGCAGGACTCCTACACGTTCCTGAAAAAAGTCATGGAAAGCAGCGCCAACGCGCTCATCGTCCTCAACCTCGACGGCACAGTTGACATGGCCAACGCACGCTGTACCGAGCTATCAGGATTTCAGCCTTCGGAATTTATCGGGCGCGACATCGGCGGATTCGTCTGTCCCTACTGCATCGACATGGTGCGGCGACAGCTGCATCTCGTCACGTCCGGCACCGCCGAGATAGTAAAGTTCGAAGCGGAATTTCTCACCAAAGACGGCGGCACCGTCTCGATAGCCTGCGGCGCCACGCCGGTCTACCAGGAGGGGCGCATAGCCTGCACCGTGCTCTCCATCGAAAACATCACCGAGCGCAGGCAATCGGTGGAGGCGCTCACCGCTGCGAAGGAGTACACCGAGAACCTGATCCAGGCCGCCTGCCTGATGATCCTGGGGCTTAACCTCAAAGGGGAGGTAACCCTCATCAACCGCACCGGCGAGGAGATGACCGGCTATCGGCAGGAGGAGCTCCTGGGAAGGAGCTGGTTCGAGACCTTGATGGGTGCCGAGGCCTTCCACAAGATGTGCTGCATCCCGCAGGAGGCGGAGGCCGGCACCGGAGGTTGCGCCTGCGAGGGGCAAATTGTGACCAAGACAGGGGCTATGCGCACCATTTCGTGGCGCAACAGCGCCATCGTGGAAAAGGGAACCGTCGTCGGCACCCTCTGCTTCGGCATCGACATAACCGAGCACAGGAAGGTAGAGGCGCAGTTAAGGCACTCGCAGAAAATGGAGTCGATCGGCCAGTTGGCCGGCGGGGTTGCCCACGACTTCAACAACATGCTGAGCGTCATGCTTGGTTACGCCCAACTCTGCCAGCTCGAAGCGGCCGGTGCCCCCCCCCTCTCCCTGTACCTCGAGGAGGTCATCAAGGCCGGGGAGCGCTCCCGTGACATGGTGCGCAAGCTCCTCGCTTTCTCCCGTAAGGAAATCATCTCCCCGAGGCGGGTGAACCTGAACGATCACTGCCTTGAGATGAAGAAGACGCTAAGCCGCCTGATCGGTGAGGAGATCCGTTTCGATTTCGTCCCGGACGACGCGCTCTGGCCGGTACGCATCGACCCCTCCCAGGTAGACCAGATCCTCATGAATCTGGCGGTAAACGCCCGCGACGCCATGCCCGAAGGAGGCACGCTTACCGTTGCTACCGGAAACGTCACCGTCGATACCGAGTTCTGCGACTTCCGCCTCGATGCGAAACCCGGACCCTATGCGTGCCTGAGCGTCATCGACACCGGCACCGGGATGGAGCGCGAGGTGGTGCGGCGCATCTTCGAGCCCTTTTTCACCACCAAGGAGGTGGGACGTGGCACCGGGCTCGGTCTTGCCACGGTCTACGGCATCGTCACCCAAAACGGCGGCTTCATCGATGTGGAGAGCGAACCGGGACAGGGGACCTGCTTCCAGATCTACCTCCCAATGCTTACCGGCGACGTGGCGGTCCAGCCGGAAAGCAAGCCGGCAGCGATGATTGGATCGGGCACCGTTCTCGTTGTCGAGGACGACGACATGCTGCGCCTCATGGCCACGCAGATGCTCGAGAAGATAGGCTACCAGGTGATCCAGGCAGCCAGTCCCCATCTCGCCCTCGCCATCTGCGGCGACAACAGCAAAAAGATCGACATGGTGCTATCCGACGTGATCATGCCGGAGATGAACGGCTTCGATATGGCCCGTGGCATAGCGGCCCTGCGCCCGGAGACCAAGGTCCTTTTCATGACCGGCTATTCCGATGAGATGATCGCAAGGCGCGGCATCCACCCTGAGAAAGAGCTGCATTACATACAGAAGCCCTTCGACATGGAAGGGCTGCACGAGAAGATCATGGCCATGCAGTCCGGCTGCTGACCAGTCCCGCCCAAGCTTTGCCATCGTCGCGCGACTTTGATAGACTGGGACGGTAATCCTTGATAGTAGATCCCACCGGGAGAAACCATGAAAAGATCCTATATACCGTTGATGCTGGCCCTGCTGTTTTCCCTTTCCTTCGCAGTCACCCCGCTGAGAGCTCAATCAGAACCCGGGTATTACACCGCTTCCGATCAATACCAGTACGAGGAGGATCTCCTCTACCCGGAAGAACTTGACGACCTGCTCGCCCCCATCGCACTCTACGCGGACCCGCTCATCGCCCAGATCCTACCCGCCGCAACCTTCGTGGACCAGATCCACGATGCAGCTCGCTACGTGAGGTTCTACGGCAACACGTCGGACATCGACTACCAGTCCTGGGACATAAGCGTGCGTGCCGTCGCCCACTACCCTCAGATCCTCTACATGATGGACCGGGAGTACCAGTGGACCGCTTCGCTCGGGCAGGCCTACATTGAGCAGCCCCAGGACGTGATGGATTCGATCCAGCGGTTGCGTCGATGGGCGTACGACCAGGGGAACCTCTATTCGACACGCCAGCAGGAGGTGTTTTTCGACGGTGACATGATCAGGATCGTCCCGGCAAGACCGCAGTACGTCTACGTTCCGATTTACGACCCTTACGTGGTCTACGTGGAGCGTTTCTATCCAGCCACCCCGGCCATCTCCTTCGGTATCGCCTTTACACTTGGTCCGTGGCTCAACCGTGACTGCGACTGGCGCGGGCATCGCGTGTACTACCACGGCTGGCGGGGTTCCGGGTGGGTCCGGCGCTCACGTCCCTACGTGCACGACCGGCGCAACATCTACATAAACCGCAGGGCCGCCGTGATCAGCGTGAACGAGCGGGTGATCCAGCGTGATACGCGCACGTACCGCGAGCAGCTCCGCGTCGAGACCCAAAGGCATCGTGACGAGAGAAGGATGCCGCCGCTGCCACCGGGCGTGGCACGCCAGCCAAGGCCTGCGGTGCCTCGCCCCGGCGGCGTACCAACGCCGCGACCAAGAACCGAAAGACGCAGTGAACCCTGGACCGGCAGGGAACCGGCAGCTACCCGCCCCGGAGTGCCGGCAACGACGGCGCCGACGACAAAAGGGGTCATCCCGCCGGCGACGAAACAGCGCGGGCCTTCAGCCACGCAGCCGCGCGCCCCTCAGGCGCCGAAAGGGCAGGCGGTTCCACAGCAAGGGCAACCGCCCCGCGTGCAGCCTGCCGCTCCCGGAAAACCGTCACCGTCGTCCGCAACGCCCCCCACCGGGAAGCCGCAGCCTTCCGCCACTACCGGCGAGCGCGGTGCTGAGCGAGGCAAGGGAGAACCAAGACGCAGGGGCCAGCGTCCTGCCGTCAAGCCGCAACCGCAAGCACCCGCGGCGACGCCTCAGGCTCCCGCGGCAGCGCCCCATACACCCGCAACACCGACAGTCACCGCGCCTACGCCAGTAAAACCGGCCGAGCGCGGTACTGCACCACGCGGAGTACGGCATCCCCCAACTGCCGAGCCTGCGGTAAAAGAACCAGCCGGTGTCCCCGCGCCCCAGACGCGTCCTGTGGTGCCCCATCCGGCCGCAACGCGACCCGCGCCCGTCGTCAAACCGCCGCAGCCACAGACCGTGGAACCGGCACCAAAACGCGCAGAGCCCCCCGCGCGTGAGGCCGAGCCTGCCCATGGACGCGGCCGAGAAGAAGTGCCCCCCCGGCAAAGGGAAGATCGCTGACGCAACACAGCGGCGAAGAAGCAATCACAAATCACAGTTAAGAAGCGCAGCACAAGAAATACGACAGCTAAAGGCGAATAAAAAGGGGCGCACCACGCGGTGCGCCCCTTCTCTTTTGGTTCTGGCGGAGATTCCTCGAAAGCAGGCTTTGTGTCACAACAAGCGCTGCACGCTCCACAGTCGCCCCTTTGCGAAGGGGGAGCCTGCCGCCCGTAGCCTCCGCGAAGGGGGGACAGGGGGGATTTGCTTCTAAGATAAACCGTCTATCAACCCTCATCCGGTTGCAACAGCTCGCACACCGCCGTCGATAGCGCCATCACCCCGCCCTTCAACGTCGGCTCCGGAGCCGGAGCGTAGAGCGGCGAATGCTGCGATGGAAGCGAGCCCCCCGAAGCCGCGAACGCCTCGAAACGTTGCGGGTCCGCAGCGCCCAGCCAGAACATGCAGATGGGAATCTCTCCCCCGAGCCCCCAGGTACCGAAATCCTCGCTCACCATACGTGCCGCCGAGCGGACCACGTTCTCCTCGCCGAGCGCCACACGTAATGCGACGGCCAGGCGCTCGGCGAGCACCGGGTGGTTACAGGTCGCCGGATGCGCGGCAAGCACCCGCACCACGGGAGCCAGTTCCTGCGGCACCCCGGCGGCAAGCGCAGTTCCCTCGCAGATGCGCCGCACCGACTCGATGATGCGGTCGCGCACCCGGTCGTCGAAGCTGCGTATGGAAAGCTGCAGCACCACCTCCTCAGGGATGACGTTGCAGGCGGCTCCGCCGTGAATCGACCCCACGGTGAGTACCGCAGGTTCGTGCGGCGATATCTCCCTGCTCACTATGGTCTGGAAGGCAAGCACGAGTTGCGCGGCAAGCACCACCGGGTCCTTGCCGCATTCGGGTGCCGAACCGTGCGCCCCTACCCCGCGCACCACCACCTCGACCTCGGTGAAACTAGCCAGGAAATTCCCCGGCGCCCAGCCGGCGGTCCCAGCCTTCAGAAACAGCGTGCTGTGCAGCGCAAGCGCGAAGTCGGGCCTCGGGCAGAGCCGATACGCACCATCGTCGATCATCGCCTGGGCCCCGTCGCCCCCCTCTTCTCCCGGCTGAGCGACCAGCACCAGCGTACCGGACCAATTCGCGCGGCAGCGGGAAAGCACATGCGCCGCTCCCAGCAGGCAGGACATGTGCACGTCGTGCCCGCAGGCATGCATGACCGCACCTTCGCTACCGTCCCGGTAAATCCCCTTGGCCCTGCTCGCATAGGGAAGTCCGGTCTTTTCCTCCACCGGAAGCGCGTCCATGTCGGCACGTAAAAGGACCGTCGGTCCATCCCCGTTCTCCAGCACCGCCACGATGCCGTAGCCAGGCCAATCGAAGCGCTGGTACCTGCCGATCCCCTCGGTGACCGTGAAGCCTAGCGTGCGGAACTCACCCGCCAGGAACGCGGCAGTTTCCCGCTCCTGTCCCGAGAGTTCGGGGTGGGCGTGCAGTTTCTTGTACGACTCGACCAGCGAAGGGAGTTCGGCCTCGACCAGCGTCTCCAGGGAGTCGCGCAGCGATTGTGTCAGCATAAAGTCTCTCGGACGTGGCGATGAAAATACCGCCGCAGGTTACTATGTTCCGCCGACGTTATCAACCGCCAACTGCACCCGCCGTTGCAGCCACAAAGGAGACTGGCACCGAAGGTGCCTGTCTCCTTTGCCCCTGCGTTGCGCCCTTTGTGAAGATTCTTCAGGACCCCCCTGAGAAAGCATGAGTGCGTTAGCCTCGAAGCAGTGAGCGTGGCCTTACGTCCCCCCCTTTGCGAAGGGGGGACAGAGGGGATTTGCCTCACCCAGAACAACCATCAACAACCGTTCGTTCTGCTGAATGGAGTGCCCCATGCAGAGCACCATGGCTATTAAATCAGCAACATGCTTATAGCAATACAGAGCGCTTAGCCGCTAACACCCTGAAATACCACACCTGCGATCAAAGAAGCTTGACTGGCATGCTCCGTGTAAAGTCCCAAATTTAAGGAGGGACTGCAATGACCGAGATGATCGACGGGAAAGAACACGTCACAGCCGCCGAAGCCGCGGCGGAGCTCTCAACCACCGAGACGAAGATCCTCATGCTGCTGAAGCAAAAGGCCCTGCATGGAACCCTCTCAGAACAAGGGTGGTTCATCACCAGGGAGTCCCTGGACTGCTTCGACCGACACGCCAGAGACCCGCAAGCACAGCTCACCTGCAGGACGAGCTGCAGCAGTTCCACCTGCGGGTGCCGCTAGGAGGCGCCATGGGGATCACCGTTCACCCCTCAGACCTCAAGTACCGTTATCCGAAAGTGACGGAGCAGAAGTACGAGCCCAAGTTCTCAGGCCCCGGCGATCCCTCACCCTTCAACCGCGACGACCTCTACGACATCGTTCCGATGCTGACCGCGGTAATGGACGAGCTACAGTGCGATGACGCAGACACCCTGCACTTTCTGGAGGACCTCATGAACCGCGACCTGCCGCGTTTTCTGGAGAGCCGTGGCGAGGTCTTCGCCTTTCTCGCAGGATGCGGTAAGGAGATGCTACAGCACCGACCATGAGCGCCCTGCAGGCGCACGAACTACGGGCGGAAGATCCCCCAAATACCTGACGCTCTGTCGCGTCACTGAAATAAAGGAGCGGCAATGAACAGCTTAGCCATGAAAAGAGAGTCAATGACCGGCACAACAATTACCGACTTCGCACAGGCCGGCTTCACCATCGTGCCGATGGCGGCTAGGCCGAACGGCTACCTGCTGGAACTCTACGGCTTTCTGGCCC
This sequence comes from Geomonas ferrireducens, assembly GCF_004917065.1. Lineage (NCBI taxonomy): Bacteria > Pseudomonadati > Thermodesulfobacteriota > Desulfuromonadia > Geobacterales > Geobacteraceae > Geomonas > Geomonas ferrireducens. The sequence continues at coordinate 1,006,213 of NZ_SSYA01000002.1, forward strand.
CCGGTTGGACCGGCAGGCTTGCAGCGGGCCTTGCCGACCACCGCGTCAGCATCATAAGCGGCTCTGCCGAAAAGGTGAACGCCAGCCACTGGCGCTCGCGCTTCGAACTTAAGAGTGCCCCCTTCGCCAAGAGTCCGGAGGGCATCGACTTCCTCGCCCTCGCCGGTACCGAACCGGACCATAAGGCGGCACGGATCGAGTTGCTCGATTTCAGGATGGAACCGCCCCCACGCCACGAAGGAAGCGTGTTCATCGAGATCAAGGGGATCGACCGGCTCGGTTTCCTAGGGGACCTGTTGGACCACTTCAGCATGCGTTGCCTGTTCCCGGTCAAGATGACCATCGACACCTTGGGCGATACCGCGGTAGACCGTTTCTGGCTCAGAGGCGTAGGCGGCTCCCTTCCTTCCGAAGCCATCACCGACTCGGTCAAACAGAGCCTCGCACAGCTTCTGGTTGAAAAGCGCTAGACACCTCCCTCAATCAGTCCCTCCCCCGCAAGGGAGGGACCACACAATACCTTCTCTCCCACACCATCCCTTACCGGTGCGCTTACTGCGCGAAAATGAAAGTGCCGGTTGCAAATCCAGATAGATTGGTTAAAGTCTTTAACGTTGCCTAATTTATGGAGAACACCATGATCATCCATATCGTGCGCCACGCAGAAGCCGTTGAGAGAACACCTGAGATACAGGAAGAGCATCGCTACCTCACCCGTCGCGGCAGACGACGTTTCAGGAAAGCGGCAAAAAGCCTGGCCACTCTGGGTATATCCCCTGTCCTCATCCTCACCAGCCCACTCATTCGCGCCGTGCAGACAGCAGACATACTCGCCGAGAAACTCTCCTACAAGCGCGAACTGATCGTCGCCACGCAACTCGCCCCCGGTTTCCGCCCGGAGGCGCTGGACGAGCTTTTGAGGCTCTACCCGCAGGCCGGTGAAGTGGCTTTGGTCGGGCACGAGCCGGACCTGGGTCTCGTGACACAGGCGCTTTTCGGCGAGACCGACTCCCTCACCCTACCCAAGGGGGGCACCGTTTCATTCAAGCGGGCCGCGGACGGAACGGGCGACGCACATTTCCTGCAACTGGTGACCGGTGGGGGACGCATCGTCACCTCGCGCGGCAAAGCGGTGGACCGCCTGCGCCAAGGCGGATAACAGTACGCAAAGAAGGAGCACTTACGATGGTTCAGTCGGCAGCAGACTTCAGGCAGTTGAAAGGGGTCGGCGCGATCCTTGGCAAACGGTTGTACGACGCAGGTTTTGACAGCTTCGCCAAGATCGCCCAGGCCGGAGAGGACGGGCTGCGCAAGGTACGCGGCATCAATACGCGCCACATCCAGTCCATATTGCAACAGGCGACAGAGCTGGCCGGGATGGCTGAGGAACATCAAAATGCCTCGGCACAGCAGATGCTCGCGCGCGTGAGCGAGGTGCGCGAGAAGGTGGAAAACCTGGCACAGACCACGCGCGACAGGTTCGCCGAGCAGATGTCGGAGAAATGCGGCAGAAAGCTAGGCTCGGACCTGGAGCGGATCGAGAACGCGCTGGCGCAGATGCAGGACGTAGGGCAGAAGCGCTCCAAGCGCCTTGCAAAGGCGCTTCAAAAGGCCGGCAAGAAGGTGACCGGGCTGGAAGAAGCAAGCCTCAAGAAAGTGCGCAAGGGTTTCAAGAAAGCGAGAAAGGTTGTGCTGAGGGCCCTCGCCTAGCGATCCCCCCTCCCCTCCTACCGCAGTCCAAGGAGCAGCAGTTGAAACAGACCAGGCTCGCCGCAATAGACATCGGCACCAACTCCATCCGCAGCATCGTCATAGAGACCTCGGGAAACGGCAAATACAGGATCCTGGACGACGAGAAGGTCCTGGCACGCCTGGGCGAAGGACTGCACCAGACCGGGGCCATAGCGCCCGCGGCGTGGGAGCGCGCCATCGAGGCCCTCACCCGCCAGAAAAAGATCATCGACGGCTACAAGGTGAGCGCCATCGATGCGGTCGCCACCAGCGCCGTGCGCAAGGCGTCCAATGGTGCCGAACTGGTCCGGGCGATAAAGAAAAGCACCGGTCTCGAGATCGAGGTGGTCAGCGGCGAGGAGGAAGCGGAGCTTGCCGCGCTCTCGGCCCAGCACAACTTCGAGCTTGAGGGGGTGCGGCACCTGATCTTCGACATAGGCGGCGGCAGCCTGGAACTCATATCCGCCCTCGGCACGCATACCGAGGAGATGCTCTCCCTTGAGCTTGGCGCCGTGTTCCTCACCGAGAGCTTTTTAAAGAGCGACCCGGTACTCGGCACGGAGCACCAGAAACTGCGCAAGCACATCCGCAAGTCGCTGAAAACCGCCTGCACCGGCGAACGTAGCGGGATGCAGTGCCTGGTCGGTTCTGGAGGCACCGTCACCGCGATCGCCGCCATGGTCGCGGCAGCGCGCAAGGAGAAGTTCGACTCGCTGCACGGCTACGAGTTGCTGCGTTCGGAAGTCGTGCATCTGCTGGCCATGCTCGCCAGAAAGAGCGACAAGGAGAGGCGCGCCATCCCGGGGCTCAACCCGGAGCGCTCCGACATCATCGTCGCGGGAGTGACCGTTGTGGACGAGTTGATGGACTTCTTCCAGGTGAACCACCTGAAGGTGAACGAGCGTGGCATCCGCGAAGGACTCATCCTGCGCGGGCTGCGCAGACGGAACCTCCTGCCGGAGAAGAAACGGCGCTCCTGGCGCGACAGCGCGCTCGAGTTCGCCCACTCCTGCCACATCGACGAAGGACACGCCGAGCATGTGGCGCGGCTCTCCTTGCAGCTCTTCAAGGCCCTCGCCCCACGCTACGGCTGGGGACCTAAGGAGATGCGGCTTTTAGATGCCGCCGCCATCATGCACGACGTCGGCTACTTCATAAGCTATTCGAGCCACCACAAGCACTCCTACCACCTGATCCGCCACGCCGACCTCTTCGGCTTCACGCCGCGTGAGCGCGAGCTGATGGCCAATATCGCGCGGTACCACCGCAAATCGGTCCCGAAGAAGAAGCACGAGGAGTTCACCCGGTTGTCCCCGGACGACCAGCTGCTGGTAGCCCGCCTGGGCGGCATCCTGCGCCTGTGCGACGGCCTCGACCGCCGCCGCAACGCCGTGGTGCAGGGAGTTGACTGCGCCCTCACCCAGGACACCTTGGAACTCACCCTGAACGGTGATGAAGAGATGTCCGTCGAGCTTTACGGTGCCAAGGCGAAGAGCGATCTGCTGCAGGAAGCTTGCAAGGTGAAGCTCGTGCTGCGTTGCGGAGTTTCCGAGCAGCAGTGATCCTACCGGCTACGACAAGGACCCTAATGATCTGCCCGAAATGTGCCCATGCACAGCCCGACGATACCGAGGTATGTCTGCGCTGCGGCGTCATCTTCGCCAAGGTGCGTGTCGACCACTCAGCTTCCCAGTCCCCGCCGACCTCCATCCATGAAGGGAAGATCGAAGAGACGACAGGGGACATGGATACCCTTCAGCTTGCGGGTAGGCTTGTGATCTGGGCGATACTACTCGTGTGGGGCAGCAAGTTCATTTTCATGCCGATCAGTGGCGAAGATTTTTCACGCTCGTACATGCACCTTGTAAACCTCCCCTTCCACGAAGCCGGGCACGTCATCTTTGCTCCGCTCGGGCGCTTCATCCAGGTGCTGGGTGGGACACTAGGCCAATGGCTCATTCCTGCGGTGGTAACCGCTTCCTTTCTGCGAAGGAAGGATCACTTCGCCGCTACGGTAGGTGTTTGGTGGCTCGGCCAGAGTTTCATGGACATAGCGCCATACATGGACGACGCTAGGGCTGGGCAATTGATGCTGCTCGGCGGGGTAACGGGGAGCGAAGTCGAAGACTACCATGACTGGGAAATTATCCTGACACGGTTGGGGCTCCTTCAATACGACCATGTCATCGCGCGGATCTCTTTCTTCTGCGGTACGCTCTTCATGATCGGCGGGCTCGCCTGGGGAGCCGGCATCCTGTACCGGCAGATTCAGTCGAGGCGCCGCCCGATTTAGCGGACTCGACCCCGCCCCTAAGCTCAAATAAACACGAAAGCCGGAAGGTCGCTGAATGACCTATCCGGCTTTAGTTTTAGGTGGCAGAACTCTTCGCCAGTTTCATGCAAGGGAGCGTACTGCGAGACTGCTACGCACCCTTACAGCAGGAAGAAGGCGGCGATGATGATGACGAGCCCGCTGGTTATTCTCACCGGTGTAGATGCGAACAACAGGCGCACGCGGCTATAAAGCATCGGCAGCAGATCCAGAACGAAATGCAGAACCACCAGCAGTAAGACAATCGATAGTATGAACTCGTGGCCATAGCTTAAGTATCCCATTGGCCACCTCCTTCTCTTGGCGGAAACGGTGTCTGACCCGCCCCCGTTTCGGGGTCCGCCGTCTGTTGCCAAACATGTAGCATAGAAGATGCCATGGCAGCATTGGCGTACAGGTTTATTCGCTGCGTTGAAAAGGTCGTAAATACGGCTATCAAGGCCCCGCGCCCGTTCATCGGCGGCGACCTTTACAGTCAACTGAGTAAAGTGTAAAACATTTCGACACTTTTTTTGCACAGAAGTGTCGATAAATTGAACAGATGTCCCGTTATATGCCCGCCTTCCTACGTGCGGTGACGGACTCGCCGCCGATCCCCCAGTTATCCGTATCCACCTCCTCGATGACGACGACCGTTGTAGCCGGGTTCTTGCCGAGGGTATCCACCAGCAACTGCGTTACCCCCTTGATCAGCGTCGCCTTCTGTTCAGCAGTAGCGCCGTCCCTGGTTATCTTGATGTTGACAAATGGCATGTCCCCCCCTTTTCTCACGAAATCCCCCCAGCCGCGGGGAAGCGCCACTCTACCACACAATGCACCTGAGCACACCCCAAAGTTGGTCCTTCAAAACTCAGGCGGAAAGCCGTAGTCACTGAATGACCTGTATGATATCGCCACCTTCGAAGCTCAGTGTCCCCACCCTGCCGGTGACATGCACGGGCACCTTCTCGCCGACAGATAGCAGCCTTCAGCATGTGATCGTCCGAGGCAACGAGAAAGGAGACATCTTCTACGATGACAAGGACAGGAGAGCCTTTCTCGACCGGCTCTCTTCGATGCTGCTCAAGACCATTCGGGCAAAATCGTAGTCATCCGCCAATTTAGCAGGGAAATCGACAGTTACAGGATCAAATCAACAAAGAGAGGGGGTAAACCGTCATATCAGAGCGCAAATCGACGAAGTAGCACTACAATAGTCAAATTGGATGACCAAAACGACAAATTAAGGGGTCAAAGTGACGAATCAGAAGGGTTAAATTGCAAATTAGAGGGGTAAATCTTCAAATTAGAGGGGTAATTTGCAAATTAGAGAGGTAAAAGTGCAAATTAGAGAGGTAAAAGTGCAAATTAGAGTGCAAAGTGACAAATTAAGGAGTCAAAGTGACAGATTGGCGAAGCTACGCGCTCGAACGGGACAAAGGGTTCTGCCTCCGCTCCGCAACGTTGGGAGTCGGTGAACGGTTATTTAAACCATAAGGGGAAGAAGGGCCGGAGCCGTTCTTCCCCTTCATTTTTGAGAGTTCCCCCCTCCCCTGCCCTCCCCCTCCGGGGGAGGGAGCGCTTGAAGGGGCGGGTGTGAAATACGATTGGCTAAGCGAAGCTCGAGAAGGCTTCCTGCTCGGCGCCGGTGAACATGCGGTCGAGCTGCAACATGAGAAGCAGCTGCTCGCCGTGCTTGATGACGCCGCAGATGAAGTCCTGGTCGACGCCGCCGGCGGCGATGCTCGGCGGGGGCTGGATCTCACCGCTGGATATCCTGATCACCTCGGATACACCGTCGACGATGAAACCCATCAGCTTGCCGTCGATGTCCATGACCATGATGCGCGTGTGCTGGTCGTCCTCGGTGCTGTTCATGCCGAACCTGCTCCTGAGCGACACGATAGGTATCACTTTGCCGCGCAGGTTGATGATCCCTTCCACGCTCGGAGGGGTGTTGGGGATATGGGTGATGGGGGTCATCCTGATGATCTCGCGTACCTTGAGCACCTCGACGGCATACTCTTCCGCACCGAGATTGAAGCTCACCAGCTGGATCAGTTCGCTGCTGGACTCACCCTTTTTAACCGGTAAATTTGCCGTAGACATCGCTTCCTCCGCAGTTGCCATGAATGTGTCGACCACTCAAGTAGTTGGCAAGCGGTGATCACTTCCACTACTTTGTCTGACGTATCGGCACCTCTGCGCTTATCTTGAGGAGAAGTTATCGTAATCCTGCGCAGATACCGTTTACCGCTTCGGCTGCACCGGCCTCAGGTGCCATATCCCCTCGTTGTACTCCGAGATGGTCCGGTCCGTGGAGAACTTCCCGCTGCGTGCACTGTTGATGATGCTCATCCTGGTCCAGCCTTCGCGGTCGCGGTACCTCTCTGCGGCCTTGCGCTGCGCCTTCACGTAGCTGCGGAAGTCGGCGGCTACCATCCAGGGATCAGCCGGGCTCATGATGGCGGCGATGATCGGGTCAAAAATCCCTTTTTCGAACATGTTGAAGCGGCCGCTGGCGAGAAGCTGCATGACCCGCTCCAGGTCGGGATAAGAGGCGACGATGCCGGCCGGGTTGTAGCTTTTGCGCAGCCCCTCCACCTCTTCGGCTGTGAGCCCGAAGACGAAGAAGTTGTCGTCCCCCACCTCCTCGCGGATCTCGATATTGGCGCCGTCCAGGGTGCCGATGGTGATGGCGCCGTTCATCATGAACTTCATGTTGCCGGTGCCGGAGGCCTCCTTGCCGGCGGTGGAGATCTGCTCGGAGAGATCGGTCCCGGGGCAGATCACCTCCATTGCGGTGACGCGGTAATTGGGGAGGAAAGCGACCTTCAAGCGGTCACCCACCTCGGGGTCTTCGTTCACCACGCGCGCCACGTTGTTGATCAGCTTTATGATCAGCTTCGCCATGTAATAGCCGGGGGCCGCCTTGCCGCCGATCAGCACGCAGCGGTTGGTCCACTCGGCGGTGTCGCCGCGCTTGATACGGTCGTAGAGGTGTATCACGTGCAGCACGTTCAAAAGCTGGCGCTTGTACTCGTGGATGCGCTTCACCTGGACATCGAAGAGGCCTTCCGTGTTGAAGGCGACACCGCACTGCTCACGCACGAGGGCAGCCAGCCGCTCCTTGTTCGCCTGCTTCACCGCGTGCCACGCCGCGCGGAATTCGGGATCATCGGCAAGTGGCGCGGCCCCGGAGATTTTGGCGAGGTCGGCCACGAAGCCGTCGCCGATTCGAGAGGCGAGGAGCGCGGTGAGGCCCGGGTTGCAGCGCGCAAGCCAGCGGCGCGGCGTGACGCCGTTGGTCTTGTTGTTGAACTTCTCGGGCCAAAACTCGTAGAAGTCACGGAAGAGCCCCTGCACCAGCAGTTCCGAGTGCAGCGCAGCGACGCCGTTAACCGAGAAGCTCCCGACGATAGCGAGGTAGGCCATGCGGACCTGCTGCACCTCCCCTTCCTCGATGATGGACATCCTGGCCAAACGCTCCCCGTCGCCGGGCCAGCGCGCCGCCACCTCGGCTAAGAAGCGCGCGTTGATCTCGAGGATGATATCGAGAAGCCGCGGCATGAGCTGCCTGAAAAGCGGTACCGACCACTTCTCCAGCGCCTCGGGGAGCAGGGTGTGGTTCGTGTAGGCCATGGTGCTCGTGGTGATGGCCCAGGCCTCATCCCAGCCGAGCCCCTGCTCGTCCATGAGTAGCCGCATAAGCTCGGGTACGGCGCAGCTTGGATGGGTGTCGTTCAGTTGGAAGCAGTTGCGCTCGGCGAAGTGGTCGAAGACCTTCCCCTGGCGGTAAATCCAACGCTCCATGACGTCCTGCAGGCTCGCCGAGGCGAGGAAGTACTGCTGCCTCAGGCGCAGGGCCTTGCCGTTTTCGCTCGCGTCGTTGGGGTAGAGCACCATGGTGATGTTCTCCGCCTCGTTCTTCATCGCGACCGATTCGGTGTAGCTTCCCGCGTTGAACTCGTCGAGGTCGAAGACATCGGTTGCCGCCGCCTTCCAGAGCCTCAGGGTGTTGACGGTGCCGTTTCGGTACCCGGGGATCGGGATGTCGTAGGGAACGGCGAGAACGTCATGCGTGTCGAGCCAGCAGTAGCTCTGCGTGCCGTCGTCGTTGCGCCGTATCTCGCAGCGGCCGCCGAAGCGCACCCGCTGGGTGTACTCGGGGCGTTCCATCTCCCACGGGTTGCCGTCTCTAAGCCAGTGATCGGGCTCCTCGACTTGGCGGCCGTCCTTGATATCCTGCCGGAACATGCCGTATTCATAGCGGATGCCGTACCCCATCACTGGCAGCTGCAGCGTGGCGCAACTGTCCAGGAAGCAGGCAGCGAGGCGCCCGAGGCCGCCGTTACCGAGTCCCGCGTCCACCTCCTCTTCTGCCAGTTCCTCGAGATCCATCCCGAGTTGCTGCATGGCCTCGCCGGTCGGACCGCAGATGCCGAGGTTCAAAAGGGCGTTTCCCATGGCGCGCCCCATCAGGAACTCGAGGGATAGGTAATAACCAGTTTTGCAGTCGGCGTTTATGTAGGCGTAGCGCGTGTTGTTCCAGCGTTCAATGAGGCGTTCACGGATGGTGTGGGCGATGGCCTGGTAACGGTAGCGCATGCTGCTGCAGTACTTGTCGCGCCCCAGGTGATGGCAGTAGTGGTGTATGAAATCATCCATGAGCCCCTGCCGGTCCATGGAAAGAGGGGAAAGGTCACAGAAATCTAGCGAAGAAAGCGCCTTGGATTTCTTCTGTTTCATGTCGGATACTCCTTTTGCTGAGAATGCTGGCCCGGAAAAACGGTCCGGCACGTGGTACTTCATTCGGTTGGATGGGTACAAACTTGAAGGAGGAAGGCAATCACCCCGGTTCAAAGAGCCTGGCGGCGACGCGCATCTGCTCGGGAGTGGCAAGGAGCAGCGCGATATCGTCCGTTTGGAACTCCCAGATCGGATCGGGGTTGGCGGTGATCTGGTCTCCACGCTTGATGGCGACCACCGTGGCACCGGACTGGGTGCGCAACAACCCTCCCCGCAGGCTCTCCCCCTCGAGCGGGGCATTCTTGCGCACCCGGAAGCTGCCGATCTCGGCACCGGAGAGAAAGCCCGCAATCCCGACGGCGTGGCTGTGACGCTTTGAAGCGCTGCGCAACATATCGTAGCCGTCGCGCCTCACGTCCGCAATACACTCCTCGATGACATCCTGCGGAATCAGGAATCGCTTGAGCACGCGGGACAGGATCTCCACCGAGGTCTCGAACTCCTCCGGAATCACCTCGTTCGCCCCCAGTTTGAAGAGCGGCTCCATCTCGAGGAGGTAGCGCGTGCGCACGATGACGTGAATGGAAGGATTCATCTGGCGGACGAGGGCGGCGATGCGCCGGCTGGCGGCGGCGTCGGAGATGGCTATGACGACGATGCGGGCGTCCCTGATGGCGGCATGCTCGAGGATCTCCGGCTTCGAGGCGTCGCCGAAGATGATCGATTCACCCTGGATGCGCAGGCTGCGCACCGTGAAGGGATTGGTCTCGATGATGACGCGGGGGATCTCGAGGTTTTTCAGAACGCCCGCCAGATTCTTGCCGTTCACGCCATAGCCTACGACGATAACGTGATCTCGAAAGGCTACCTTGTCGCCGTTTTGCGCCAGGCTGCTCCGGCCGCGGGTCCAGTGGTGCGGCAATACCCCGATGAGAAAATCCGCGACCGGCCCGGAGATCTTCAGGCAGAGCGGAGTCAAGGCCATGGTGGCGATCGACGCCCCGAGAAAGAGCTGGTACGTCTCGCGGGTAAGCAGGCCGTAGGAGAGCCCGCTTCTGGAAAGTACAAAGGAGAATTCACCGATCTGCGCGAGGGAGAGCCCGGCGATCACCGCGATGCGCATGGGAAGCCCGAGGGCGAAACCGACCGCAGTGGTGAGCACGGCTTTTATGAGGATGATCGACACGACGAGGCCGATCAGGAGGAGCGGAAACTTCAGCAGGATGGCCGGTTTCAGGAGCATCCCCACCGAGATGAAAAAGAGGCTCATGAAGGCTTCGCGGAAGGGCATGATGTCGCTTAACGCTTGGTGGCTGTACTCCGATTCGGAGATGGCGAGTCCGGCGATGAAGGCGCCCAGGGCGAGTGAGAGCCCGACCTGAGCGGTGAGCCAGGCCGTCCCCATGCCGATGAAGATGATGGAGAGGACGAAGAGCTCGCGGCTTCTCGTCTTCACCACCTGTTCGAAGAGCCACGGCACCACGAAGCGCGAGCCGTAGTGCGCACCGAGGACGACGGCACCCGCCTTGGCCGAAACGACGGCGATGTCGGCGAGCCCCTCCCCCCCTCCGGCCAGAAACGGAGTGAAGAGCATGAGCGGGACGATGCAGAGGTCCTGAAAGATGAGGATGCCAAGCGCCGCCTTACCCTGCGGGGTGTCCATCTCACCGGCGTCCATCATCAGTTTCATGACGATGGCGGTGGAGGACAGCGCGACCAGAAAGCCGAAGAAAATGGCCTGCGACAGGGGGAAATGGTCCAGCGACCCGATGACGGCGACCGCGATGATGGTGAGAACGAGCTGCAGCCCGCCGCCGATCAGCACCATGTGACGGATGCGCATGAGCTCCTTCAGCGAGAACTCCATGCCGATGGTGAAAAGAAGGAGCACCACGCCGTACTCCGCCATCTGTTCAACCTGGTGCGTGTTCCTGATAAAGCCGAGGGCGTAGGGACCGGCGAGGAAACCGGTGATCAGAAAGCCGATGATGGAGGGGAGCCTGAGCTTGCGCAGCACGACCACGGTAAAGAGGGCAAGTCCGAAGAGGACGACGATATCGCGTAAAGCATGAAAATCCATGAAACCTCGCTATTTTAAAAAGCAACCACTTGCCTATTGAGTTCCCCCTTTTATGAAGGGGGGACAGGTGGGATTTTTTTCTCGGCTTGTTCGGAGCGGCCGGTGTCCCGGCGCCTCAGGACCCACTTGGCCAACTCGAGCACGGGGAAGATCGAGCCTGAGGCAAGAATAATGACGCTCCAGTCGCCCCGGGTCAAGGAGAAGGTGCCGAAGGGGCGGTGCAAAAACGGCAGGTACACCACCACGAGAAGCAGCGCGAACTCCCAGATGATCGCCCCGTTCAGCCACCGGTTGGCGAAGGGACGCCGGAAAACCGAGTGACGGTCCGAGCGGAAGTTGTAGGCCTTGAAAAACTGGATCAGCACCAGTGAGACGAAAGCCATGGTCATCGCCTCGCGCTCGGAGCACCCGGAGGCGCGCGCCCAGGCGAACAGGAGCAGGTTGACCAGCGCCGACCAGATCCCGCCGATGAGGATCAGCGCCACCACTTCTCTGGTGAAGATGCCACCGGAAGCGTTGCGCGGGGGGCGGCGCATGATGTCCGCCTCGGCCGGGTCGACGGCGAGCGCGAGTGCCGGGAGGCCGTCGGTGGCAAGGTTGACGTAAAGGATCTGCACCGCGCTAAGGGGAAGGGGGAGGCCCGCAAGCATCGCACCGGCCATCAGGCCGATCTCCCCGATGTTCGAGGAGAGGAGGTACATAAGGTACTTCCTGATGTTGTCGAAGATGCCGCGCCCTTCCTCCACGGCGGCCACGATGGAGGCGAAGTTGTCGTCGGTAAGGGTCATGGCCGCGGCCTCCTTGCTCACCTCGGTTCCGGTGATCCCCATGGCGATGCCGATATCGGCCTTCTTGAGCGCAGGCGCGTCGTTCACCCCGTCGCCGGTCATGGCGACCACGTGTCCCCGCTTTTGCAGCGCGCTCACCACGCGGAGCTTGTGCTCCGGGGAGACCCGAGCGTAAACCCGGATCTCCTCCGCCTCGCGCTCGAGGAGTTCATCGTCCATGGCGGATAGCTCGGCGCCGGTGACCACGCGGCCGTCCGTGATGAGCCCAAGTTCCCGCGCCACCGCTGCCGCTGTGACCGGGTGATCGCCGGTGATCATGACCGGGATGATGCCCGCCTCCCTGCAGGTGGCAATTGCTTCACGCGCCTCGCTGCGCGGCGGGTCGATCATGCCGACAAGCCCCAAAAAGGTGAGGCCGCTTTCCGCGTCGCTTCGTCCCGTCACGTCCTTGCGCGCGACCGCCAGCACGCGGAGCGCACCTTCGGCCATGACGCGTGCCGCGTCCAAGTGCCGCTGCCGTGATGCTTCATCAAGCGGTCGCTCACCGTCCTCGGCAAGCTCCGAGGCGCAGGCGGCGAGGACCACTTCCGGGGCGCCTTTCATGCAGGCGATGAGTGCGGTTCCGTCCCGGTTCAGGGTAGTCATGCACTTTCGCTCGGAGGTGAAGGGGATCTCGTCGACGCGCGGGTAATGCGCGTGGAGCGCGTCCCTCTCCAAACCGGCCTTGGAGGCCGCCACCACCAGGGCGCCCTCGGTCGGGTCTCCCTGCACGCGGTAGCGCCCGGTCTCCTCGTCCTGCGCAAGGCGCGCGTCGCAGGCAAGGACCCCGACCTTCAAAAGCTCGGCAAGCACGGCCGAAGGGGTCACCACCCTCCCCTCACGCAGGAATTCCCCCTCCGGAGCGTACCCGGAGCCGGTGAGGTCGTACCACGTACCGGCGGCGTAGCAGTTGCGCACCGTCATCTCGTCGCGGGTGAGCGTGCCGGTCTTGTCGGAACAGATCACCGTGGTGCTCCCGAGCGTTTCCACGGCGGCAAGGCGGCGCATGAGCGCATGACGCCGCACCATGCGCTGCACGCCCAGGGCAAGCGAGATGGTGACCACAGCCGGGAGCGCCTCGGGAACGGCGGCGACGCCGAGCGCTACGCCGAAGAGAAGCATCGCAACGAGCGGCTCGCCGCGCCACAACCCGAGGACGACGATGGCCGCCACAACGGCTAGAGCGGCGCGCGCAAGCAGGTTCCCCACCAGGTCGAGGTTCTCCTGCAGCGGCGTCCTGCCGGTCTCGATGCCGGTGAGCATCCGGGCGATGGAGCCGAATTCGGTCCCCATGGCGGTGGCGACAACGACGCCGCGTCCGCGCCCGTTGCTCACTACGGTCCCGGCGTAGGCCATGCACTTCCGCTCGGCCAGCGGGGCGTCCGGGTCGGCAAGGGGCGCGGCATCCTTCTCGACCGGCACCGATTCGCCGGTCAGTGCAGCCTCGTCAAGCTGGAGGTTAACCGCCTCGACAAGGCGCACGTCGGCGGCAACCCGGTCGCCGGGGCGGAGCATGAGCAGGTCCCCCGTCACCAGTTCGCGGGCGGGTGCGGTCACCAGCTTCCCGTCCCTGATGAGTGCTGCGTCGGGGGCCGCCATGAGGCGTAGCGCCTCCAGGGCGCGCTCGGCGCGGTATTCCTGGATGAAACCGAGGAGGACGGCGAAGAGCACGATCACGGCGATCGCCGCGGCCTCCATGGCGTGGCCGAGGAAAGCGGACAACAGGGTGGAAACCAGCAGGATTAAGATGAGGACGTTCTTGAACTGCCGGATAAGGACGGACCACGGCGAGACCGAGCGGGGCGGCTCCAACTCGTTGGGGCCGTAACGGACCAGGCGACGCGCGGCCTCGGCGGCCGTGAGCCCGGCGGGAGAGCTCTCAAGCAGAGATAACACCTCCCCCGATTCAATGGTATGCCAGGAGGGATGTTGCGTGTCCCTTGCGGTTTCGCCCACAGCAACTCCTAGGTACGCCGTCAGACGGCGCTTAGTCATCCCGGCAGCGCCGGATCATCTCACCTCGCGTATCGCCTGCCCAGGACTCACAAAGGAGATCCCCTGCCCGGAAGTGGCACCGATCATGACGCATTCCACGATGGGGGCGTTGACGGCGCGGTCGGCCTGCCACCTGACGATGAAGTTGGCCCCGAAGCCGCCCGCAGTGTCCTTCTCATCGATATGAACGTAGGTGGTGGCAAGCGGAGCGAGCGAGAGCGGTTTGTCATTGTCCTGGTAGCGCCGGATCAGCTTTCCGCTCGTGTCGTAGTATTCGATCGAGGTGATGCGGATCCAGGAGTTGGGATCGGTGTTCCTGACGCCAAGGGTTGCCGCCAACTGGAACGGCAGGCTGCGCGGACCTGTGAAGACGTTGGAGTAAACCGGGACGTACACCGTCTGTCCCTTTGAGAGGCGGATTTCCTGGGTGGCGGAGTAACCGTGCCTTGGGAGTACGAGAAGTGCAAACAGCAGTGCGGTGGTGATGAGACGCATGGGGACCCTCCGTTTAATAGCAGGTGGCATGGCCACGACAGGCTTTAAGAGCTGCGTTGCGACAACGCTGCATCATAGGATAGCAAAAAAATAGCACAGCCGCTGCCGCGACAGGATATTTTGCTGCAGTAGATACTAAAAACGTCACCGGGCACAGGATATGACACCCGCGTGATCTGGTTATGTGGGCCAATACGTGGTATGATCCGGCGCTCGAACAGTAGGGGAACCAACGGCATCAGGCGAATGCCGGCGTGCGAGGCGGCAACCGGGGTAAAATAGCGGACGAGCCCCGGTTTCCATCGTGAGCCGCAGTTGCATAACGGGGGCGCCGCATGAAGGCAAGTAGGGATTTTCCCTTGACAAAGCCGCCTTCGGCGAAAGATAGTGGTCAAATGTTTACAGGACCCTGCTCCCGGCTCTTACGCGAGAGCGCGACGGGAAGGAATCAGGCGGAAAGGCAGCGGCAACAGGTGAAAGAATATGTATAACGGCAAGGTGATCATTTGTGACGACGAGGTCGAGATCCTCAGGTATCTCAGCAAGATACTTTCGGCCAAGGGGCTTGAGCTGGAGGTGTTCAGTTCCGGCACTTCCCTGATGAGCGTCATGGAAAACCGCGGCATGGACGATGCCGACCTGGTGCTGCTCGACGTGAAGATGCCGGACGTTGACGGTCTGGAGATCCTTCAGCGCGTGAAGAGGATGAAGCTTGAGGTGCCGGTCGTGATGATGACCGCCTACGCCTCGATCAACTCGGCCATCGAGGCGATGAAACTCGGCGCCTACGACTACGTTACCAAGCCCTTCCCCAAGGAGAAGATCTTCGGCATCCTGGAAAAGGTGCTGGAGCGCAGGGAGCTTCTCAAGGAGAACTCGGCGCTCAAGGACGAACTCGGCATACCGTCGGGCGCCACCCCGCTCATCTTCACCTCGGAGACCTTCCGGCGCGTGCACGACATGGCGATGCTCGTGGCGCAGAGCGAGTCGAACGTGGTGATCCTCGGGGAATCCGGCACCGGCAAGGAACTCATCGCGAGCCTCATCCATAATAACAGCCCGCGCGCCAAGGAGCGCTTCCTCACCATAAACTGCGCGGCCCTTTCCGACACCCTGCTCGAGAGCCAGCTCTTCGGGCACGTGAAGGGTGCCTTCACCGGCGCCGTCAACGCCCAGAAAGGCCTGCTCGAAGCCGCCAACCACGGCACCCTCTTCCTCGACGAGGTGGGCGACATGAGCCCTGCCATCCAGGCGAAGCTTCTGCGCGTGCTCCAGGAGGGGGACTTCATCCCGGTTGGGGACACCAAGGCGAGGAGCGTGGACATAAGGTTTGTCGCCGCGACGAACAAGGACCTCGAGGAGGAGGTGCGCGAAAAGCGCTTCCGCGAGGACCTTTTCTTCCGCTTGAACGTCATCTCGCTCCACCTCCCCCCGCTGCGCGACCGCGGCGAGGACATCGAGCTTCTCGCTCGGCACTTCCTCGCCAAGTACGCGGCGCGCATGAAGCGTGACATCACCGACTTCACGCGCGAGGCGATGCAGCTGCTCAAATCGTACAACTGGCCCGGCAACATCCGCGAACTGGAAAACGCCATCGAGCGCGCCGCCATCCTTACCCGCGGCAACACCATCACCGCCGAGACCCTGCCGGTCTGGCGCACGGCACCGGTGCCCGAACCGAAGCAAAACGGCGGCAAGAGGCTCGTTTCACTGGAAACCATCGAGCGCGAGCACATCCTGCACGTGCTCAAAGCCACCGGCAACAACAAAAGCCGAGCCGCGAAGATCCTCGAGATCGCCAGGCGTACCCTGGACCGCAAGATCGAAGAGTACGGCCTTGAGGACGAGGGGATTCGCTGATGCTGGGACGCTTCCCGATCCGGGCGAAGCTCACCGTAGGCTCCGTCGCCCCGCTCTTCGTCGCCTTTTTCATCTGCTCCCTGGCCGGGCTCTACATCATAAACGACAAGATCGCAAGCCAGGCCCAGGAGAAGGTCCGGACCGACCTGAACTCCGCCCGCGAGATCTACCGCAACGAACTGGAGCGGATCCGCGAGCTCATGGATCTGACCGCCACCAACCCCTACAACTCCTCCTCCATCGTCGCCGGCGAGGAGAGCATCCGGCAGCTGCTGCGCACCCGCCTGCAGAACAAGCACCTGGACATCCTGACCGCGGTGGACGCAACCGGCAAGGTTCTCTACCGCGCCCATTCTCCGCAACTGCGCGGCGACCGGCAGTCCACCTACTTCGTGGAGCAGGCGCTCAAAGGGGTCGCCGTCACGGGCACCTCGGTGCTCACCCCGGAACAGCTCTCCCAGGAGGGTATCGCCCTCGTAAACCGCGCCACCATCCCGCTCATCAGCACGCCGCACGCACGCCCGCGCGCAGACAAGAGCGAGCGTTCCGGTATGGTCATGGTCTCCGCCTTTCCCCTTAAAAACCGCGACGGGAAGGTGATCGGGGCGCTTTACGGCGGCATCCTTTTGAACAACAACAACGCCCTCGTCGACAAGATCAAGGATATCGTCTACGAGGGGGTCAAGTTCCGTGGCACCGACGTCGGGAGCGCCACCATCTTTCTGGGCGACGCCCGCATCGCCACCAACGTGCGCACCACCGACGGAGCCCGGGCCATCGGCACGCGGGTGTCGCAGGAGGTGTACCAGCGCGTCATCGTCGAGAAGAAGAAGTGGATCCGGCGCGCCTTCGTCGTGAACGACTGGTACTTCACCGCCTACGAGCCGATCCTCGACCTGCAGGGGAAGGCGGTCGGTTCGCTCTACGTGGGTATGCTGGAAAAGCCGTACACCCACATGCAAAAAAGCGTGAACTCGATCCTCTACCTGGTGCTCTTCGTCACCTCGCTGATCGGCATCGCGGTATCAGGCTTCATCGGCACCCTGCTCGCCCGCCCCATCAAGGAGCTGGAAAAACTCGCGCACCGGGTGGCCCGTGGGGAACGCGACCTGCAGATCGAGGTGCACTCAACCGACGAGGTGGGCGATCTCGCCGAGGCCTTCAACCTGATGACCCGAGCCCTCGGGCGCCAGGAGGCGGAGATCGGGCTCTTGCACCGCGCCCTGGAGCTCAAGATTGAGGAGCGCACCGCGCAGCTGTCGGACAAGACGCGGCTCCTTGCCCAGACGCAGGCCGACCTCGCCCGCGCCGAGAAACTAGCCGACTTGGGGATCGTCGCCGCCGGCGTCGCCCACGAGATCAACACGCCGCTTGCCATCATCCGTGGGAACACCGAAGTCCTCGAGATGTGCCTCCCCACTGAGCACCCGAACCGCGAGGAGGTCGAGATCATCAGCCAGCAGACCGAGCGGATGGCGAAGATCGTAGGGAACCTCCTCACCTTTGCGCGCCAGAAGTCGCTCAACCAGCGCCAATTCATGGTGCACGAGGTGCTGGACGACATCGTTTCCCAGATCAGGCACCAGGTCCCGATGGACGCCATCTCGGTCAAGTGGGAGTACGATCTGAACCTCGGCCCGGTGACCGGCGACACGGACCAGTTGCGCCAGGTGTTCAGCAACATCATACTAAACGCCGTGCAGGCGATGCTCCCGGCCGGCGGCACGTTGAGGCTCACCACTCGCCCTCATGGTCCCGGCAACGGCTGCATCATCCAGATATGCGACACCGGCAAGGGGATCGACGCAGAGCACCTGGAAAAGATCTTCACCCCCTTCTTCACCACCAAGGACAGCGGTACCGGGCTCGGTCTCTCGGTCTCCTACGGCATCGTCAAGGACCACGGTGGCGACATCAGGGTCTCGAGCACGCCGGGGATGGGGACCTGTTTCGAGATCGAGCTCCCCGGGGTGGACCCGATGGAACTGGACGAAGGATAGCGACGACCGCCTCGGCGGCATGAGGAGAGGCTGCGAACTACCACCAAAAGGAGCGATCAGATGCATATCGAATGGACCAGCGACCTCGCCATCGGCGTGGACGAAATCGACAACCAGCACAAGGAGATCTTCAGAAGGTTCGACAGCCTTTTCGAAGCCTGTGGCGAGGGAAGGGGCAAGGAGGAAGTGCTCAAACTGCTGCTTTTTCTCGACGACTACGTGAAGGAGCATTTTTCCGCCGAGGAGCGCCTGCAGATGCGCAGCGGCTACCCGGATTACCCCGCGCACAAGGCGGCGCACCAGCAGTTCGTGGCTGACGTGGAGAAACTGACCAGGGAGTTCCGCGACGAGGGGGCGACGCTGCCGCTAGTGATCCAGACGAACAGGACCCTCTCCTCCTGGCTCATCCAGCACATAAAAAGGGTCGACACCGTCTTCGCGGGTTACCTGCGCGAGCAGAAAAAGATATAGGTACCGGCGGTAGCGCCGCTCACTTGAGGCGAGCCGGCGTCACGACACTCTTCCGCTTCGTCTGGAAAGAAAAAGGTCCTCCCTTCATCAAGGGGGGACCTTTTTTCGTCGTTATTTTCACAGGCAGAAAGCAGCCCGGTGGTGAAACGGTTAGGGGGCCTGCGGCTTCCTCGCTTCGGAGGGCTGACCTTCCTTGCGCGCGCCGTCCTTCCCCTGGCGGAAGGACTTCCGGTGCCGGGAACGGCGGCTCCGCTCACCGGCAGGCTTCGCCTGCTGTGGCTGCTGCTGCGCCCCGCCCTTCTCCTTCTCCCTGTCCTTATCCTTCTGTGGCTGCCCTTTTTGCTGCTGGTCCTTCTGCTGCTCGGGGCGGTTGGGGGACTTAAGCCGCGCGATCAGGTCACGGGCCCAGTCGACGTCACCATCGCAGCATTCCTGGGCGACATACTGTACGTCTTCGGGGGTGGCCTTCATGGTCTTGATTTTGAAGAGCCGTTCGATCAGGTCGCGGGACCAGTAGTACTCCCTGATGTATTTCTTGCCGTCGATTTCGTCGTAGCTGTACTCGGTGCAGGGAATAACGCTCTTCAGCCACTGCGGCGTCACCTTGAGACGGGCCGCGGCGGCCTCCTTCTCGTGGTGGTCGTGCTCGACCTTCTTACGGACGATGACGCCACCTTCCGCCTTATCCTCGACCACGGGCGTTTCCTGGGCCAGATGCGCAAGGTAACGGGTGAGGTCCTCCAGCGCGGCTTCGGAAAGATTGGAGACCCGGGCGTCGGCGCGGTAAATGACGCCTGGACGGTCCACCCTGAAATCTACGGTAGCCTCGCTATCCCCCTCCTGTACGCCTACGCTCACCTCGAGATCGAACCTGCCGTCGGAAAGCTGTTCGGCAAGGTCCCCCTCTGCTGCATCGAGGATGATACCGGTCAGGCACTCCTTGAGAGGACCGTCGGTGACCCGGAAATAGGCGTGGCCGTGCAGGTTGTTGAGCTGGTTCGTTACGCTTTGCAGATACTGTGATGTCATGGTGAAATTCCGTCCTGCCGTCCTTGTATTTCGTATCGGCCCGGGCTTTGGGCGCCCTGCCGGGTGCAGCGTCTCTACCCTAACATAAGCCGGCGCATCTCGCAAAAAAAATGGGAGCCGGAGGCTCCCATACACGATGAAAAAACAAAATTAACCAGTCAGTACACGCGGCCACGAACTGCCGCTACATTGAAACTCCTGCGATCTCCATTCAAAACAATAGCATCAAAGACATTGCATTTAAAAGAACATTACATACAACAAATCACATCATAACATCGCAACACATAACACAACAATCATCAACACATGATACAAAGCATTGCATTACAGGTTATCAAATTACAGGACATAACATTAAAATCGCATCTACAGGCATCACAGAACAGAACAGAACAGAACAGAACAGAACAGAACAGAACAGAACATTCATAGCAGAACACTAAAAGCATTACATCAGTACATTAGGCGGCCAAAGCCTGGAACAGTTGCGCGGGGAGGAAGGGCTTACGCAGCAGCATGTTCCCCTCGGTGCGAAGCTCCTGCGGCGGCGTCTCGTACTTGGAGTAACCGCCGGTGCAGAAAACGATCCTGGAGCTTCCCCCCATCGCGCGAATGACTCGGGCCGCTTCGACGCCGGTCATCACCGGCATATCGATGTCCATGATGGTGATGTCGGGGCTGTGCTGGCGGTACTGTTCCACCGCCTCCACGCCGTTGGCGGCCTCAGCCACCACGTCGTACCCTTCTCTTTCCATCATGAAACGCAGCATCAGCCTGATGTCTTCGACATCATCAACTATCAGGACCCTTCTTTTCATTTCAACCCTCATAACAACTGCATAAAACGAAAACCCTGACCGTTGCACGGCATTTGACAAAGTTATTTGCCGAAAACGTGCCCAAATTGTGCAACATTCGAACATTATGCGGCTGTGACGCCATGTTCGAGGGGGGCTGCGCAAACCCGCGTATACCAAATATCGGGAATCCTTAAGGGATTGGTGATTTGGCGTCTTGGCTGTGATTCTCTTCACACATGATGACGCGTTAAAAATATCGTTCAGGGAGGTGTTCCCACCCAAAGCGCACTGCGTCTTTTCACGGTGAAATAACCAAGGCTGTGTGAAATGACGTATAGCAGAGGCAAATGGCGCGGCAAAAGACCGGTGGGGATAAGACGGAAGCAGTGACCGCCTGCAAGCTGTTTTTCTACGCGGCGTAATCTGCTACGATGTATAGGAGGTATCGCACCACGGAAGAAGGAGGAAAGAGCGATGGTGAAATTCTACGATGCCAAAACTGAAGCGGACCTCTCGCGGGTCGAGGCGGTACTGAAACAGGCGGGGATCGAGTATAGCGTAAGCAGCCTGTCCGAGCGTGCCGTATCCGGAGAGATCGAGGTTGCTGAGGAGGACCTTCCCAGGGCGGAAGAGCTCCTCCTCGAGAACAAGTAATACGGAATGGAAGGATCATCCAAGCGGTCGATCGGAGTGGGCATCGGCGCTGAATGCCATGACCTTCTCCACCCTGATCTCCAGCCTCCATTGCACCTGCGGCAAGCCGGGAGGCTCGAGATCGGGGATGTAGCCGTCCAAAACGGCGGTATCCGCACTTCTCTCCACCACCCCCACGAACTGGAAGCCGTTCCCCGTGTCGGGATCGGCCACCACAACCGCGACGTGCCGGTTGTCCTGCAGGTTGCGCATCGTGGTGGGGCAAAACCAGGCCTCGAACACCAGCCGGTTCGGCTCGAAAAGCGCCACTCCCCTCCCCGCCGCAAGGTGCGGGTTTCCTCCCGCATCGGAAGTTGCCACGAAAGCATGCCCTACCCTCTCGGCGAGGTCCTTGACCGCCTGAGTGATCATGTTGACGTACCTCCTCTTGCCGATGCGGATCATCCGCCTATGCCAGCGCAGGCGTATCGGCCACCTGCGCGAGGGGTGGCGATGACGTCCCCCCTGGTTCTCAGTCCCCGCGTGCATCATCATGGGTTTCGATCGCATCGTGGATGCCCCCTTCCGGAACAATCCTTTGCCGCCCCCTTGATTTAACCGCACGTCAGCGTTACGTTCTTGTAGCACCGGGTGATAAATAGTCAAGTTGGGGGCGCCTTAGTGGATGACGGTATGCAGCGGGATCATGAAGAGGGGGGCGGCGTGGCATCCCCTTTGGAGATGACGGCGCAAGAAGGATCTGCCATACTGACCGGCATGATTGGAGACGGGGACCAGGACAAGGAGCTTGGCGACGGCTGGCGCATCGTGCCGGTGTGGCGGGTGGAGGAAAGGGGAAGGAGGCTCACCCTTCGCCAGGCGCGGCTGTGGGCGCTCGTTTTGGAGTCGCGCTTCATCGAGTGCCGCGTGGAGCACGGCCAGAAGGGATGGCAGGTCTGGGTGCCGCCTGAGAGCTACGACGCGGCGTGCCGCGAACTGAACCTCTACGCGCTGGAGAACCGCAACTGGCCCCCCTTCATGCCGCCGGTCCACCCGATGAAGGAGAACACCCTCCCCACCCTATCGGTGCTGATCCTCCTGGCCACCTTCCACAACCTGACCAACCTGGACCTGAAGGTATTGGGGCACTACCCGGTGGACTGGCTCGAGATCGGCAACGCCCATGCCGGACTTATCCTGCATGGTGAGTGGTGGCGCCTCGTCACGGCCCTCACCCTGCACGCCGATGCGCTGCATCTCATCAGCAACCTCGCCATCGGCGGCGTTTTCATCCTCTATCTCTGCCGCGACTTGGGCTCGGGCCTTGCCTGGACCCTCATCCTAGCCTCGGGTATCTGCGGCAATCTCGCCAACGCCTGGTTCCAACTGCCAAGCCACACATCGGTCGGCGCCTCGACGGCGGTCTTCGGGGCCGTCGGCATCCTCGGCGCCATCAGCATGGTGCGTTACCGGCACCACCTGCGCAGGCGCTGGCCGCTTCCCATCGCCGCCGCGCTCTCGCTCCTGGTGCTTCTGGGCACGGAGGGGGAGCGAACCGACCTCGGGGCGCACCTCTTCGGATTCGCGTTCGGAACGCTCGCCGGGCTCCTTGCGGAAATGCTCGTGGGATGGCTCGGCAGGCCGAAACGGCTGGTCAACGCGCTCCTTGCGCTCTCCAGCGCCTCGGTGGTCGTCTGGGCGTGGCGGCTGGCCATCCTGCACTCAGGGCAATGATGCCTCAGTCACCCCGGCCGTGCCCTCGCCCATGCCCCTTCCCCGGCCCATTGCCGCGACCGTGCTCTTTCTTCCACTGCCCGTAGGGGATGTGGTGCTCTCGAGCGTAAGCCTGCCGGTAGTCACCGGGAACACGGTACACGGCGCGCGGTACGGCAGCGCGACGCACCACATGCCACGGTCCGCCGTAATCGCTCGCGCGATACCACCTTTCGCCACGCGGCGACCACCAGTAACCGCCGTAGAAGAAGATGTCGACATCGAAACCGGGGGCGAAGTAGACGCCGGTTCCAGGGACCATCACCATCGCGGAGGGAGGCCCCACGATTACCGGCGGACCTATGTTGATGCTCAGGCTTACCTCGGCCGCCGCGTTACCGGCGATCATCCCGAAAAGCAGCACGGCAGAGAGAAGACGATTTACAAAGGTTCTCTTCATAACTCCTCCTCAACAGGCTCGGCTTTTTTCTCGCGCTACCGGGAAAAATGCACCCGGACCTCACCTTCCCCACACGACTGGGCGACATCCGCCAACTTACCGCAGGGGAGGAACTGCGTCGCACCGACTACAGACCGCGGAGCACAGTCATACAAGGCGCCGGGTCTGGATGCCGAGACTGAACCCATTATATCTCCGCGACATATTACTGTCAGTAGCTACGACATCACTCACATAAACGGGAGTGGTTTGCCGGTCCGGTAGGCAACCGCCTGACACACGGCGATCAGCGTCCCTTTCTGGTCGTGCACCTTTATGTCATAGGTGGCAGTTCGCTTCGTGCCGCTCACTTCGCGCGCCTCCGCCCGCAGTCTGGCGCCTGCTTCCGGACTGGCGACGTAGTTAACCGCCACGTTGAGGGCGACGGTGACGCCCCCAACCGTCTGGCAGACGGTCTCGAACGCCTCGTCGATGAGCGAGAAGATCGCGCCCCCGTGCGCGCGGCCGAACATGTTGTCCATTTCCGCACGGTAGTCCATCTCCACGGCGGAGAACCCTTCCTCCAGTGCCACCAGTTCCATCTTCAGCGCCTGTGCAAACGGCTCTTTTTTCACCTGGCTGAAGATCGCTTCTTTTAGTTGCATCTCCACAGTCGTCCCCCCGCTCGGCAGAAGTCGAAAACGGCAAGAGCCTAGCATGTCCGGAGGTCGCGCTGCAAAGATAAAGACGTGAAGCGGTGAAGCGACCGGTGTGGATGATCCGCGGTCAAGTAGTCGGGGGCGGGAAAGCGGGCCGGGGGTAAGAGCGTGTGCTGCAGGACGCAGCGGAGAGGTACGGGAAAAGACCTTGGAGACAAAGCCGACGACCGGGAGCGACAGCACCGCACCGGGGCTGCCGCTCCACAAGGTTGCGACATCTAACGTTTCATCAGTCCGAGCTTGGAGAGGACGTTGAAGAGCCCTTCCTTGGACACCGGCTTGACCAGGTAGGCTGCCGATTGCGCGTTGCAGAAGGACTCCATGGCGTCGTTGGAGGAGTTGAGCGCGGTGAGCATGACGATGTTCACCCTCTTGGCCGGCTTTTGCTCCTTCTCGATGTGCCTGATGGCCTTTGCTGCGTCATGTCCGCTCATGCCGGGCATCATGATGTCCATGATCACCAGGTCGAAAGGTTCGCCGGAGGCAAGGGCGGCTTTGTATTTCTCGAGCGCCTCCATGCCGCTGCTCGCCTGATGGCAATCCGCGGTCGCACTGAGTAAGGTGGCGACAAAGTCACGGCAAAAAGACTCGTCATCTACTATCAAGCACTTCATAGCTTCCCCCAGGTGTCTGTTGTGATGTTCGATGACGCCGGGGGAGCCCGCAGCCGATAGCCGCGCCCCTGCGCTTTTAACCGTATCGGTTCATTGGAATGAGACTTTAGCGGCTTTATGAAGCAGTGAGGCTACTGGAAAACGGGAAGGGAAGTACTGCGGGAGGGGGATGCCGCACGGGCACCATTGTGATGTATGAGGCGGGGGCAGGCTCAAGGCCCGCCCCCACAGCAGTCTCAGATCAATAGGCGCACCGGGTTCTCAAGCACCTCCTTCAGAGCCTTCAGGAACTCGGCGGCATAGGCGCCGTCCGTAACGCGATGGTCGGCCGAGAGGGTCACCTTCATCACCTTGGCGCTCGTCAGCACACCGGAGCGCACCACGGGAGCGTCGAGCACCGCGCCGACGGCGAGGACGCCGGCCTGGGAGGGATGGATGATGGCGCTGAAACAGTCCACGCCGAACATGCCGAGGTTGGAAACCGAGAAGGTACCGCCGCTCATCTCCTGTTCGGTCAGGGCGCCGGAACGTGAAAGTTTCACGAGCCGCTCCGACTCCTGGGCGATTTCCAGCAGGGTTAATGCGTGGCACCTGTGAACCACGGGCATGAGCACACCCTCGGGGACACCTACCGCGACGCTCACGTTGACCTCACCGTGATACGAGATGCCGTCCGGCGTGTAACGCGCGTTCAACTGCGGGTATTGCACCAGGGCGAGGGCCACCCCCTTTACGATGACGTCGTTCACCGTGACGCGCATCCCTCCCTGTTTCAACTGACGCCGGATCGCCTCCGCCTCGTCCATGAGGATATCCATGGTGACGCTGAAGTGCGGGATGTGCTCCCACGATTCCGCAACCGTCTTCGCCACGGCGGCCCGCAGCCGGGACATGGTCCGCACCTCCTCGACGAGACGCGGCCCTGCGGGAGGTGCCGGTTCCTTGCGCGGCGGTGTTGGAGCAGCAGCGCCTCCCCCCCCGGCGGCCCCCTCGAGGTCCTGCAAAAGGATGCGCCCGTCGGGTCCGCTGCCGCGCACCTGGGCGAGGTCCATCCCCAGCTCGCGGGCACGCCTGCGCACCACGGGAGCGGCGCGTTCACGACCTGCCGCCGAGGGGGTGAACTCCGGGGCCTCTTTGCCGGGGGCCGGAGCCCTCGTGTGGATGTATTCCGTCGGCCCCGCGGCCGCTTTTTCCGGCTGTTCCTGATCGGTACCCGGGACGGGAGGCGCGGCCGGAGCCTGCTTCTCCCCTTCCATGGGGAAGAGGTCGGCCTCTTTGGCTTCCTTCGCCTCGGCGGGAGGAGGCGCGGCCTGGGATGGCTCGTCTCCTTTCTCCTGCGTCACCCGTTCCTTCTCCGGTTCCGGCTCCGGTACCTGTTCCGGCTCGGCCACCGGCTCCGGCTCGGGCGCCTGCCCGGTGCCCTGCGTCTCTTTTCCGGATGCCTGGGCCTGCGGTGCGGGCGCCCCCTTCTCTTCGGGCTTGCCTACGACGGCGATCACCGTCCCCACCTGGACCAGGTCCCCCGGCTGCGCCTTTAGCTCCAGGATCACCCCAGGCGCGTACGCCTCGAGCTCCATGTTCGCCTTGTCGGTTTCAACCTCCGCGATCACCTCGCCGCGGCGCACCTCATCCCCTACCCGCTTCTTCCAGGAGACGAGCCTCCCTTCGGTCATGGTATCGGAGAGCTTCGGCATCACGATATCGTTCATGGCGGCACCTCAGTACGGTTCGTTCAGAAGATCACGTACGCCCTGCACGATCCCATCGAGCTGCGGGATGCACAGCTTCTCGATCTTGCGTGAGTACGGCATGGGGACGTCAAGCCCGGAGATGCGGCGCACCGGGGCCAGCAGCGTATCGAAGCACCCCTCGTAGATGCGCGAGGCGATATCCCCGCCAAGCCCCGCGCTTTTCCAGCATTCCTCGATCACCACGGCGCGACCGGTCTTCGTCACCGACGCGAGGACAGTCTCCATGTCGAGCGGCACCAGGGTCCGCAGGTCGATCACCTCGCAGGACACCCCTTCCTTTTCCAGCGCAAGCGAGGCCTGCAGCGCCAGGATTGCCATGCGCCCGTAACCTACGAGGGTGACCCGATCGCCGCTTTTGAGGACGTTCGCCTTCCCGAAGGGGACCAGGAACTCGGGGTCCTCCGGGACTTCGCCCTTGCTGTTGTAGAGAAGCTCGTGCTCGAGGAAGATGACCGGGTTGTCGTCCCTGATCGAGCTCTTCAAAAGCCCCTTCGCGTCGGCGGGTGTCGCCGGGTAGGCGACCAGCATGCCGGGGCAGTGCATGAAGTAGCTCTCGAGACTCTGCGAGTGCTGGGCGCCGAGCTGGCTCCCGCCCCCCCCCGGCATGCGCACCACCATCGGGGCCTTCGTCTGCCCGCCGAACATGTAGCGCACCTTAGCCATGTGGTTCACGATCTGATCCATGGCAAGCAGGGCGAAGTTGACCGTCATCAGCTCGGCCACCGGGCGAATCCCCCCCATGGCCGCCCCGACGGCGACACCGACGATGGTGTTCTCGGAGATCGGGCAGTCGCGCACGCGCAGTTCGCCGAACTCGGCTAACAGTCCGCGGGTCACCTTGAAGGCCCCCTCGTACTGTGCCACGTCCTCGCCGTAGACCACGACGTTCTTGTCGCGACGCATCTCCTCTTTAAGCGCCAGGTTGATGGCGTCACGGTAGGTCATCTCAGCCATACACCCTCTCCATTGATGCAGTTGTTGGTCTTTCGAGTACACACAAGGTTCCAATCTTAACAAAGGAGGCTTGGAAAACAACGTGACGGCGACATTAAAGAAATAATGCCGCCGTCATGAAGGGCACTGAGCAAATACCTTGCAACGATTGGCCATTTACGGTACGGTCATAGGCCATGAAGCCTGCCGCGACACTGTCATCGATATCCAGAACAGCCCTCTTGACATTGGTCGCTGTCTTCACCGTCGTCTTCCTCACTCAGGGAGCGGCGGTACCTGATCCCTGCCGCCTCCACACCCCGCTGCTCAGCGCAAAGCACGTAACCCGCGACACCCAGGACGCCTTCCTGAAAAACGCCGGGAAGGGTGCGCAGGTAAAGGCGGCAAAGACGTCAGCCGCCCCTGCCCTCGCCCCGACACCACCGTCAATCAGGCTTCTTTCGTCCCTTCCCGCTCACCTAACGCCCGTACGGAACCTCTTTTCTCCGGCGGACACCTCTGCCGTTTCTGCCAGAGCACCTCCAGCCTAGCCTCCACCGTCACAACTCCAGATAAAGTCCCCCGAACCAGGTACGGCATGCACAGGTTCAGCCGCGACCTGCACCCCCGCCTTTTCAGGTCGCTCAGGGAAAACCACCGGCAACCTTCGTTGTGCAACCGGCGGCTGCGCTGTCGTGTACCCACAGCACCGGAGACACCCGAAAGAGCGCTGTCTCCTTCTGCGTCTGAAAGAAGGACTTGCGGGATTCGTGCAACCTGCGCCTGTGCCCGGGTCGGACCACTCATCCACCAAAGACGGGGCCGGTATTAAACCGGCTCAAGGAGCGCATATGGAACTGATCAAAAACACCAGCATAGACTTCATCGGAAAACGGAAAATAAGCTTCGCCATCTCGTCGTTAATCGCCATTATCGGTCTTATCGGCTCGCTGCAGATCGCAAGGAACAAGGCCAACATGGGGATCGACTTCTCCGGCGGGACGTCGGTGCAGGTGAGTTTTGCACGGCCGGTCCCTCTCGATCGGGTGCAGCACATCCTCTCGGAGAAGCTCAATAAGGAAGTGCACCTGCAGGAGATAACCGGTTCGAACCGGCTGTTGATCAAGGTCGGCAGGTCGGCAACCGCCTCGCTGAACGTGGCAGACACGGTTACCGCACGACTGCAGCAGGAATTCCCCGACAACGCACTGACAGTGGAAAGCTCCAACGAGGTGGGACCGTCCATCGGCGACAAGCTCAAAAAGGATACCCTGAAGGCAGTGGTGTTCTCCATGGTCGGCATAGTGCTCTACATAGCGTGGCGCTTCGATTTCAATTTCGGCATAGGTGCGATAGCTGCCACCTTGCACGACGTCCTCTTCATGATCGCCCTCTTCTACCTGCTCGGCAAAGAGATAAACCTGCTCTTCGTTACTGCCGTTTTGACCATTGCAGGATATTCTTTGACCGATACGGTGGTCATCTTCGACCGGATCAGGGAGAGCCTCGGCAAGTTCGTACCCGAAGAGAAGGATGTCCTCTTCAACAGAAGCATCAACGAGGTACTGCCGAGGACGGTGATCACCTCGCTCACGACGTTTCTGGCCGCCGTCTCGCTCTACCTCTTCGGCGGCGCCGCGATAAACGACTTCGCGCTGGCCCTGGTATCTGGGGTGGTCGTGGCGACCTATTCCTCCATCTTCATCGCGAGCCCCATCGTTCTGGAACTGGAGAAGAGGCAGGACGCAAGACGCTTAAAGCGGGATGTAGCAGTACCCAGGTACGAGCCGTAACGGGAGGAGATTTATGCACGAGTTCAACCTGATCACGACGGTAACCGGCGGCTTTCTGGCCGCCCTGGTCTTCGGCTACCTGGCGCACCGCATCGGCCTGTCCTCGATCGTCGGCTTCCTCCTGGCCGGCATCGCGGTCGGCCCGCGCACCCCCGGCTTCGTTGCCGACCGGCACATGGCCGAGCAGTTCGCCGAGATCGGCGTCATCCTGCTGATGTTCGGCGTCGGGCTGCAGTTCCACTTCAAGGAACTGCTCGAGGTGCGGCGCGCCGCCATACCGGGGGCCTTGGGACAGAGTGCTGTGGCCACCATGCTGAGCGCCCTGGTGGCGCTTGGGCTTGGCTGGAGCTGGCCGGCGGCGATCGTCTTCGGCTTCGCGGTCTCCGTCGCAAGTACCGTGGTCCTTCTGCGCGTGCTGGTGGACAACAACGAGCTGCACACCCAGGCAGGCCATATCGCGGTCGGCTGGCTCGTGGTGGAGGACATCCTGACCGTATTCCTGCTGGTCATCCTCCCGGTGCTGTTCGGTTCACAGGGAAGCGCCGAGACGGGCCTCGCCTCGGCGGTCGCCTTCGCCCTGGTGAAGATCGCGCTGCTTGTCGCGGTCACCTTCCTGGTGGGGGGGAAACTGATCCCGCGCATCCTCGAGCACGTGGCCGCGACGCATTCACGGGAGCTCTTCACCCTCGCCGTCCTGGTGCTGGCCCTCGGTATCGCCGTCGCCTCCGCCAGCTTCTTCGGGGTCTCCATGGCGCTCGGCGCCTTTTTGGCCGGGATGGTGGTGAAGCAGTCGGATTTCAGCTTTCGGGCAGCCTCCGAGGCGCTCCCGATGAGGGACGCGTTCGCGGTGCTCTTCTTCGTCTCGGTCGGGATGCTCTTCGATCCCGCCCACCTGGTGCAGCACCCGGGCCTCGTCCTAGCCACCCTCGGGATCATCATGCTCGGCAAGCCGCTTGCCGCCCTGGTGATCGTGCTCGCCCTGCGCTACCCCCCGCGGGTCGCCCTGGCCGTTGCCGTGGCGCTCGCGCAGATCGGGGAGTTTTCCTTCATCCTCGCATCGGTGGGAAGGGATCTTAAAGTGCTAGGGGAGAGCGGCGCCAGCACCATAGTGGCCGCCGCGATCATATCGATCAGCCTGAACCCGCTTTTGTACCGCATGATCCCTGGGTTCGAGCGGCGGGCGAAGACGACACGGTTCTGGCGTTATCTGGAGGAGCGTGCGCGACCAGGGCGAGACGGGGTCGAGGCGGCCGACGAAGCGCACGGCGCCGGTCGCGCCGTAGTAGTGGGCTACGGCCCGACCGGCAAGACCCTCGCCCGGCTGCTCGCGGAAAACGGCATCGCCCCCTTCGTGGTGGAGATGAACCTGCAGACCGTTCGCGAGCTGCAAAAGGCGGGAACCGCCGCCCTCTACGGCGACGTGACGCTCAGGGACACCCTTGAGGCCGCCGGGGTGGCCTCCGCCGTGGCGCTCGTTTTGACCTCGGCAGGGATGCAGGGGGAGGAGGACGTGATAAAGCTGGCAAGGGAGCTGAATCCGGAGGTGCGCATCCTCGCGCGCGCCACCTACTTGAGGGATGTCCCCGGACTCTACCGCGCCGGAGCCGACGCGGTGTTCTCGGGCGAAGGAGAGGTCGCGCTCAACATGACCGAGCACATGATGCGTGCCCTCGGTGCAACGGACGAACAGATCGAACGGGAGCGGGACCGGGTCAGGGGCGAGCTGGCCGTAGCCGGCCGCCCCATCGGTCCTGTGCTCACTCACACGTAGATATCCTCCCAGACCTCGGCGTCCTCGGGCCAGGGCGACTCCTCGGCGAAACGCACGCTCTCCTCGACCAGGGCGAGGCAGCGCCTGTCGATCTCCTCGAGCTGTTCCCGGGTCGCCAGTCCTTCTTCCAAAAGCCGGCGCGACAGGTTCGGGATCGGGTCGCGGCTCTTCCATACGTCGGTCTCCTGGACGCTGCGGTACTTCGCCGGGTCGGACATGGAGTGGCCGCGGAAGCGGTAGGTGACCGCCTCGATGAAGTAGGGGCGCTGCCGCTCGCGGACCCATTCGGCCGCCCTTTTCGTCGCCTGGTACATGGCGATCACGTCCATGCCGTCGACCTTCTCGCTCGGGATGTCGTAACCGCAGGTGCGCCGGTGCAGCGCCGCCTGGGCCGAAGCGCGATGCACCTCGGTGCCGATTCCGTAGAAGTTGTTCTCGCAGATGAAGAGGACGGGGAGATCCCAAAGGCGCGACCAGTTGAGCGACTCGTGGAAGGTCCCCTGGTTCATCGAGCCGTCACCGAAGAAGCAGGCGGTGACGCGGTCCTCGTCGAGGAGTTGGCTTGCCCAGGCGAGACCGGTGGCGATGGGGAACTGCCCCCCGACGATGGCGTACCCCCCCATGAAGTTGATGTCGGGCTGGAATAGGTGCATGGAGCCCCCCTTCCCGCGGCAAAGTCCGGTCGCCTTGCCGAAGAGCTCCGCCATCACCTTTTTGGGATCGGCGCCGCGGACGATGGCCTGGGCGTGGTCGCGGTACGCGGAGAGCATGTAGTCCGTCTTCTTAAGCCCCGCCGTGCACCCCACGGCGACTGCCTCCTGCCCGGTGTAGAGGTGCAGGAAACCGGTGATATGCCCCTTGGAGTACTGCTCGGCACAACTCTCCTCGAACTCGCGGCAGAGCACCATCTGCTCGTAAAATCCAACTAGCTCCTCAGCCGGGAGCAGATCGCTAAGCTTTTCCGCCATGACTCTCCTCCTTCACCGCGTTCAGCAGCCCCCCGGCCAGCAGTTCACGGCGCTCGCGCTCCGAGACCTGCAGCAGGGTCACCACTTCTTGCCCGTTCACGAAGACCGGGATCTCGCTCGCCCCCCCCTGCACCAGTTCCCGAACCTTGGGAATGGAAATGCGGTCACCCTGGGCGATCCGGTCGTAGTCCGCCGGGTCGCGGAAGACGAGGGGGAGGATGCCGAAGTTGATCAGGTTGGAGCGGTGTATCCTTGCGAAGCTCTTCGCCAGCTTCACCCGGATGCCGAGGTAGCGCGGGGCAAGCGCCGCGTGTTCACGCGAAGACCCCTGCCCGTAGTTCTCCCCGCCGACCACGGCGCCGGCCCCTTTTTCCGTCGCCCGCAGGGAGAACTCGGGGTCGGCCTGCTCGAAGACGAACTTGCTGATCGCCGGGATGTTGCTTCTAAACGGGAGCACCTTGTTTCCCGCCGGCATGATGGTGTCGGTGGAGATGTTTTCGCCCACCTTGATGATTACCTCGACCTCGAGGCTGTCCGGCAGCGCCTCGAACTCGGGGAACGGGACGATGTTGGGGCCGGTCACGATCTCGACGCCGCTGCCGTCCTCGGGCGGGGTCTCGATGCCGGAATCGTCGACCAGGTAGCGCTCCGGGTTCTTCACGTCGGGCCAGGGGAGGAGTTCCTCGAGCTTGCGCGGGTCGGTGACCACGCCGAATACGCCGGCGGCGGCCGCGGTCTCGGGCGAGCAGAGGTAGACGCGGTCCTCCTTGGTGCCGCTTCGCCCGGGGAAGTTGCGCGGGAAGGTCCTGAGCGACACCTGGTTCGTTCCCGGTGCCTGCCCCATGCCGATGCAGCCTAAGCAGCCGGGCTGGTGCACCTGTCCTCCGGCCAGGAGGAGCATCATGAAGCCCCCCTGGGCAACCACGTTCTCAAGCACCTGGCGGCTTCCCGGGTTGATGTGGAAGGAGAGCCCCTGGGCGATCCTGCGCCCATCGAGGATGCGGCAGACCGTCATGAGGTCGCGGAAAGAGGAGTTGACCGAGCTCCCGACGATGACCTGGTCCACCTTGAGCCCCTCGATCTCGGAGACCGGGACGACGT
This sequence comes from Geomonas ferrireducens, assembly GCF_004917065.1. NCBI lineage: Bacteria > Pseudomonadati > Thermodesulfobacteriota > Desulfuromonadia > Geobacterales > Geobacteraceae > Geomonas > Geomonas ferrireducens. The sequence continues at coordinate 1,038,999 of NZ_SSYA01000002.1, forward strand.
TGTCGGGCGACGAGGGGCAGGCGATCAGCGGGACCACCTGGGCTAGGTCGATCTCGTCGTGCTCGTCATAGGTCGCGTCCGGGTCGGGCATAAGCTCGCGCCAGAGCTCGCCGCGCCCCTGCGCCTCGAGAAACAGACGGGTGTTCTCGTCGCTTTGGAAGACGGTGCTGGTGGCGCCAAGCTCCGCCCCCATGTTCCCGATGGTCGCCCGGTCGGTAGCCGAAAGGGTCGCCACACCCGGACCGTAGTACTCGATGATCTTCCCTACCCCTCCCTTCACGCTGTGGCGCCTGAGCATCTCGAGGATGACGTCCTTACCCGACACCCACGGCTGCAGGCGGTTGATGAGCTTCACCCCGAAGATCTTCGGGCAGGTGAGATGGAACGGGTACCCTGCCATGGCGAGGGCCACGTCGAGCCCTCCCGCGCCGATGGCGAGCTGTCCCATCCCTGCCGCGGTCGGCGTGTGGGAGTCGGCGCCGAGAAGCGTGGTTCCGGGAACCCCGAAGCGCTCAAGGTGCACCTGGTGCGAAACGCCGTTGCCCGGCTTCGAGAGGTGGACGCCGAACCTTGCCGCGAC